>JBFMBT010000230.1:0-10939 GCA_040754875.1 Verrucomicrobiota bacterium | reverse complement strand
CCCGCCGGATGCCTCCATACTCCTTCCCGTCGGCTTCCCACCGCCGTCGTTCCATTAATTGGCTGAACTGCTTTCGCCCGGCCGCGCTGTCCTTGGGAATGCCCAGTTCCCCCAGCACCCGGCCCACCCGCAGCCATGCCGGCCGTTTGCGCGGCGGCGACAGATACCACACCAGGCTGCTCCACCGATACGCGCTCAGGCGCTGCCGGGGGCCGACCAGCCTGGCTCGCGCCGGATTCAGATGCACATACTCGCACACAGTGCGCAGGTAACCGGTGCCGCTGCCATCGACGATCAACGCCTTGTAGCGCCCGCCAAACAGGTGACCGGAGAGTTTGTGCCGCCGGTTGAACCGCCCGGTGTAGGTGCCCAGGAACCATTTCATGCCCGCGACCAGGTTGCCCTGCGGGGTTTCAACGACCAGATGAAAGTGATTGGGCATGAGGCACAGGGCATGCACCTGCCAGCCGGTCTTGGCGCACGCCTCATCCAGGGTGTCGATGAACGTCCGCCGGTCCTGGTCATCCTGGAAGATGGGCTCCCGGCGGTCGCCGCGGTTCATGACGTGATAAATCGCCCCCGGATATTCCACGCGCAATTTGCGGGCCATGCGGACAGGGTAACAACCCGCTAAAATATGTCAATATCAAGAACTGACCCGTTTTTCGTTTTCCCGTTTTCGATTGACTTTTTGCCATAATGATTTATACTTACTGAGTATATATGCGCCAAGGAGCGCCACCGCTGAGAACGGACAGCCATGCGCCGTCCGCCGACGAACCCTCGTGTCCACGAGGCGCGCACCCCTTTGGCCCCGCCACCCGGGGTCGCCATCGCACCCGCCCAACCCCGCCCGGACGCCAAATAACCGGTTATAACCGGTTATTACCGCTTAAGCGCCAGGGGGGCCCCTGTCCCAAAGCATTGTGCGAAGACCATCCACCGCCTCAGACCGCCCAAATCCACCTAAATCCACATCTGGAGCCCATGAGAAAAAATCCTGGCATCCGAAGTGACAAGGCTCTGCCCCTGCCTCATGTGGCTCGTTTAACCCATGCACCTGGATGGCGCCTCACGACGGTCCACCCAAATCCACCTAAATCCACATCTGGCCCCCCTCAAGATATTCGTAGCAGTCCCGCCGGGCGGGATAAGGAGGCTCTGATCTCAAAAACCACCCATGGTTCCGCATTTACCAGACTCTCCGGATCCACAGCCCACGTCTCGCCTCAGACGAATCACGCATTACGCACCCTCAACTCACCCAACCAAATCAAACCAAATCAAACCAAAACCGTGCCAAACCTGCCGGCCGTCCGCGGCTCGACCAGATTCGACGCAAACTCCGTCATTGCCGCGCCTTGCGCGCCTCCCTACCATCCCGCCCCTATGTCGGATACAACCACCCGCCCGGACGGCCGCCAGGCCGATCAGTTGCGCCCCGTGCGCTTCCAAAATCACATCGCCCCGCATGCCACCGGCTCCACGCTCATCGAGTGGGGCAACACCCGCGTCATCTGCGGCGTCACCATCGAGGAAAAAGTTCCGCGCTGGATGAAGGAACAGGGCGTCACCGGCGGCTGGATCACGGCGGAATATTCGATGCTCCCCTACTCCACTTTGGACCGCAAACAGCGCGACATTTCGAAGGGCAAAATCGACGGCCGCTCGCAGGAAATCCAGCGTCTCATCGGCCGCGCCCTGCGCGCCGCGGTGGACCTGGAACAAGTCGGCGCGCGCACCATCTGGGTGGATTGCGATGTGTTGCAGGCGGACGGCGGCACGCGCACCGCGGCCATCACGGGCGCGCAGGTGGCGTTGAACCTGGCCATGCGCAAGTTGATCAAGGACGGCAAGCTCGCGGAATGTCCCATCAAGAATTCCGTGGCGGCGGTGAGCGTCGGCATCGTGGGCGGCCAGCCAATTCTGGATTTGTGTTACACCGAGGATGTCACCGCGGCGGTGGACATGAACCTCGTGATGACGGGCGCGGGCGAATTCATCGAGGTGCAAGGCACGGGCGAGGAATCGACCTTCAGCGACGAGCAGTTGGGCGCGATGCTCCGGCTCGGCAAGGGCGGCATCAAGCAACTGTTGCAACTCCAGCAGACCGCGATCGACGCGGCCTGATCCTGTAAGCGGACGTTTCGCTCATGGAAAAGTTCACCCGCCTTTATCTCATCCGCCACGGCGAAGTGGAGGAACGTTATCACCGCGTGTTCGGCGGCCGGATTGACATGGAACTCTCGCCGCGCGGCCACGCGCAGGCCAAGGTGCTCGCGGAATATCTGCACGGCACGCACCTGGACGCGCTGTACGCCAGTCCGATGAAGCGCGCGCAGCAGACGCTCGCGCCGCTGGCGGAGAAGTATCCGCACCACACGCCGCGCGCGATGCATGACTTGCGCGAAATTGATTTCGGCGTGTGGACCGGCCTGAGCTGGGACCAGGTGCGCGAGAAGTTCGGCATCAGCGCGTTCGACTGGCTGGAACAACTGGAGAAGGCCGCGATTCCCGAAGCGGAATCCGCGCGGCAATTCCAGGCGCGCGTGGAGCCGTGTCTGCATCAACTGCTCAAGGAGCATCCCGGCGAATCGGTGGCGGTGGTGTGCCACGGCGGGGTGATCCGGATGCTGCTTTCGTTGTTGCTCGAAGTGCCGGTGACCAAAATGGCGCGGCTGCAAATCGAATACGGCAGCCTGACCGTGGTGGAGCATCACCCGCGCAAAACAGAAGTCGAACTGCTCAATTTCACCCCATGGCGCGACCACAAAAAGACGATTCCCTGAGACGCGTGTCGATCGTGACAACGCGCGAAGCCGACGAGGCGGTGGGCGAATTGCTGGCGCGCCATTTCGCGACGATCGCATCCACTTACACCGACGAGGAAACAAAGATTTCCACCGTGAGCGTGTATCTGAATGGCGCGGCGAAGTGGTCGGCGGCGGTGAAGCGCCGGCTGGCGGCGGAGTTGCAATTGATCCGCGAATGCGGACTGGACATCGGCGCGGGACGAATCGAATGCCGCAAGGTGCGGCGCGAGAACTGGGCGGAATCGTGGAAGCGGCACTTCCAGCCGCTGGAGATCGGCCCCACGTTGCTGATCAAGCCGAGCTGGAGCCGGCGGAAGCCAAAAAAGGGGCAGGCCGTGGTGGTGCTGGATCCCGGGCTGAGCTTCGGCACGGGGCAACACGCCACGACATCCTTCTGCCTGAAGCAACTGGTGGATGCGCGGCAGGCCGGCGAGCGGCAGGCGTTCCTCGATATCGGCACCGGCTCCGGGATTCTGGCGATTGCGGCGGCGAAGCTGGGGTACTCACCGGTGAAGGCGTTCGATTTCGACCCTGAGGCCGTGCGTGTGGCGAAGGA
Organism: Verrucomicrobiota bacterium; assembly: GCA_040754875.1. Taxonomy (GTDB): domain Bacteria; phylum Verrucomicrobiota; class Verrucomicrobiia; order Limisphaerales; family JBFMBT01; genus JBFMBT01. Next base: position 7,570 of record JBFMBT010000230.1, on the reverse strand, counting down.
AAACGCGGCCGCCAACGGCGTGGCGCGGCGGATAAGCCTTCAGCGACAGGACTTAACGAAGTTGCCGGTGCGCAGCGCGGCGAAGTACGACGTGGTTTGCGCCAACCTGATCTTCGATTTGCTGGTGGCGGAGGTGCGGCGGATCACGAACCGCCTGCAACCACGCGGTACACTCGTTTTGTCTGGCATTTTGACAAGCCAGTTTGGGCGCGTCTCGAAAGCCTACAAGGGCGCGGGCTTCCGACTGGTGGCCGAGCGAACCGAAGGCGAATGGCATTCGGGGGCGTTCCAACGCGCGAACCGGTGAGTTTGCGGCGCGAGTGGGAGGAATTTTTGCGCGGGCTGGCCAAAAAAATTCAAACTTTTCTTGAACCGCTGGCGAGAATTTGCTATCTATACAGTGCAGAACCTCATGAAGTCGGCTGAACAACAGACGACCGCAAGAACTAACACTCCCTCGTCATCTGGCATCGTTCTAGCTGCTCGTGGTTCAGAAAGGATAATGTCTATGAGCAAAACGATGGACTTCGTCTCGGAAGCAGTGCGCAACCCAAAGCATCCCTTCCGTCAGGTTGCGGACCGGCCCGATAAAGCTCACAAGAATCGATACGAACGCCGTAAGATCAAACAGTATCTCTACCAGACCGATTGGACGGCAGAGGAAACCTCATAAACGAAACTATCCTGAATTGAATGTGAACGAGCCACGCTTTCCCGGCGTGGCTTTGTTTTTGCCTCCAGATCAATCCTTCCGTGTCTGGCATTCGGGGCAGATGCCGAAAAATTCGAGCTTGTGGGTGACTGATTTGTAGCCGTGGCGGGCGGCAATGGATTCCTCGAGTTCGTGCTGGAAACATTCGTCGATTTCCACGACTTCCGCGCACTTGGTGCAAATCAAATGATGATGATGCGCCTGGTCGCCTTCCCCCACCAGTTCGAAGCGCGCCACGCCATCGCCAAAGTCGAAGCGCTTCACCAAGCCCATGGTTTCCAGCATGTGCATGGAGCGATAAATGGTCGCCAGATCGCATTGGCCCTTAGGCAGTTCCGCGAAGATTTCCTTGTTGGTGAGCGGATGCGGGTGGTGGCGGAGAACTTCAAGGATGGCCTGGCGCGGGCCGGTGATTTTGCGGGCGCTGCGGCGCAGGCGGGCGGTCAGGTCGGTCAGCTTCTCCCGCTCGTGGTGGTGATGCTCGTGATGGTGGTGATGGGACTTCGGTTTCATGTCTGGGCCGGCGTGACAGGTTTTCCCACGGTGAAACCGCGCAAGACAAGGGAAACAATGAACAGCCCGATGCAGGTCAACACAATCGTCGGCCCGCAAGGAACATCCAACCGATACGCCAGCGCGATGCCGCCGAAACCGCCGAGCAAACCCATCAATACACTATAAATGATCTGCTGGCGCAGGTTGCGGCTCAAGTTGCGCGCCGCGGCGGGGGGAATCACCACCAGCGAGGTCACCAGCATGATGCCGAGCAGGCGGATGCTGGTGGCCACAGTGATCGTCAATACCAGCACGAACAGGTAGTTGAGCCGTTTGACGGGAATGCCGGACACGTGCGCCAGTTCTTCCTGCGCGGTGATGAGCGTCAACGCGCTAAGGTTCCAGAACACGCCGCCGCCGATGATTACCGCGAGCACCGCCGCGAGGGTGACATCCTGGTTGCGCACGGAGAGAATGTCGCCGAAGAGATAAGAGTGGATTTGTCCGGGATTGGTTTTCTCCAGACTCAGAATGACGAGGCCGAGCGAAACCGAGCCTGCCAGCAGCAACGCCATGATGGTATCGGTCAGCAGTTCGGTGTTTTCCTTGAGCCAAAGAATCGCGGCGGCAACGAGAATCCCAAAGCCGACAACCGCCGGCGTCATTTCATTCAAGCCGAGCCAGATGCCCAGCGCGACACCGGCCAGCGCGCCGTGCGCAATGGTTTCGCTGAAGAACGACATGCGCCGCGCCGTCACGAACACACCGAGCAACGCGCAGAGCGGACACAGACACAGCGCCGCTAGAAACGCCCGCTGCATGTAAGCTTCAGTGAACATGGTGATGGTGGTAGGGCGAAACGTGGATGCCGTAGGCTTCCTTGAGCGAATCGGCATTCATCACATGTTCGGGCGAGCCTTCGCAACAGATGGAGCCGTTGAGCGCGTAAACCCAGTTCGCGTGGCGATACACCATGGAAAGATCGTGCGACACCAGCACGACCGTGAGCTTGTGCCGCTGGTGGACGCGCGTGATCAAATCGTAAAATGTCTGCTCGCCCGGCGAATCGACACCGGCGGTCGGCTCATCCAACAGCAACAGTTCCGGCTCTTTCAACAGGCTGAACGTGATAAGCACGCGTTGGAGCTGGCCGCCGGAGAGTTGCGCCACGGGACGATCCAGCAATTTGTCCACACCAATTTCGACCATGGTGGCCCGCAGCAGTTGATCCGTGTGCGCCTTGCGGTGCCAGAACCAGTTGCGGCTCGATTCCAGGCGCAGGGCGAGAAACTCGCGCACGCTGAGGTTGAAATTGCGTTCCAGGACGAGCCGTTGCGGGACGTAGCCCACGCGTTCCAGCGCGCGGCGGAAGTCTGATTCGCCGAACAGTTTGATTTCGCCGGCGTCGAGCTTTTGCAGGCCGAGCAGGCAGCGGAGCAACGTGGTTTTGCCCGAGCCGTTGGGGCCGATCAACGCCACGACCTCGCCGCGCGGAATGCGCAGGTTGACGCCGCTCAACACGGGCTGTCCGCCGAAGGATACTTTGACGCCGCTGGTTTCGACGGCCAGGTTCTTCGTGCGCCGGTCATGGCCGTGCTCATGTCCGCATTCGCAACCGTGGTCGGGGTGATGGTCGTGCATATCACTTCAGATTCTCGCGCAACGTCGAAAGATTCTTGCGCATGCCATCTTCATAGGCACGCGGCGTCAGCGGCCCGGATTCGAGCGTGTCCAGCACGGCGGTTTTGATTTTCAAATCGGAGGCGATCTGGACGGCCAGCTTGTTGGACGCCGTGGAATCGACAAAGATGACGCCCACCTTCTTGTCGCGCATGCGGCCCATCAGCTCCTTCAAGTAGCGTGGCGAAGGATTCACCTCTGGCACTTCTTCAATCACGCCGATGAGGTTCAAGTCATAGCGTTTGACGAGGTAAGGAAAGGCATTGTGCAGGGCGACGAATGGCTTCTTTTTGAGTGGCGTCGTGCCCGCGCGAATGTCGGCGTCCAGTTGCCGCAACTGCTCCACGTAACGCGCGGCGTTGGCGGCGTAACCGGCGGCGTTGGCGGGGTCGGCCTTTTGCAGCGCCTTGAGGATGTTCGTCACGGCGTGCGTCGCCAGCACTGGGTCGAGCCAGATGTGCGGGTTGTAATCCTGCGCGTGGTCATGCTTGCCACCCTTTTCGTGGACGTGCTTTCCGCGGATGAGTTCGGATTTCAATCCGGCGGAAATTTCCACGACCATCCGGGAGTTCTTGCCGCCGGTCGATTCCATCGCGCGGCCAAGCCATTCCTCCATGCCGAGGCCGTTGATGATGAGGAGGTCGGCGGCTTTGAGCTTGCTCATGTCGCGCGGCGAAAACTGGTAATCGTGCGGCCCCGCGCCGGCGGGCAGGAGATTTTCGACGTGCGCCAGGTCGCCCGCGACGTTGGCGGTGAAACAATAGACTGGGAGAAAGCTGGTCAACACCTGAATCTTGCCGGCGGCACGGGCACCCGGCGCGGCCAGCAGGAGCGCGCCGAGGAGACACAGCGACGCGACTGTTTTACGGAACGGCAACATGGTGAGGAAATGCTAACCCAATTCCGGCGAATATGCAAATGATTTGCAATTAATCCCAACAAAAAGCCTCCATCCAGAAACGTCCGGATGGAGGCGCGAAACTTACTTCATCAACAGCATCTGCCGGGCGAGCTTGATCGACCGGTTCAGACGGCGTTGATAGTGGGCCGGGAGCCCCGTGTATTTGCGGGGCAGGATGCGGCCCTGGTCGGTCACAAACTGCTTGAGCAGATTCACGTTCTTGTAGTCGAGGGCATCGACGGTGAAATCGATCTTCGGCTTGGGGCGCGGAGTGCGGCGTTCCATCGTGCCGCTGCGGCCCTTGCCCGTCCGGCTGTTTTTGTCGGTGTTGGTCTTCCGAGGCATAAAGTCTTATTTGATTTCGCGATGCAGCGTGTGGCGGCGGAGGAACTTGTTGTACTTCATCAGTTCCACCTTTTCGGTTTGCTGCTTCTTGTTGCGCGTGGTGGTGTAGCGCGAAGGCGATTTGCCTTCCTTGCGCGCTTCCGTGCATTCAATGGTAACGATTTCGCGTGGCATAAACTATTCCTTTTCCTTCGCTGGCTTTTCTTCCTCGGCTTCGTCCTCCTCGATTTCCGGAGCACCGGCGCTGTCCACCGAGCCCAGGGCGCCGAGGCGCTTTTGGCGCAGCGCGCCTTCCTTTTCCAACTGCGCCTGAGCTTCCACCGTGAACCGCGTCCACGGGATGGCATCCAACCGCGCCTTGGGAATATGTTTGCCGGTCAATTCGCAAACGCCATAAGTCTGCTTCTCGATGCGCTTGAGCGCCTCCTCGATTTCGTAAATGGCATCCTGGTCGGAGGACAACAAACTCAGGGCGAAGTCGCGGTCAAAATTATCGGTGCCCGAATCGGCCATATGAAGGCTGTAGCCGGCGATTTCCTCGGCGGACTCCTTGGCCAGGCCGTTCATCTGTTGCACCAGGCGCTCGCGCAGCTCGAGCAGGGTGTTGTAGTACTTCATCCACTCGGACTTGATCTTCGCGCCGCCGTTGGGGGCGTAGCGGCCTGGGGACGCCGCAGCCTTGACGGGGGCGATGCCGAGAATGGATGCGGCGGTGGCCGCCTTGCGGGTGCCACCAACCGGAGCCGCAGCCTTTTTGGGCGCGACCTTTTTTACTGCGTTCTTCTTCGTAGTCACAACTGCGATTGTTTAAATTTGGTTGCCATTTCTCGGTGTCAGAGCAGCAACTCTCAGGCCATTCCGACGTTTCGAGAGTGCGGAAATCTAGCAAACAAAATCAAATGCGCCACAAAAATCTTAAACAATTTTTAGGGCCTCGGCGGGAGATGCCGAGGCCGTTGAGGAGTGATCGCCACCGTGCCGCCGGGAGAATCGGAATGGACCGAAGAGCAGTGGCTGGTGCGAGCGAAAGCCCGGGCTTCCGTCAAAGATTTTTAACGCGGAGGGAAGGTGTATTGCCGGCAAGACCGAGGTCAGATTCCTCCTTCAAGTCGCGACGACCGCCAGCATTTCCTTGCATGGCTTTAAGTGATTTGAGGCTGGCGAAGTGAAATTCCCACGCGTTGGCCCACTCATGCAGGCAAACACCGGCTCGGGAGAGGATGGCCACGTGGGTGGTCTGTTCGTAATCGGGATCAATCAATAGGAAGAATTCGAAATGCTCGGTGGGTTCGAAGCCGAGTTCCTTCAGCGCCTTTTCGGTCAGTTTCAGGCCGGCGTGATAGGCGCAGGCATCCGAGCCAGGTCGATAGCCGCGTCGCACTGACGGTGAGTGTACCATCGCGGGTTGAGTTCGGTGCGCACGGTGAGCAGGTACTGGTGGCTCGAATAACAGCGAGCGATCTGCTCTTCGTGGCCCAACTTGATCGCGCATGCGATGAACGCGTGGGCCGGAACCCAAAGCATCCGCTACTTGGCGCGCAGCAGGTTCATGATGAGGCTGACGGCCTCGTGCATGCTGTAAGGCTTGTGCAGCACGCGCACGCCGTTGAAGCTCTCGACGGCTTTGCGCTCCTCGTCCTCCAGATAACCGGAAGCCAGAATAAACTTCATCCGCGGCCAGTGCGCGTAGGCGTAATGGATCAGTTCGACGCCGTTCCGGCCGGGCATGTTGTAATCGGTCAACATGAGGTCGAAGGGGCGCTCGGCCGTTTCCAGAAGCTGGATGGCTTCGTCGGCATCCTGCGCGGCCGAAACCTCGAAGCCCGCGACGGTCAGGAAGTTGATGGCGAAATCGCGGATCATATCGAGGTCATCGACAATGAGCAGCCGGCCGGCGCCCTTGGGCAGAGTGGTGGGCGGGCGCTTGATGCGGGAGGTGTGGCCGCTTTCCACAAACGGCAGGTAGATATGGAACGCGGTTCCGCGACCAACCTCGGATTCGACTTCGATGAAGCCGTCGGCCTGGCGGACGACACTGTGCACCACGGCGAGGCCAAGGCCGGTGCCTTTGCCCGGTTCCTTGGTGGTGAAGAACGGGTCAAAGATGCGGGACATGAGTTCCGGCGGGATGCCGGTGCCGGTGTCACTGACACTGCAACGAACGAAGCGCGTGCCGGGCGGCAGGTGATGTTGCGCGGCCTGGGCGGGAGTGATCTGGCAAACACGGTTGGCCAGCGTGAGACGCCCGCCGTGCGGCATGGCGTCCTGCGCATTGACGCACAGGTTGAGCAGCAACTGGCTGGCGCGCGTCATGTCCATCTTGACGCAAACGGGCTGGCTGTGCGGCAACAGGACCAGTTCCACATTGCCGCGGAGCGAGCGCCGAGCGAGCTGGCTGGCTTCTTCAATTGCCTGGTTGAAATCGAAGACGGCGATTTTTTCGTCCGAGGCGCGGCTGAAAGAGAGGAGTTGCTGGGTGATTTCCGCGGCCCGCGTGGCCGCGCGATCAATCTGTTGCAACCGGCCGCGCACGTCCTCGGGCAAATCGGCGTGAAGCGTCAACAGCGTGGTGTTGCCGCGGATGACCTGGAGCAGGTTGTTGAAATCGTGGGCGACGCCGGCGGCCAGCGTGCCCACCGTTTCCATTTTTTGCGCCTGATACAACTGGTTCTGGAGCTGATGAAAACCGGTCTGATCGGTTACTTGATAAATCAAGCCGATGACTTCGCCGGCGTGCAGCCAGGGGGAAACGCGGGCAAACCAGTGGCGTCCGCCGCATTGGGTCTGAAATTCCAGCGGCTGGCGCGTGGACAGCGCCTGCTCGAAAAGACGGCCCAACTGGGCGCGTTGCTCAAACTGCGGAACGAAATCCAACAATGGCGCGCCGGCCCGGGGGGCTTCGCGCACGCACAGCCAGCCATGCTCGGCGGGGAGCTTGCGCCAGCCTTCATTCACGTGCGTCAGGCGGAATTCTCGGTCCACAGTGTAAATGGCCGACTCGATCGAATCTATGATGCTGCGGGCGTAATTGCGCTCCATCAGCACCTCGTCCTGAAGCCGCTGCCAGGCGGTGATATCCCGCTCATTGGTCACATAGCCGAGAAACGCCCCGTCCCGGTCGTGAATGGGCGAGATGGTGGCGGCGACGGGATAGCGGGTGCCGTCACTGCGGACATTGATGAGTTCACCGGACCAATCGCGGCTGGCCCGCACGGCGGCCAGATACTCTTGAATGCGCGCTTCCTGGCCCGGCGCGCGCAGGAATTCCGGGCTGCGCCCCAGCGCTTCCTCGATGTTGTGGCCGGTGACCACTTGAAACGCGGCGTTGACAAAGGCCAGGCGCGATTCGGCGTCGGTGATGTAAAAGACGTCCGTGGTGGAATCAATGGCCGTGGCCAGGCGCGTCAAATGCGATTCCATGCGCCAGCGGCGCGAGG
>JBFMBT010000229.1:0-11020 GCA_040754875.1 Verrucomicrobiota bacterium | reverse complement strand
ACCCGGGCGCAGCCCCATCACCTGCAACCAGACCATGGAAGGTCCGTTTGACGCTCAAATCGTCGTCGTCCTCCTCCTCGTCCTCGAACCCCGTTGTTGCACGCCGAATCTCAACCTTGAAGCTTTGATGCTTCCCTGAAGCTTGGTGCTTTGAACTTGAAGATTCTCATCCCTCTCCTCTTTCCGTCAGCCGGCGCCAAATTTTCGCCTGCCCGCTGGACATTTTTATCACGAAATGATACATTCGCCTCAATGCGCCAGGGAGCGCCACCGTCCAAAGCGGACCGGCCAGTCGCTGTCCGTTCGCGCACCCTCGTGCCCATCCGTCGCGCACCCCTTTGGCCCTTCACCGCCAGATTCAGCCACGCTTATCGGGCGTTTCGGGCGTGCCCGGCTGGTGCCGCCTCATCCCACATCTGCCCACTTATGCGAAAAAAATAAAAATTTTCCACCCACCCACGACTTGAACCTCGCTTATGACCGCACCCCGGCCAACCCCACCCCATGCGCGCCCGCATTTTGGAAAAAATGAAAAAAACTCCACACCCACGACCCGAACCTGGGCCCTTGGACATGGCCGTTTGGCCGTTGGTGTTCTTTTGAGCTTTCAGTCTTTGGCTTGGAACTTCTCACCACCGCCATGGTCCGTCTAAATCCACATAAATCCACATCTGCGGCCGATCAAAAAATCTTCATTGCAGTCCCGCCGGGCGGGATAATGAGGCATCACGAACCCCGGGCTCAGCCACCTCTTACGCCCGAACGCCCCAGTTGCTTCGCACGACGTTCCCAATCGCAAATCAAAAATCGCAAATCAACTTTGAACTCCGAACCTTGAACCTTGAACCTTTTGAACCCCTTGCAGGATTGACTTCCGCGCCCGCTTGCAGAACCGTTTTGCCGGTTGGCAGCTCGTTGGGGAATCTATGGAACGGCCAGTCATGACACCGGCACCGGGGGAACGCCTGCTGCGCTTCAGCGGGGACCGCGTGCGTTTCAGTTTGCGCTCGCCCAACGGCGGCCCCTTGCCCGCCGGCTGGCGCGCGTTGCTGCGCACCAATATCGGCCGCGCCGACGTCCTGCGCCGCGAAATCATCGAGGCCCATTTCCAGCAACGTCCCTTCGCCGGCGCGTCCTGGCGCGACATCCCGATGGCGGCGCACGGCAACGAATGGACGCTCGACCTGCCCTTGATCGAGCCCGGTTACTTCAAGGCCAAGGCCTACGCGGTCAATCCGCAGGGCCGCCAGTTCTGGCCCGAAGGCCCGGACACCGGCATCTCCGTCCACCCCAGCCGCTATCGCACGGCGAACACCATTTATTGCGCCTTCCCGCGCATGTTTGGCGCGAGTAAGACTGCGCGCGCGACCATCGACCCCAAACGCGACGCCGATTGGAAGCGCCTCGATGAACAAGGCTACACCCTCATTCCGCCGTCGGGCAAAATCCGCGACCTCATCCAGGAACTCCCGCACATCATCGACACGCTCGGTTGCCGCATTGTGCATTTGCTGCCGGTGAATCCCACGCCCACGACTTACGCGCGCTTCGGCCGATACGGCAGTCCGTACGCGTGCGAAGACCTGACGATGATTGACCCCGCGCTCGTCGAGTTCGACAAGCAGACGACTGGCATCGAGCAGTTTCAGGAATTGACGTATGCCGCGCACAGCCGGGGGGCACGCGTGTTTCTGGACATGGTCATCAACCACACCGGTTGGGGTTCCACGCTTCAGGAGAACCATCCCGAGTGGTTTCAACGCAAGGATGACGGCACGTTTGTCAGCCCCGGCGCGTGGGGTGTGACATGGGAAGACCTCGTGGAACTGGACCAGCGATTCCCCGAATTATGGGAGACGCTCGCCGAGGCGTTCCTCACCTGGTGCCGCCGCGGCGTGGACGGCTTCCGCTGCGACGCCGGTTACAAGGTCCCGCTGCCCGCATGGCAATACATCACCGCGCGCGTGCACGAGGAGTTTCCCGAAACAGTCTTTTTGCTCGAAGGCCTGGGCGGCGGTTGGAACGAAACGGAGACGTTGCTCACCGAGGGCGGCATGCAATGGGCGTATTCGGAATTGTTCCAGGAACTTTCGGGTTTGCAGGTCAGCGGTTATCTCGATCACGCGCTCAAGCAAAGCGCGCGCGTCGGTGTGCTCGTTCATTACAGCGAGACACACGACAACGACCGCCTCGCCGCCAAGGGCCGCACGTGGTCGCTGCTGCGCAACCAGCTCAGCGCGTTGACCAGCGTCAGCGGCGGGTTTGGCTTCACCTGCGGCGTCGAATGGCTCGCTGCCGAGAAGTTCAATGTGCATTCCAGCCGCGGCCTGTCGTGGGGCAGCGCCACCAATCTCATTCCCGAACTCAGCCGGTTGAACCAGTTGCTGGCGGCGCATCCTTGTTTCTTTGACAATGCGCGGCTCACGCGCATCAGCCCGGCTGGCGCGCCGGTGTACGCGTTGCTGCGCGAGTCTGCCGATGGCAGGGACAACGCGCTCGTGCTGGCGAACACCGACGCCGCGCAGGCAAACACCTTTCCGCTGCCGCTGGACTGGCCGTCGTTCCTCGGCAAGACGCCGCTCGACCTGCTGGACCAGCCGTTGCCGAAAATCCAGTTTCTGCCCGGCGGCAAGGCCGTCGTGTCGCTCCCGGCCGGCGCCTGCTATTGCCTGGCGAAGACGGCGAAGGCGCATGGCCTTGCGGGCGACGACTATCGCGCGGCGCGCGCGCGCGCTGAATGGGCGTTGCACATCGTGGGCCACGTGCTGGCCGCGGAGGACATCGGCCCCTACGACTGGCCCAAGCTCGCCGAACTGGCGGACACGGAACCGCAACGCTTCCTCGCCGCCGCCTTGACGTTGACGCCGGAAAACGCGCGCCGGGACCTGGTCAAAGCCTTGCAGGACGCGCTTGCCGCCGAGCATTACCCGCCGGTCGTCGTGTGGAATCTCGCTGACCGCAAGCGCATCACGCCCGTCCCGCCGAAACACTGGTTGCTGGTCAGCGACACCGCGCCGTTTCGGGCCACCCTTCGCGTGCAAGGCCGGCGAACGACGCGGAATGCCGAGTCGCTCGCGCTGCGACACGGGCACGTCGCCAGTTTCCCACCGGCGGAAGCGGGCGAAGCAGCGCTCGCGCTGGAACGCTACGCGAAAACAGATTCCAAAGTTGAAGCCGCGCTGCGTTACCTTTCTGCCGAGCCGCATGGCGAGGCGCGTCCGTTGCCCTCGACTCCGTCCGCACTGGTGTTGCTTACCAACGGCATCGGCGGCATGGCGCGCCTGGGTGTGGACCTGGGACGCATCCAGTCGAAATACGATTGTCTCCTCGGCGCGAACCTGCATTCCACGCTGCCGGTGGACCGCCACGTCTTCGCCAAACGCGCGCGCGTCTGGATCAATGCCGACGGCTACATCAGCGCGCTGGATTGGAACAACCTCGCGCGCTTCGAGGAAGGCCCGCCCGCCAAATGGCACTTCACCGCCCACGCCGGCGATGGCCGCACCGTCGATGTCTGTCTGCTGGCCGCCATGCTTCCCGGCCGCAACACCACGGCGCTGCACTTCGAGCGCCCGATGGAACTGGGCTTGAGCGGCAAAACGCTTCCCCCGCATTGCGATGTGCGCCTTGTCGTGCGCGTCGATATCGAGGACCGCAACTTCCACTGGGAGACCAAGCGCAATCCCGGCGCGGACCTGCATTTCGCCACGCACGCGCGCTCCTTGTCCGGCCGTGCCGGATTCGAGTTCAAGCCCGCCGCGGATCGCCAGATTCGCGTCTTCGCCAACAGCGGCAGCTATCACCACGAAGCCGAGTGGTGCCACGACATTCCGCATCCGGTCGAGCAAAGCCGCGGCATGACCGGCAGCGGCGATGCCTACAGCCCCGGCTGGTTCGAGCTGCCGTTGCCGAAAGGGCAGGGGATCACCCTCGTCGTTTGCGCGGACGCCACCGATCCTTCGTCCGCTGAGCTGGAAGCCGCCGGAATTCTCTCCTCGCAATACGGCACGGCGTTTTTTGCGCGCCGCGATTTTGAACGCAAGCTGGTGCAGGCGGTGAAGGCGTTTGTTGTGCGCCGCGGCGAGGGCAAGACCGTCATCGCCGGGTACCCATGGTTTCTTGATTGGGGGCGCGACTCGCTCATTGCCGCGCGCGGCATGCTCGCCGCCGGGATGACGCGCGAGGTCGAGGACTTGCTCGCGGTCTTCGGCCGTTTCGAGGAAAACGGCACGCTGCCCAACACCATCCACGGCGACAACGCGTCGAACCGCGACACGTCGGACGCGCCGCTCTGGTATGGCATCGTCTGCGAGGAACTGGCCGGGCGCGCGGGGCCGGACCTTTACGCGCAGCCCGTCGATGCGCGCGGCCGCCGCGTGGCGGACGTGTTGCACTCGATTGCGTCCGGCTATTTGAAAGGCACGCCCAACGGCATTCATGTGGACCTCGTCTCCGGCCTGGTCTGGAGCCCGAGTCATTTCACGTGGATGGACACCAATTTCCCCGCCGCCACGCCGCGCCAGGGTTATCCCGTCGAGATTCAATGCCTTTGGATTCGTTTGTTGCGCCAGCTCGCGCGCCTGGCGGATGCGGGCGTCGTCGGCGACAAATTACCCGTCGAACTTCCCCCGACCCGCGATGGCAAAACCGCCCCGCCCACGTGGGCCGGCCTTGCCGCGCGCGCGGAACAATCGTTCGGCATTTACTACTGGCTCGAAGACCAGGGCTGGCTGGCCGACAACCTCGTGGCCCAGTCCGGCACACCCGCGCGCACGAGCCCGCCGGACAACGCGCTGCGCAGCAACTGCCTGTTCGCCGTCACGCTTGGCTTGCTCTCGGGCGAGCGCGCGCGCCGGTGCGTCGAAGCCGCGCGCCGCCATCTGGTCGTGCCCGGCGCGTTGCGCTCGCTCGCGCCCCTGCCCGTGATGCCGCCCTTGCCCGTCGTCGCCGCCGATGGCCGCCTGCTCAACAATCCCAACGAACCTTACCTCGGCCGCTACGAAGGCGACGAAGACACCCGCCGCAAGCCCGCGTATCACAACGGCACCGCCTGGACGTGGACCTTCCCCGTTTTCTGCGAAGCCCTTGCGCGCGCGTGGGACAACGCGCCGCCTGCAGTCGCCGCCGCGCGCGCCTATCTCGGAAGCATGGAGCGCTTGCTCGACGAAGGCTGTCTCGGCCAATTGTCCGAAATCGTCGATGGCGACGCCCCCCACCAGCAGCGCGGCTGCGACGCCCAGGCTTGGGGCGCCACCGAAGCTCTGAGGGTGTGGAAGCTGTTGAAAAGTTGACCGCCCTAGAGATGTCCAAGCGCTTGAGAACAATTTGCTGCACGAGAGTCGAAACGTTGAAACGTTTGATCGACGCGCAACCGTTCCAACCCTTCTCCATCAACCTCGCGGATGGGCGCGAATTGCGCGTGCCGCATCGCGACTTTGTTTCACCTTCGCCGAACTACCGGATGCTCACCATCTGGCACCCGGATGATTTATGCGACATCGTCGATTTTATGCTGGTGATCGGCTTTCACTTGAGGCCAGCAAGGACCAAGACAGGCAAATAACGTCACGTCGCCTTGAGGTTCTCAATCCGCACGATGTGCAAGGGAGAGATGCGGGCGATTTGATCGTGGATGCCAAGGGACGAATTACTCGTGATGCCCACATCAATGACCGCGCGCGAAATCATGATGAAATCGCGGTGTGGCACGTCGTAACTCTTTCCATCCGTCAAACAGATGCGAAACGGAACAAGTGGGCTTGCATCACGGAACGCACACAAATCCTCGGGCTTCATGAGCTTCTGTTGTAAGCACCCTCGCGCCAATTTCAATCCGCCTTTCCCAGAATCACGGCCGCATTGTTCCCCCAAAAACCCAGCGAGTTCGACATCACGGTTTGCACCTTCGCCGCGCGCGCCTTGCCCGGCACCACGTCCAGTGCGCAAACCGGATCTGGCTCTTTGCAATTCGCCGTCGGCGGCAGCAATTGGTGGCGCATTGCTTCGATGCAGAGGATGGCTTCGATGGCCGGCGTCGCTCCCATGCAATGCCCGGTCACGGGCTTGGTGGACGAGCAAGGCACGTTGCGCCCGCCAAAGACCCGTTGCATCGCGTGAGTCTCCGCCGCGTCATTCACCTGCGTCCCGGTTCCGTGCGCGTTCACGTAATCGATTTGCGCCGCTTCGATTCCCGCCAACTCCAGCGCGCCGCGCATCACCTGCACCAATCCGTCGCCATGCTCAGACACCCCGGCGCGTCCCGAAGTGTCCGCGCCCGTCGCCCAGCCCAGAAGCCGCGCCTGCACCGCCACGCCGCGCGCCTGCGCGTGCGACGCCGATTCCAGCACCAGAAATCCCGCCCCTTCGCCGAGCAACAACCCATCGCGCGTGCGGTCGAAGGGACGGCAGGTGCGTGTTGGATCTTCATGATGGCCGAGCAATCCCGCTGCATTCAGTTGGGTAATCACCAGCGGGTTCAACGGCGCATCCGCCCCGCCCACCAGCGCCACGTCCGCTTCGTCCGTTGCAATCATCCGCGCGCCCAGTGCAATGGCCGACGCCGCGGAGGCGCACGCACTGGCAACCGTGAGGCACGAGCCCTTCGCATGAAATACCTGCGACAACGCCCCGCTCAGGCACGCCAGCGTGCTGTTCGCCGCCAGCGACGGCAGCATGCGGTCGCGCACCAGCCAGTGCATGCCTTCGTTCCATTTGTTGATCGGCCCGCGCGACGTGCCGGAAATGATGGCGATGCGCTCCGCCGCAATTCCTCCCGCCCGCGCCTCTTCCCACGCCGGCAACGCCGCGGCCAGCGCCAGTTGCACGCAACGATCCATCTTGCGCACGAGGCGGAATTCCGGCCGTTCCGGATGCCATGCCGGCGCCACGCACGCCGCCACCCGCGGCAATGATTTGCTTTCCGGCAACTCCAGCCAGCGCGCCGGGGAAGCTCCCGCCGCCACATTGCGCCAAAGCTCGTCCACGCTCGTTCCCGCGGCGCAATACACGCCCATGCCGGAGAGCACGATGGGATTCTCCTTCAGCAATTCGCGCAACGAAAATGGCCTCATAACGACGCGGCAACCTATTTCGCACTGCGCCCGGCAAATTCCGCCAGCATCACCGCCACGTCATCCAGCTCCGCGCGCCCGGAGCGGTTCCCTTCGGGATTGTAATTGTTCAACATCATCGAAAACACCAGTCGCTCGCCGGCCGCGCTCGTCACGTAGCCCGAGAGCGCGTTGACGTATCGCAGCGTGCCCGTCTTGGCGAGCACGTTCTTTTCCGCCGCCGTTCCCTTCAGCCGCGCCCGCAAGGTGCCATCCACGCCCGCAATCGGCAGCGATTCCCGAAACGCCCCGGCATAACGATGCTTGGCCATGAACTTCAGCAACTCCACCGTCGCCTGGGGCGTCACCAACGCGCTGCGCGACAGTCCCGATCCTTCTTCCACCAGCACTTCGCCGCGCGCGATGCCCGCCTCGCCCAGAAACGTCCGCAACACCGCGATGCCGTCATCCTCCGTCGTCCGCCACGCGCGCGTCGGCACGTTCGTCGCCACGTTCGCCGCCACCTGCAACAACAGCAGATGCGCGTAAAGATTTTGCGACGGCTTCATCATCTGCTTCACCAGTTCCGCCATCGGACGCGACTCGACATGCGCCACTTCGCTGAACCGGGCCGCGTCGAACGGCTTCACTTGCCGCTCCAGCCAGTTGACCGTGCGCAATTGGCCCTCCACGCGGATGCCGCGCGCCGCCAGCGCCGCGCGCAATTGCGTCACGAAGAACAGCGCCGGATCATGCACCGCCACCGCATCCGTCAAATCCGCGCTCCCCACCGGCAGCGACCCAAACACCTGCACCACATTCTGTCCGATAGGCCGCTGCAACGTGATGTCCCGCCTCCCGCCTTTCGCCACCGTCTCCGAGAAATTCACGAAGGTCAGATAATCCGTCTTCGGCCGGGTGATGACTTCGCACGCCGCGCCTTCCACCGCGCCCGGTTGGAACACCAGGTCCACCGTGTTGTCCTCCAGCGTCAACGCCGACACCTCGGCGCCGTAGTAATACTGCAAATCATCCCAGGTCCATCCCGACCCCATTGGCGGCCCACGAAAATAGCTTTCGTCGCCCACCAGGTCGCCCTTCACGCGCTTGATGCCCGCCGCTGCAATGGCCTCCACCAAGGGCGCGAGCGATTTCCCGTAATCCCCGTTGTTGAATCGCGCCGCAAACGACGGATCGCCCCGCCCGTAAATCAGGAGGTCGCCCTTCACCACACCGCTGCGGCCCGGCTTGCCTGCCGCATACACCGACGTGCGGATGCGAAACCCTGGCCCGAGGCGGTCCAGCGCCAGCGCGCCTGTGTAAAGCTTGTTGTTGGACGCCGGCTTGAGCAACCGTTCCGCGTTGTGCTCGAACAACGTCGCCCCCGTATCCAGCGACTCCACTTTCACGCCCCACAACGCCGCGTTGAACCGCGCTTCGCCCACATGCGCCGCTAGCCGCTGCTGCAATTCCGTCACGCTCCGCGCGCCCTCCGCCGCCTGCAACGTCGCCGCAAGCACAACCAAACCGAGCACGCCCAATCCCTTCGACAATGTAACCATGCCACCCATTTAACCCGTTCAATTCCCAAACCGCAAACTGGCATTCGAAAGTGCCGATATCGGGCGGAAGCGGGCGGAAGCGGCAGTTTGTCCCGCATATTCCCACGTAATCCCACTTAGGGTTTTTGCGCTTTCCATTTTACTCCCGGCGCCTCTTTCCCTTATCAAGACACCATGACGCTGGAGCCGCCCGACTCCCATCATCTTCACGCCGCCGAAGGCTGGCTCGAACTCGGCAATCCCGCCGAGGCCGAGCATGAACTGGCTTCCATCTCCGAAGCCGCCCGCATGCATCCGGACGTCCTCGGCACGTATTGGCAACTCTTCGCCGCCCGCAAACAATGGGAGGACGCCCTCGCCATCGGGGAACTCATGGTCAAGCTCAACCCCGACCACTTGCGCGGATGGATCCATCAATCCTACGCCCTCCACGAACTCAAGCGCACGCGCGAGGCCTGGGAGCAACTCCGCCGCGTGGCCGACCAATACCCCGGCGAAAGCCTCATCCCCTACAATCTCGCCTGTTACGCCTGCCAGCTCGGCAACCATGCCGATGCCCTCCGCCTCCTCCAAAGCGCCATCAAAATCGACGGCAAGGACAACATTCTCCCCCGCGCCCTCGAAGACCCCGACCTGGTGCCGTTGCGCGACCGCATCCGCGCGCTGTAACCGCCGGGGTGATTGAAAGTGGGTGGTTCGGTGCCTGCGGTTGAACTTCGCCTTGATCTCCCCGAAACGTCGCCCGTCAATTCCCTGTCACCTTTTCATCGCTTTGGGCCACGTAATGGGCAATTATGAAAGCGATATTCTCCGGCATGGCGCAACCCAGCGATTCGGAACTCATCGACCGTTGCCTGCGCGGCCAGCGCGAGGCGTATGGCGTGCTGGTCGAGCGCTACCAGAACCTGGTGTGTTCGCTGGCCTACAGCGCGTGCGGCAGCTTCACGCGCAGCGAGGACCTGGCACAGGAAACCTTTGTCACGGCGTGGAAGGAACTCCAGCGGCTGCGCGAGCGCGAGAAGTTCAAGTCCTGGCTCTGCGGCATTGCGCGCAATGTCATCAACAACGCGTTGCGCCGCGGCACGCGCGACGCCACCCTGCACGCCGCGCCGCTGGACGCGGTGCCGGAATCAGCGGCGGCCACGGCGGCGCCCACCGAGCACATCATCACGCAGGAGGAGGAAACGCTGGTGTGGAATGCGCTGGAGCAAATCCCGGAAACGTACCGCGAGCCGCTGGTGCTGTTCTATCGCGAGGGGCAGTCGGTCCACAGCGTGGCGCAGGAACTCGAGCTGTCCGAGGACGCGGTGAAGCAGCGGCTGTCGCGTGGGCGGCAGATGTTGAAGGAACAGGTGGCGTCGCTGGTGGAAACGACGCTGAGCAGTTCGGTGCCGAAGAAGGCGTTTGCGATTGCGGTGCTGGCGTCGCTCCCGGCGCTGGCGCCTTCGGCGGCGGCGGCGACCGTGGCGGCCTCGGCGAAAGGCGCGGGCGCGGTGAAGTCTGTGGCGGCGCTAAGCTGGGTGGGCGCAATCATGGGGCCGCTGATTGGCTTGCTGGGCGGTTACCTGGGTGCGCGGGCGAGCATCGAGAACACCAAGTCGCCGCGCGAACGGCAGTTCATGGTGCGGATGAGCTGGCTGACCGTGGGGCTGGTGTTTGGGTTCATGGCACTCATGTTTGGCGCGATGTTTTTCGCGCGGTCGTGGATGCGGGCACATCCCGGCGTGTTTGCGACGCTGATCATCGGCTCGGTGGTGGGCTACGGGGTGGCGTTGTTTGACCTGATCATCTGGAGCAACCGGCGGCAGCGGGAGATTCAGATGGAGGATGGCACGCATTGGACGCAACAGCCGGCGCCGCAGAACGCGCTCCGGGCCGGATCATGGTCTTACGAATATCGCTCGCGGATCGAATTGCTTGGCCTGCCGCTGGTGCATGTCCTGTTTGGTCCGGCGCCGGCCGGTTACCTGACGCTGCCGGTGGCCAAGGGTTGGATCGCGGTGGGCGCGCGGGCGTGCGGCCTGATTGCGGTGGGGAGCATGGCGTTGGGCGGAATTGCCATCGGCGGAGTAGCGGTGGGCGGCATCGCGTTTTCCGGCCTGGCGGTCGGGTTGCTGGCCATTGGCGGATTGTCGCTGGGCGCGTGGAGCATTGGCGGATGCGCGATTGGTCTGCTGGCGTTCGGCGGCGGGGCGTTTGCCTGGCAGGCGGCGCTGGGCGGTGTCGCGATGGCGCACGACATGGCGGTGGGCGGCGTCGTGATGGGCGCGCATGCGAACGACGCGCTGGCACGGAACTTCGTGGAACAACACGCGTTCTTCCGCCTGGCGCGCGGGCTCATCCCGTTCTTTCAATGGCTCTGGTTGCTGGGCTTGATTCCGTGCATCGGCGCGGGATGGGCGATGGCGA
>JBFMBT010000228.1:0-11033 GCA_040754875.1 Verrucomicrobiota bacterium | reverse complement strand
GCCCGATACTGCCCGCTAATGCCCTTTATTTTTTTTCCAAACCTTGAACTCCGAACTCCAAACCCTGAACTCGCGACGCACTCAACCGCCCAAATCGCGCCGCCGCTCGCCCAAACTGCGCCACCGCTCGGCCGCCGCCCGGCGACGATGCCCCCTACTTGCTGATCCCCCGTTCGCTGTTGCGCACGAACTGCACCAGATGCCGCACCTCCGGCAGGCCCGCCACATCCGCTTCGATCTTCGCCAGCGCGTTCGGAATGCTCAATCCTTCGCGGAACAAAATCCGATACGCCTGCTTCAGCGCCGCCAGCACCTCGTCCGACGCCCCGTTGCGCTCCAGGCCCACCTTGTTCAGGCTCCGCGTCTTGGCCGGGTTGCCGTCCGCGAGCATGAAGGGCGGCACGTCCTGCACGACCTTCGAGCAGCCGCCAATCATCGACTTCTTCCCAATCCGGCAAAACTGATGCACCGCCGCCAGTCCGCCAATCACCGCGCCGTCTTCCACCGTCACGTGTCCGGCCAGCGTGCCGACGTTCGACATGATGATGTGATTGCCCAGCGTGGCGTTATGCGCGATGTGGCAGTAGGCAAGGATGTGATTGTTCGAGCCCACCTTCGTCACCTCGCCGTCGCCCGTGGCGCTGTTGATGGTGACATATTCGCGAAACGTATTGTGATCGCCAATCTCCGTGCGCGTGAGGCCGCCCTTCCACTTCAAATCCTGCGTCTTCAACCCGATGCTCGCGAACGGAAAAATCTCGTTGCCCTTCCCCAGCGTCGTGTGGCCGTCGATGACCACATGCGAATGCAGCTTGCAACCATCGCCCAGCACCACGTGCTCGCCGATGACGCAATACGGCCCGATCTCGCAATCCGCCCCCATCTGCGCGCCCGCGTGGATGACCGCGGTGTGATGAATCAGGCCTGGGCGTTGCATTGTGTCTTCGGCAGTCGCAATCATCGGTTATTTCTCTCCGGGCGCAAGCACCATGAACGTCACCTCGGCCTCGCTCACCGCCTCGCCGTCCACCGAGCACACGCCCTTGGCCTTGCCGATCTTGCCGCGCAATTTCGTCATCTCCACGTCAATCTGCAACGTGTCCCCCGGCCGCACCGGCTTGCGCCATTTCACGCTTTCCGCCGCCATGAAGAACGCCAGCTTGCCCGCGTTCTCCGCCTGTTTGAGCATCAGGATTCCCGCCACTTGCGCGATGGCCTCGAGCTGCAGCACGCCCGGCATCACCGGATGGCCCGGGAAATGGCCCTGAAAATAAAGCTCGTTCATCGTCACGTTCTTCACCGCGGTGACGCACATTCCCTGGATCTTCGTCACCTTGTCCACCATCAGGAACGGATACCGATGCGGCAGGATCTTCATCAACTGCGTGATGTCCAGCGACGCGCCGTCGCGCACCAGATTCTCGACCTCGCCCACGGGCACGCCCGCGCCCTTGGGCTGCGGCGGCGGCGTGAAGGTCTGCGCCATCATTTGCGGCTTGCGCATCTGCGCCGTCAACGCGCGCGTCAATTCACAGTTCGCCGCGTGGCTTGGCTTCACCGCGATGATGTGCCCGCACAACGGCCGCCCCAGCAACGCGATGTCCCCCACGATGTCCAGCATCTTGTGCCGCACGAATTCCTCCGGATACCGCAGCGGCTCGGTCGTCAACACCGCGTCATCACGAATGACCACGGCGTTCTCCAGGCTGCCGCCCTTGATGAGGCCGTTCTTGATGAGAAATTCAATCTCCTCGAAAAAACAAAACGTCCGCGCGTGCGACAGTTCCTTCTGCCACGTCTCCGGCGACACTTCGACGGAATAAAACTGCGTGAACCGGCCCTGCTTGTCCGCGCTCGTGCAGGTGATTTTCAACCGGTCATGCGGAAAGACCGACATCATCGTCTCGCCCATCGGAATCGAAATCGGCTCCGCCAGATAAAACGGCTCCTTGCGTTCCGCCTGCGCCGCGATGCCGGCCTCCTGAATCATCTCGCAATACGCGCGCGAACTGCCATCCGCGATGGGCGGCTCGTTGGCGTCCAGTTCCACAATCGCGTTGTCGATCTCGAAGCCGTTGAACGCCGCCAGCACGTGCTCGACCGTGTGGATTTTGACATTCCCCTTGGCCAGCGTGGTGGAGCGCGTCGTCTCGCCGACGTTCTCGACGGTAGCTTCCACCTCCGGCTTGCCTTCCAGGTCCACCCGCCGAAACCGGATGCCCGTGCCCGGTTCCGCGGGCAGAAACGTCATGTTGACGCGATTGCCGCTGTGGAGACCGATGCCCGAATAACTGACCGGTTTCTGAATCGTCTGTTGTTGCAACACAGGCGACATTAAACCGCCGCCCGCACCCGAACGCAAGCGTGCAACCGGAGTTCCAATGCACCTCATTACTCCACAACTCCATTACTCCAAAAACAAAAACCCCGCCGGCGTGAAGCCAGCGGGGTTTTGCGTTTCACGAAATCGTTCAGCGGCGCGACAGGAACAGCCGCAGCACATACCAGAACATCAGCGCAACCGACGCGAACAATTGCAGCGCCGCGCCCACGTAACGGTTCGCCGGATAGTGGTGCATGATGTTCGACGTGTCGTAGAGAATCGACCCGCCCGCCAGCGCAATCATCGCCACGGAGAAATACGTCCCCATTTGGAAGCCGAAAATCGCGCCCGCCACAATCAACACCAGCGCCATGATGCCGCCCCAGAACAGGATGCCGCGCAGGAAGGAAAAATCCTTGCGCGTAATGAACGCCACCGCCGTCAGGCCGGCGAAGCCAAACAACGTCACCATCGCCGCGCTTTCAATCACGCCCGGCGCGAACCGTTGCGCCACGTAGAGCAGCGGCACGAAAATGATCGCCTCCGCCACCACGAAACCAATCAGCGCGGCGTATTGCAGCGCCTTGGATTCCGCGGCATGCGCCACATGCGTCGCCAGCCAGGACACCACGACAAATCCGCCCAGCACCAGCAACCAGGACACGCCCATCATCGCGCGCGCCATGGGCTCGGCCAGCCCCGTCTTGAACAGAAAAACCTCGATGCCCGTGAACGCCAGCATGGCGCCCACCAGATGCAGGTAGGTGCGGTTGATGAATGTGGCGCGACTCTCCTCGCCCAACTCGGCGACCGGCACGTTCTGTGATAGACTTTCGTAGTGGCTCATGATTTTCTCCCTTTTGTATTTTTGTTCGGCTGCTTGGCGGCGAGGCTTCCAGTCCTCCTTGCTTCTTCAAACCGTCAAAGAACTCGAACGCTGGCATTTGGCCACAGCCATGCCGCCAATGCAAGCCCGCCGTTATCGGGCGGAAGCGGGCGGAATCGGCAGTTCGTCCCACGTAAGGAAGCGTTGGACCGTTGAATCGGCCAACTTTTACCAAACACGCATCTTAACGCTCTCCGTCCAGTTCCGCCTGGAGTTTCTCCGCCTCTTTGAGCAGGCGCAGGAATTTTTTCCCGAAAGCGGTGAGGCGATACTCGACGCGCGGCGGGATTTCCGGGAATTGCACGCGCTCGAAAATTCCCGCGCGCGTGAAGTGCCGCAGCCGGTCGCCCAGCACCTTGGCGCTGATGCCCTGGATGTGCCGCTCCAACTGGCCGGGCCGGTTCACGCCGTTCGCCACGGCCCGCAGCACGCTGATCGTCCACCGGCAACCAATGACATCCTCCAACAGCATGTCCACCCGGCCCGAGTTCAATTTTGGCATCATCGCCGGAATTTTTTTATCGCGGTCGCCCATAAATTTACACCCGTTTGTGCGTATCCCACCGAATTGTGCCCTCTTTCGCGTTTGATGCAAGTGGACCATGTTGCCGCCGCCGCCACGCACACGGGCGGCGCCAAGAAAACATGAAAACAGCCATCATCATCCTGTCCGATCCCAAAGGCGGCGACGAAGCGCTCGGCCGCGTGTTCAACGCGCTGGCCCTGGCGCACGCCGGCCTCGAAGCCAGCGACCAAGTCGAAGTCATCTTCCAAGGCGCGGGGACGCGCTGGCCGGAGGAACTTACCAAACTCGCGCACCCGGCGAACGCCCTGTTCAACGCGGTTCGCGGAACCGTGAAGGGCGCGTCGTGCGGATGCGCCGCCGTGTTTGGCGCGACCCAAGGCGTCGAAGCGTGCGGAATGCCGCTCCTCACCGACAAGGCCCTGGCCGGCACGCCGGGCATCTCCGACCTCCGGAGTTACCTGGCTGCCGGTTGGAACACCGTCGTATTTTGAAAGCACAGCAAGGCAGATTCCAAACCTGCGGCACTCGCATCCTCGGTGCGCGCCCGGAGCCTGCCGATTGGAAATCGGCGATACAGCAGGTTGGAAACCTGCGCCACAACAAAAGTTAACCTTTCAGCCTATGGCCGAACGATTCATGCAAACCGTCCTCACGCCGTCCGTGCTGACCGCGCAGGAGCACTATTACGGTCGCCGCCAGGCCATCGGCTCAGCGCGCGAGCGTGATCCGCTGACCGACGAGGAACGCGCCTTCATCGAGGCGCGCGACTCATTCTACATGGCGACCGTCACCGAAAACGGCTGGCCTTACCTTCAGCATCGCGGCGGCCGGCGCGGCTTCCTGCGCGTCGTCAACCCATCATTGCTCGCCTTCCCGGACTACCGGGGCAACCGCCAGATGATTTCCACCGGCAACCTCGCCGCCAATGATCGCGCGGCGTTGTTCCTTGTGGATTACCCGCGCCGCGAGCGGCTGAAAATCCTCGGGCACGCCCGCGTCGTGGACGCCCGGGAATTCCCGGAAATTGTGGCGCAACTCGCCGACCCGGCCGTCCATCACCTGGTCGAGCGACTGTTCTTCATCGATGTGCTTTCCTACGATTGGAACTGTCCCCAACACATCACGCCGCGTTACACCGCCGCCGAGGTGGAGGAACTGATGAAACCCCTGAAGCAACGCATCGCGGAACTGGAGGCGAAAAATAAACCGTCAAGCCTTCCGCGAAGGCTCCCAAGCCAGGGGATATTCCGCGTTGGCCTGCCATTTGGTCATGCGTGGGTCGCCCACCTCCGGCAGCGGCTCCTGAGCGATGTCGCGAAAGTGTTTGATAAGGCGTTCCTGACATTCATCGCCCAGAAAGCGAAGCCCCGCGATCACGAACAGGGCAATGACTCCCAGCAGGGTGACGATGACCATTTCCACGTTGTTTCCCTCGGGAAATTGATAACTCACCGGCCCTTTGGTCACGATGCGAAACAGATTGGCAGCCTGATAAATCATCAAGCCCATCCACCACGCCGACACGGGGGGAGCGATGCGTCCCAGATTCAAGGCCGCCCATAGGCCGCCGGTTCGCGGCGGGTTCAACGCCGGCCAGCACGTGGCGATGATGACCAGAGCCCAACCCATGAAATACACATAAAGACTGGCCGTCGTCCAGGGCCGCAATGCCAGGCCCGCACTCAGCATGATGAAATCCAGCGCGATCAACGTCAGCCAGACCGGCACAAACCGGCGCCACGTCGCTTGAATCTGGCCATCGACGATTTGTTCGACGGTCAACGGCGTGGTCAACAGCAATTCGAGCCCGCCATCGCGGCGGGCTTCCGCGATGCATTTGCCCGTCGCATGCACCATGGTTTGGGACAGGAAGATGAACAGAATCAGCGCGCTGGCAAAAAAGTTGACCACGCCCGGCCAACCCAGCGGCCACAGCACCCAGCAAACGAGCCAGAGAATCACGTAACCCCACACAAGCGCCCAGGCAAGAAGCACGGGCTTGCGGTCCCGAGCGGCCAGCCAGGCCGCCGGGTTTTGGTCCAGCCAGCGGCGCGACGTTTCCGCGCGCGCCCGGGCATCACCCCGCAACCATTCGCGCCACCGCACCTTCCACGGCACCAGTTCGTAGTCGTCCTTCCAGACGCGGATGATCACCCGCCCCGCCACCCAAAGCATCAGCCCGCTCAGAACCAGAACGATGCCGCAGTTGAGATAAAAATCCGGCAGGGTTCCAAGCGTGAACCGGGAGCCAACGATCACCGGCCCGCAGGCCGGACTCACCAGGAGCCAGATTTGGGGAACCACGCTCCCAGGAGAAAACCACTTGTAACCGTGGTACACGAGCGGCGTGATCCCGCAAAGGCCAACGATGAGACAGTACGCGACATACTGGCCTGCCACCGCGTCCTTGGTGAAAGCCGCCGCCAGCGTGCAGGCGCAAATGGCAAAAAAGAACAGCACCGCCAGCGACACCAGCGACGCCAGATAAACGCTGAACGAAATGCCGCCGAGCAAAAAGGGAACCGCGAAGAACGGAACCCAGCACAGCAGAAATTGCGCGTGCAGCAACACCAGTCCCGCGAGCTTGCCCACCAACACCTCCACCGGTGTCAAACCCGCCAGAAACAACGATCCCAGATGGGCGCTGCTCCGTTCCTCGGCCAGCGCCGCGGACACCACCGCCATCAGCGGGGACACTCCCGCGAGAATCGAGAACCCAAACAGGAACAAATGGAGAAGCTGGCCGTCGATGCTTGGGAAAAACCGGCTCAACAAAATCGTAAGCCCCGTAATGGCGGCGCCGCCGCACGTGACGAGAAAGCGCCAGCGGCGCGGATTATACTTCCGCATCGCCACGCGCAAATCGCGTTCCACCAGCGGTGGCAACATCATCGTCACGGGAATACCTGGTGCCGTCATTGAACGACACCGGGGTGTGGTTGGCAATGGTTGAAGTGCGGTTTTCAAGGCTTTTCCAGCATGCTGAAGCCGTATCAATACAGTTGAATGGAGATGCCTCACGCGAAGGGCGCCAAGGACGCAAGGAACGATGGCCAAGGTGGCTGAAACAAACTTGCACTGGCCGGCAAGCAAAGAAACCGCCGACAAAAATGGTCTTTCCCAATCCTTTGCGAACTTCTCGCGCTCTGCGTGTGACTCTTCTGGATCGTTACGGTGGAGAGCTTGAACTAACTCCCAATTGGATTGTGCGGGTTCCCCATCCAAGATGCATTTGACGTCGGGGCTTGGGATGGAGACAAATCGGCTGAGCAAACGCCCAATTAATCCGATGTAAGACGTTATGAACCCGAACCCATCCTCCGAAATTTCCCGCCGCCAATTCCTGGCGGCGTCATCGGCCGCGCTCGTCGCTGGCAATGTCGCCTCCACCGCTGCCGAATCCGCCGGCAAGCTCGCGTTGCACGGCGGCGCCAAGGCCGTCAAGGCGCCCGCCCCGCTGGGCATCCGCTGGGGCGACCCGGAACGCGAGCGTCTCAACGCCATGCTCGAACAGCGCTCGCTCTTCTATTGGAAAGGCCCGCAGACGGCGGCGCTCATCGAGCGCTTCAAAAAGGTTTGCCCGTTGAAATACGTGCAGACCTGTTCGTCGGGCACGGCGGCGCTGCACATCGCCGTGGCCGCGGCGGGCATCGCGCCGGGCGACGAGGTCATCACCACGCCCATCACCGACATCGGCACGGTCATCGGCGTGATTTTTCAGCAAGCCGTGCCGGTCTTCGCCGACCTCGTGCCCAACACTTACAACCTCGACCCCGCCGACGTGGAACGGCGCATCACGCCGAGGACGCGCGCCATCATCGCCGTGCATCTCTGCGGCAACCCGTGCGATATGCACGCGCTCAAGGCCATCGCGGACAAACACAAGCTGATCCTGATTGAAGATTGCGCGCAGGCGTGGGGCGCAAAATTCCGCGGGCAACCGGTCGGGACGCTTGGCCACTTCGCGTGCTTTTCGTTGCAGGATTCCAAGCACATCACCTGCGGCGACGGCGGCGTGGTGGCGTCCAACGACGAACGCTTCGGCCCGGCGTTGCAAAAGTTCGGTGACAAAGGCGGCGACCGCATCAAGGGCGGCGGCTTCCAGGTGTTCGCCACCAACTATCGCTTGAGCGAGCCGCAGGCGGCCGTTGCCGCCGCGCAACTGGACCGGCTCGAAGGCGTCGCCACCCGGCGCGCCCGGCTGGGCAACCTGCTGAACGAAATGCTGGCCGGCATCTCCGGCATCCTGCCGCACCACGTGCATGCGGAGGACCGCTGTGTCTATTGGTTCTATTATTTGCGGCTGCGGCCGGAGGCGTTCCGTTGCGACCGCGCGGAATTCGTGAAAGCGCTCGCGGCGGAAGGTGTGGCGTGCAGTGCCGGTTATATCCCCGTGCCGTTGCACCGCGAGCCGGTGTTCCAGCAACACAACTTTTTCGCCGGCCACTGGCCCGTGCGCGAACTAGGCCTTACGAAGATGGATTACACCAAACATCACACGCCCGAAGCCGAGGCCATTTTGAAAACCGGCATCCGCCTCACCCTCCACGAAGGCATGACCGACGACTACATCCTCGGCGCCGCCGAAGCCGTGCGCAAAGTGGCCAGGCATTACGCGGTGTGAGGAAGGATGGGGAGAGAAGGTTAAATGAGTTACATGAGTTAAATGGGTTACAATCAATGTCCCTTCCACCATTCGGGTAACTCCCGCCTATCCGTCCCGAGCACATCAACCTTCGCCGTGGCCAGGTCGTATCGTCCCGCACGCATGTCCCCTTGGATCTCGCCGAGCGCCATCCTTCCAGGAGCCTTGATCGCGCTAACCAGCCACAATCGCTCCGTGCCAGTTCGAACTCCGTGAAGGACACTAACCGTGATCCACGTAATGGCCGCAGTAACGACGATCACATTAATTGTTTTCATGGTGTGAAGCTGCTTAAGTCAACGCGACCGGCGATGAATCGCTGGGCAATTTTGAGCGTCCGTTTGCATCGGTTTCATGTATCAACGATAAACCTCGCGGCGGTGTCGCACGCGGTTGACGCGCACGACTCGAATTTCATCGGCGATTTCGTAAACGATGCGGTAGTCGCCTACCCGAATGCGCCAGTCGCTTTTGGTGCCAGCCAGTTTGCGGCAACCGGGCGGGCGCGGATTGTTGGCAAGTGCCTGGATCGCCGCAATCACGCGGTCATGCACCTCGGACGAGAGGCGCGAGAGGTCTTTCTCGGCGGCGCGTTCAAGCAGGACCCGATACATGGGTCACTTGCGTTTGCGCTCGGCGAGGTAATCCTCCAGCGGACGATAATGAAGCGGCTTCTTGCGGGCGCGCTTAAGCCAGGCCACGTCACCAGCATCCTCGACGCGTTCCAGCAGTTCTTCGTAATCTTTGATGGGAATGATGACGGAGACAGGTTTGCCCTTGCGCGTCACGATCTCGGGTTCGGGCATGGTCGATTTCATGGCAGGTAGCTTATCAGGTTGCGGACTGGGAGTAAATCTCCGCGTCATGTCGCGTTCACATCTTTCCGGGACGGCAGCCCTCCGGAGTGCGCCTGCCTCACCTCCACCCCAACTTGCGAAGCGCTTCTTCGGCGCGGGATTGCTTGCCGCGCGCCGCCGCTTCCAGCGCGAGCACGGCCCTTTCCCGGGCGCCTTTGTTCTCGCTCGCGGCCACTGCGGCCAGCGCGTCGATGGCGGTCGCGTTCCCGGCGACGGCCGCCGGTTCCAATCCTTGCGTGGCCATGTACCAAAGCGCGCGTTGCTTCGGGTCGGCCGTGACGGCAGCCAGCCCTTGAATCGCCTGGGGATTCCCGGCCTCCGCCGCCGGCCCCAAGGCGGATACAGCGGACGAACGCAGGATGAGGTAGGCTTCCGGATTGAGCAGGGCTTCCAGCGCTTCCGTGTTGCCCCGGCCCGCCGCCACGCCCAAGGCATCCACGGCATGACCTTGAAGCGCTTTGATGCGCGTGGCCTGCCAGACAGCTTGCAGCGCCGCGGTATTGCCCCCGCCCGCTTCGGCTCCCAGGGCTTGGAACGCCTGCCGGATCTCCGCACGAAGGGCTTCATACCCCTCCTGCCCCCGCATGGCCAGCAGCAGATTGCCCAGTTTGTCCAGTGCCCCGGCATCGCCGTTCATGGCCGCATTCACCAACTGCCGCACTTCCTCGCGATACGGAGCCTCCGCCGCTGGAGACGGCGCGGCCGACGGGACTGGAGTCGTCTGCGCGAGTTGCTCGTGCAGGCTGGCCACTTCACGGCGCAGAACGCCCGTCTCCCCGCGCAACCGAAGCAACTCTTGCGCCTCCGCCGACAACTCAGTTTCGTTCGCGCGGGCGGTGTCCGGCGATTTAATTTTCGCAGATGGCGCGGGCGCCGCCGGAGCGGGCGGTGGACGGTTACGAAGGTGTTCGTTCTCCAAACGCAGGTGCTCAATCGTGCGCTCCAGGAGCAGCACCACCACGATGGTCACGCCAATGCAGCCGGCGGCGACAATCCAACGCCACGGCAGACCGCCTCCGGAAATCGGTGGACCCTTCATCGCTCACCACTCTACCCGGCGCCTCGGTGTCGCACAAGCGCGACCCGGGGACGGCGGCCTCCTGAGTGCCCCGGGCACAGCAACGAGGCTAGAGCGGTTAGAGTTTAACTGTGGCCGCAAGCGGAGCGCGGGCTTTAGCCCGCTTCAGCGTGGTTTGTGCTGGCGGCGTTGAAGCGGCGTGAACGCCGCGCTCCTTGTGACGGATTTAAATGCGGCTACAGAATTTTGGAAACAGCTCTAGCACATGATGTGCGGTGCATTCCATCCGACGTGTACTCGCCCGGTTTGGAGTTCACGCTTCAGCGTGCGGGCCGCGCGTCCTTCCGCAAGCTGAAGCTTGAACTTCAAACAGGCGCAAGTTTGCGCGTGTGGATCGGTAGCTGCCGCCGGGGGCGGGGGCCCTCCGGAGTGTGCCCGTCCCCGGGCACAGCGACGCGGCCGGCACCTGACGTGGGGTGCTTTCAAGTCGCGTCGCCCGCTTCTCGGCGCCACCCTTTAGCGTGGCGGGGAAGTTATCGACGAGCACGTGGCGATCTCCTTCTCCGCAATGGCGGGATCAATCCGCAAGAGCGATTCGTTCTCCACCAGCCGCAAGTAGTAGCGTTTGCCCGCCTCAATCTGTATGTGCGCCGGTTTGAAACGCTCCGGCGTGTAACGCAACATTTCTTCGTGCTCAACGGAATAGCGACGCACACCAGGTTCGGCAAAATCTACCAGGTAATCCCCCCGGAAGAGCCAGCCCAGCCGCTCTGCTTCA
>JBFMBT010000227.1:0-11065 GCA_040754875.1 Verrucomicrobiota bacterium | reverse complement strand
CCCTCGAAGACACGCCGGTACTCACCCGCCTTGGTAAGCCTGAGGTGACGCGCAAACCCCTTGCCCTCCGGGGTTTCGTGCGCCATGGACAGCGCCGCGACAGAAATGACGATACCCTGTCAGGCGGTCAGACGCACGCGCCCCTTGGCACGGCGGCGCTTGATGACCAGACGGCCGCCAGGCGTACTCATGCGCGCACGAAAACCGTGGGTGCGCTTGCGTTTCAGGACACTGGGCTGAAAGGTTCTTTTCATAACTCTATCCGATCACTTGAAAAAGACAAAAATGCAGCGCCACCGATCTGACGGGCCGCACCAAATAAAGCTGCCTAAGATACTGAGAAAAAGGCAGTTATGTCAAGGAATCTCTGAATTAGTCAGAGGCTTCTCCCATTCCCAGCGCATCCCACATCTCGTCCACACGCTTTTTGACCTCCTCGCTCATGCGGATCGGCCGACCCCATTCCCGGCTGGTCTCACCCGCCCATTTATTGGTGGCGTCGAAACCGATCTTGGAGCCCAGACCCGGCACCGGCGATGCGAAGTCGAGGTAATCAATGGGGGTATTGTCGATGATGGTGGTGTCGCGCGCCGGGTCCATGCGTGTGGTCATGGCCCAGATCACATCCTTCCAATCGCGCACGTTCACGTCGTCGTCGGTGACAATGACGAATTTGGTGTACATGAACTGGCGCAGAAAACTCCACACACCCAACATCACCCGCTTGGCGTGTCCCGGATACTGTTTGCGCATGCTCACCACCGCCAGGCGGTAGGAGCAACCTTCCGGTGGCAGGTAGAAATCGACGATTTCCGGGAACTGCTTCTGCAGGATCGGCACGAACACCTCGTTCAGCGCCACGCCGAGCACAGCGGGCTCGTCCGGCGGACGACCGGTGTAGGTGCTGTGATAGATGGGTTTGTCACGGTGGGTGATGCGCTCGATGGTAAAAACCGGGAAGGTGTCCACCTCATTGTAATAGCCGGTGTGGTCGCCAAACGGCCCTTCGGGCGCCATCTCCCCCGATTCGATATAGCCTTCGAGCACGAACTCGGCGCTGGCGGGCACTTGCAGTTCGTTGGTCTGGCACTTCACCACCTCGGTTTTCGCGCCGCGCAGCAGACCGGCGAAGGCGTATTCCGACAACGTATCCGGCACTGGCGTCACCGCGCCCAATATCGTGGCGGGATCGGCGCCCAGCGCCACCGCCACGGGGAAACGCCGCCCCGGATGGGCCAGTTGCCAGTCGCGGAAGTCGAGCGCCCCGCCGCGATGCGCCAGCCAGCGCATGATGACCTTGTTGCGCCCGATCACCTGCTGGCGATAGATACCGAGATTCTGCCGTTCCTTGTGCGGCCCCCTGGTCACGACCAGCGCCCAAGTGATGAGCGGTCCGGCATCGCCCGGCCAGCAGGTCTGGATGGGCAGCTTTGACAGGTCGACATCGGCGGCTTCAATGACATGCTCCTGACAGGGCGCGCGACTCACCACCTTGGGCGCCATGTTGAGCACCTGCTTGAAGATCGGCAGTTTCTCCCAGGCATCGCGCATTCCCTTGGGCGGTTCGGGCTCTTTCAGGAAGGCCAGCAGCTTGCCCACCTCACGCAGCGCCTCGACAGACTCCTCGCCCATCCCCAGCGCTACGCGGCGCGGCGTGCCGAACAGATTGCCCAGCACGGGGATGGTATAACCCTTTGGATTTTCAAACAGCAGCGCCGGCCCGCCCATGCGCAAGGTGCGGTCGCAGATCTCGGTCATTTCCAGATGGGGATCGACTTCGAGGGAAACGCGCTTCAGCTCCCCCTCTTGCTCCAGTTTGGCAATGAAGTCGCGCAGGTCGTGGTATTTCATGAGGCCGATCATCAGTTACAAGCAAGGCTTGCAACTTTGTTGTTGGAGAAGGTTTTTACCGCAATAGCCCAAGCCCAGGAAAGAACCGTCTTACTTGAACCCAAACAACGGCATCCCGCCAAAAAACGGATCAATCTCCGGTTCGGGAATCCGGTAACCTTTCAGCCATTGCTTTAGCTGCCGCATATCCTGAAACTGCCGCAAGTCGTGCTCCAAGCGGGTGATCTCGTTCTGCATGGTACGGATGTCGTTCTTGAGCATGAGGGGCAAACGCCTGGGGCTAAGCACATCGAAGGGTGCGAGCTGCAACATATTGCGGACCTGCATGTCCATCAGCCTGATTTCTTCGCGCAATTCGTCCAGTTGGCTTTGCAGGACTTTGTTGTAATGTTTCAGGCGGTCTCCGGCGAGGCTGTTGAGTTTGCCCTGGTCGATCTGTTCGACGGCCAATTGCAGTTCCAGCAGTTGCAACAAATCCTTGTTCCCGTAGGCAACGGTCACTTTTTGCATCAGCTCGGTCTTGCGCTCGCGCTCGGCGGGGTCCGGCTCGCGGTCGGGATGCAAGGCCGCCACCAACTGGCGGTAAACAGCCTGAATGGATTTACTGACCTGGGCCGCATCCTCCTGCTCACGCGCTTCTTTCGCCAATTGTTTGGCGGTTTTTTTGCGCCTGGGGCGGGTTACGGCGGCTTCAGCCTGTTCCTGCCGCTGCTTGATCTTGCCGGCAAGGCGCTCCGCCGCGCCTTGCGGATCGCGGCGATCAAGCTCGAGATCGTCGTCGCTCAGTTCGATGCCGAACGCATCTTCCATCATGGCTTTCAGAAAATCCGTCGCCATCCCTTCGGCTTCCTGCGCCTGTAGATCGAAATCGTCCGCGCTGTGTTTGTTGTAAAGCGGTTTCAGGTCGTCGCGCTGGTGCGCGCTGATGAGTTCATCACAGATTTCGCAGATCAGGTACGAGAGCTTTTGCTGCTCCTTGCGCGTGAATTTGTGGCTGGTGAACAACCGATCCAGCAACAGCGCCATCTCCGCCTGATGCTCGCTGAAGGTTTTTCTCAGCGGCTCCAGCTTCGTCAGAGCATCCTGCTGGCAGCGGACAAGGCTTTCCTTCCATTCGGCAAGCAGCTTTTTCTGGACATCGATCTTTTTGATCAAGCCGTTGAACTTCTTCTGCGCGGGGGACAGCGCTGGCTGCGCCTGTTCGGCCGTGATGCGGATAATCTGGCTGGGAGGCATGGGACACCTGAAAATGACATTACCGAGGGATGAAATTCTACCTCAACGGGAGCGCGCGTCGAAGAATTTTTCAGGCTTATAGCCGCCGCCCCATCCACGCCACCTGACCAAGAATATGGAGCGAATCGACAGCCTCCCGGGGAACGATTTGCTCCTTATAGACCGGATTATCGCTTCTGACGCAGAGCGCCCCGTCCACAAGGCGTTGAATTCGCCGGGCGAACAGCATGTCATCCACGGCAAGGACGTAAATGGCATCGGCGCGCACCTGGCGCTGACTCAAATCCAACAGCAACAGATCTCCTTGATGAAGGGCGGGCATCATAGCGTCATCCTTTACGGCGATCAGCGCCAAATTCCGTGGATCGACCCCCAACTCTCCTTTCACCCATGCAGTCTTGAACGCAAGATGATCGACGACCTGGCCGCTGCGCAGAACAGCACCATCACCCACTGCCAGCTCATGACAAGGAACCAGAATGTAGTCCTTGGTCAGATCATCCCCGGCATAGCGAGGATAGCTTTCCGCGACTTCCCATTTCCCTGCGCCGAAC
Source organism: Verrucomicrobiota bacterium (assembly GCA_040754875.1). GTDB lineage: Bacteria > Verrucomicrobiota > Verrucomicrobiia > Limisphaerales > JBFMBT01 > JBFMBT01. Next base: position 7,424 of record JBFMBT010000227.1, on the reverse strand, counting down.
TCCATCTCCGCGCCGGCGGCGAGCCATCCCACGCTGACGCGCGCGGCGCGCGCCATAGCGATGATCGCCGGACGGGTGGGCTCACTCTGCCCCGCCAGATACTGACGCAAAACGGTATCGGAGAGACCGCTTTCCCGGGCAAAAGCCCGGATACTTTTGGCGCCCATGACTTTCCTGAGACGGCCCGGAAAACCCTCGCCGCTTTCTTCCGATCCCAGCCCTTTTGGCTCGATTCCTTCAGCCATATCCGCCTCGTGATTCATTGATATTCTTCGTTCACCAACCACTCGTCGTCGCGCGCTATAACTTTATATCCTAGACAAATAAAGCTTGACTCGCGTTATTTAACGCGCTATCTATATATCCAATGTCACCATGGGCAATCCCCCCTTTACAGCCATGGATATCCCAAAAGACCCCTCCCACCGCCGGGAATGGATCAAATATCAATTACGCCTCAAAGGTATCTCGTTGAGCGCGATTGCCCGCGAGCTCGGCGTGAGCCGACATGCGCCGCGGATAGCCTTGGTGACGCCCTATCCACGCATGGAACGGGCAATCGCCGCCAAAATCGGCGTACCGCCGGAGGCGCTCTGGCCAGAGCGTTACGGCACAGAAAAAAGCGCGCCCGGCCCCGGCCAAAACGGCGAAGAGATAAATACGCTCTCTACGCATGTCGATAAAAACAAAAGGATAGCATAGCTGAAAAAGAAACCACGGCAATATCCAACACGAAGTCTCACGTGAGAGATCAGCATAAATCCACAAAACGCCGCAACCCATCATGAACATCTTCGACCACTGCCCGAACTGCCGCCGCACCGCAGGCGACCGCCTTTTTTCGCCCGTCTATTTCCGTATTTATGAATGCAAACTGTGCGGAATTCGCTACTGTGAGAAGTGCGGCAATGAGGGCTGCCCCCATTGCGCATCGCAAGAAAGAATCAAGACCGGAGAGGTGTGGAAGAAAAGCCGGGAAAGTCTCTGAGGAAACGCGGATTTACTAAACCCCTCCTTCTCCCTGGGGGAAGAGCGAAGCGAAGGGGACGGGAGATAAAATCCGCGTTTCCCTGACCACGGAAATATTGCTCAGACTACCCCCGTCTTCTCCCGATCAGGGCCATCCCGGCGAGGCCCGGGATGAGCAAGAACCAGGTCGCCGGTTCGGGAACGGTGTTGAGGCCGAAGGCCACGGAAAAGATATTGCCGGCGGCGGCGCCGTCGAAACCGCCGCTGCGGCTAAAGAGCGCAATGTCCAACAGCCCCGGCGTGCCCGCCGGCAAAAAGAAATCGCGCGTCACGATTTGCTGGCCGAGGTCCGCCACGCCGAAAGTCAACGTCTCGTTGAGCAAGACCTGGCCGGCGCCGGCCAGCGCGAAACTCAACACGGCTTGCGTGAAGGCATCCACACCGCCGACCTGCGCGTCATTGAAGATATCGAAACGCAGGCGCAGCGGCTGGCCGGGAGCGGTGAAGTCTCCCAAGAAGATCGCGCGGGCGCCCGCGTCGGCGAATTCGCTGCCTGCCACGGTGTCCGTGATCGCCAGCAGCGAACCGCTGTCGGCCACCGCGAGCGCGGAAGCGGTGCTGCCGGCATCGGAGCCGACCGAGACCGTGCCGAGCAGTGGCAAGGGCGTGGAAAGATTGTCGTCGCTGAAGCTATCCTCGAATCGCGTGCCATCCGCCGCCAGCACGCTGGCCTTGCCGTCGATACTGTATTGCCCGTTCAAGGCGACGGGGACTGCCAGGGCCATGGAGCAGTAACCGCTCCCGATCAACAAGACCGTGATAAAGAAATTTCTCATGGGATTCTCCTTGCTGTGCATATCGTGAGGAGCGCACGGCTCCTCACGGTTTTTTCGCCCGTATGACTGAATCAGAAATTCAGCGGCGGCCTGACCCCCATGAAATTGGGGTTGTTATCGAAGACCACGGCGCTGTTGAATACCTTGACGGCCCGGTTGCCCGCCGTGCTGGAGATGCCTGCGGCGAAGCTGCCACTCACCGTGGTGGTGGCGATCACGCCCGAGGACATGCTTTCGAAGCCAATACCGATGCCGGGCGCGGGGGTGTTGTCGACACCAGCCCCGACACGGAAACCGGAGCCAACGACCTGGCTGTTGGTAATGGTGGCCCTGGCGGAGTCCGTAAGGTGGATACCGAAGTTCTTGTTGTGCTCGATGCGGCAGTTGTCGATGACGACGCGTGAGGCGCCGCTCGCCACTATGCCGTCCGTCCAGTTGCGGCTGACGATGTTGCGGATCGTGACGATGCGGTTGGCCGGGGCGTTGACGATGATACCCGGCGCGGCCTGGCGCAGAGCGTTGCCCGCCGCGTCGCCGGCGCGCACTGCCTCGATCTCCGCCTCCACGCCGGGCGCCGCTTGCAGAGTAACATCGCCGTTGGCGGCGGTGATGGTCACCGTTTCCAGGAAACGCCCCGAGGTGACGATGATGATATGGCCGTTCTGGTTGGCGCCGCGGTTGGCGGCGGCGAGCGCGGCGTTGATGGTGCCGAAGATCTGGTCATCCTGGCCGTCGTTGTCCTCCGCCACGCCGATCCGCCCGTCGCCGTCGAAATCCTGTTCGCCCTCGACGAGCACCGGATGATTGGCCAGCGCCCCGGCCGAATAAAGTAACAAGGCGCCCGACAAGGCCGCCATCCAGGGGAAACGGCCATCACGAGGTTGATCTGCAAAGCCTGGGGTTGCAATGTGCTTATCCATAAAGCGTTCTCCATAATGTTTGAAATCGAAGAGGAATACGTCCAGACGCCGGACTTCTCTATATACGGGGAACACGGAAATTTGGATGTAACGATGCCCACTCACTGAGGATGCGGCCCGGTATTCCTGATTGTAGTCTCCAGTCCCACGTGCTAATAATAGAATTCCTGGCCATGGATACGACCTTGATGAGCACGAATGAAACCGGGCTGGTGCGTGAAACCGTGGAAGCCGTCTACCGCGATGAATCACGTCGCGTCTTCGCGACCCTGATTCGGCTGCTCGGCGACTTCGATCTTGCAGAGGAAGCGTTGCACGATGCCTTCGGAGCCGCGCTCGATCAATGGCCGCGTGAGGGCGTACCCGCCAATCCCCGTGCCTGGTTGGTCTCCGCGGGGCGTTTCAAGGCCATCGATGCGATGCGGCGGCGTGCCCGCTTTGCTGCGCTGGATGATGTTACAGAACAGATCGAAACGGCCACGATGGACGCGGAATCGTTGGATGACCAAACCATCGAAGACGATCCGCTGCGCCTCATCTTTACCTGTTGCCACCCGGCGCTGGGGCCGGACGCGCAGGTGGCGCTCACGCTGCGCGAAGTGTGCGGCCTCACCACCGAGCAGATCGCACACGCCTTTCTCATTCCACCATCGACCCTCGCGCAACGCATCGTGCGCGCCAAGGCCAAGATCCGTGACGCGCGCATCCCCTATCAGGTACCGGCATCAGCGGAGTTGCCCGAACGCCTCGATGCGGTGTTGCGCGTGATTTATCTGGTATTCAGCGAGGGTTACACAACATCATCGGGGGATACGCTCATCTGCGCCGATCTCTCCACCGAGGCGATCCGCCTGGGGCGGCTGCTGGTGGAGTTGTTGCCGGAGCCCGAGGTGATTGGCCTGCTGGCGCTGATGTTGTTGCACGACTCGCGGCGCGCGGCGCGCACCTCTCCCTCCGGTGATTTGATCCTGCTTGAAGACCAGAACCGCGCATTGTGGAATCGCGCGCAGATCGCCGAAGGTACGCGGCTCGTGGAACAGGCGCTGGCCTCGCGCCGCGTCGGCCCGTACACGCTGCAAGCCGCGATTGCCGCGGTGCACGCCGGGGCGCCCAACGCGAACACGACCGACTGGCCGCAGATCGTCGGACTTTATGACGTGCTGTGGCGCGTGGAGCCGTCGCCAGTGATCGAGCTGAATCGCGCCGTGGCGATGGCGATGGCGATGCGCGACGGGCCCGAGGCCGGTTTGGTGCTCATCGACGCGATCCTGGCGCGCGGCGACTTGGCCGAATACCGCTTGGCCCATGCCGCGCGCGCCGATCTCTGTCGACGGTTGGGCAGGACCGCCGAGGCCCGCACCTCCTATGAGCGCGCGTTATCGCTCACGCGACAGGCGCCGGAGCGGCGGTTCCTCGAAAGGCGGTTGGACGAGGTGGAAAAATAATTCGTGTGTGCTGTCGATTTGGTGTTGGCCCGCTCGACTAAGGGGTGCAAGCCAATCATGCAACCGGCAAACAGGAGAAAGCGAAATGCAGAAAATCACCCCCTCTCTGTGGTTCGACGACCAGGCCGAAGAGGCCGTCGATTTCTACCTCTCGATCTTCAAGAACTCGCGGATCATGCACACGACCCGCTACGGCGCCGACGCCGCCAAGCATATGGGACGGCCTCCGGGCTCCGTCATGACCCTGGACTTCGAGCTTGATGGGCAATCGTTCGTGGCACTGAACGGCGGGCCGATGTTCAAATTCACACCAGCGATATCCTTTATGGTGGACTGCGAAACCCAGGAAGAAGTGGACCGGCTGTGGGACAAGCTATCCTCGGACGGAATCCAGCAACCCTGCGGCTGGCTGCAGGATAAATTCGGCGTGTCGTGGCAGATCGTACCGTCCGTGTTGTGTGAGTTGATGACTCACCCGGATCCGCTCGTCGCACAATGCGTGATGCAAGCGATGATGCAGATGAGCAAGTTCGACATCAATGCGCTGCGACAGGCGGCGGCGAACTGAGAACGCGCCATGAAATACCTATGCCTCATCTGCGCCGAGACCGTGATGGAGACCATGACCGAGGCCGAGGCGGCGCGGCAATACCGGGAGTACGCCGCCTTCACCGACGACCTCAAGCGCAACGGCCACTTCATCAGCGCCAATCGCTTGCGGCCCGTGGACACGGCCACGACGGTGCGCGTGCGCAACGGGCAGGTCTCGGTCACCGACGGCCCGTTCGCCGAGACCAAGGAACAGTTCGGCGGTTACTACGTGATCGAGGCACGCGACTTGAACGAAGCGATCCAGGTGGCGGCGAAGATCCCCGGCGCGCGCTACGGCTGCGTCGAGATTCGGCCTATTGCCGAGGATGCGCAGACGCGAGCGCTCGGATTCGACACTCCGCATCCGGTGATGCCTCGCGCTTCGCGATAAGATAGAGTCATGTCTTATCGACATCAATCGCTTTGGAAACGAGGCTGAAAATGGCAGAGGTCATGCTGTTCCACCACGCGCAAGGGCTAACCCGTGGCGTCGTCGCCTTCGCCGATCGTCTGCGCCGCACCGGGCACATCGTCCACACGCCCGATCTGTTCGATGGCCGCACTTTCGAGAACCTGGAGCAGGGTATGGCATTCGTCAAGGAGATCGGTTTCCTGGAAGTGACAGAGCGTGGCGAGCGAGCGGTGGAGGCGCTACCTGCCGAGTTGGTCTACGCCGGATTCTCCCTGGGCGTGGTCCCGGCGCAGAAGCTGGCCCAAACCAGGCCCGGAGCACGCGGGGCGCTTCTCTTCTATTCCTGTGTGCCGGTTTCGGAGTTCGGGTCGGCCTGGCCAAAGGGCGTCCCCGTCCAGGTGCATGGCATGGATGCCGATCCCATCTTTGTCGGCGAGGGCGACATCAACGCCGCCCGCGCACTGGTGGAAGAAGCTGACGAGGCAGAGTTGTTTCTGTACCCCGGCAACCAGCATTACTTTGCAGACAGCTCGTTGCCCTCGTATGACCCGGAGGCATCCACGGTCCTCATGAAGCGGGTACTGGACTTCCTCGCGGGGCTGTAGCGACGCGAGAACCGCGCTGCCAAGTCATGGGCGGGGTAGAGGCGTGGCCGAGTCCGGCGCCTAACCAATAAGGATTGAGACGACATCTTTTTCGTCGTTTCAATCCGATGTTCAACCACCGGTTCGAGCCGACCCCCGGGGCGCGGCGCGCCCCTACAGCGGCTCAACCGGAACGTTCGGAAGAGAGACGCCATGTGTAAGACCATCCGTCACATCTTGTACGCGGGGCAATCGGACCGCGTGCCGGCGAGTCCTCCATGCTGATCACGGTTTTGCCCCGTCCGGCCTTGCGTCCTTGGGTGAAGACGCTTTGGCTCGCGATTCCCGAATCAGAATTACGTCCGGCGACGGGCGCCCGCGAGCATGTTCTGCCGACCGGCGACATGCACCTGGTATTTCGGCTCGGCGGCGCGCCGTTGCGCTTGTTCAACGGGGTCGGCGACGCCTGTGGTTACACGGTCGGCCATGCGGTGGTGGGCGGCGCACGCTCTGCCTTCTACGTGCGCGATGTGGTGCGACAAAGCGGCTACAGCCACCGGCATTTCATCGCGCTGTTCCGGCGAAGCGTGGGCCTGCCGCCCACGTTATACCGCCGGATTCTCCGGCTACAGAAAGTCCTGAGGCGTGTGGCCGCCGATGCCAGCATTGCGTGGATCGATCTCGCGCTGGATTGCGGCTATAGCGACCAGGCGCATTTCTCCCGTGAGTTTCGGGAGTTCACCGGCGTCACACCGGAAACGTACCGAAGGATTTCGCCGGTGTTCGCGCACCACATCGTGATGAACCCGATAATACAACAGCGCGGGTAAGGTCAATTTCGTTCAAGACGAGGGTAGGCACCGCTGTCCTACAATCCCGCCGTCAACCACTCACAGGAGCCAACCCATGACCGTTCACGAACTGTTTCCCTACCTGCACGTCACGAACGCAAATGCCGCGATCGAGTTTTACACGCGTGTCTTCGGTACCCGCGAAAAATTCCGCCTCACCGAGCCGGGCGGCCGCGTCGGCCACGCCGAGATCGACTTCAACGGTACGACCCTGATGCTGTCGGACGAGTTTCCCGAGTACGGCATCCGCGGTGCGAGCACCCTCGGCGCGACGCCCGTGACGATCCACCTGCACGTCGACAACGCCGACGCCGTCATTCAACGGGCCGTACAAGCCGGCGCGACGCTGGAAACGGCGCCAAAGGATCAATTTTACGGCGAGCGGTCCGGATGCATCCGCGACCCCTTCGGTCATCGCTGGAACATCGGCCATAGCATCGAAGAAGTCTCGCCTGCTGAGATGCAGCGTCGTTATATCGAGATACTGAAGGGTTGACGCGGCTTTTACACGATCAAGGCCGGGGACCTCAATGAGGCCATCGATCTCACCGCCGGTATTCCACCCGCGCGCGTGGGCTCGATCGTAGTGCGCCCGATGGACCAAACGCTTCCCCAATCCCCATCTGGCGGATGGCGAGATCGAGGTGCGCCAGTTGTTCGAGATCGAGGATTTCGAGCCGAGCGCGACGATCGAGCGTTTCCGCGAGATGAATATCGGTACCGGCAAGAAATAACGCACTCTGGTCTCGTCTACTGGCAGAGCCACATCAGTATACTGATCGGCACCATCCCGTTCGACCCATCGGATGATGCAGG
>JBFMBT010000226.1:0-11067 GCA_040754875.1 Verrucomicrobiota bacterium | reverse complement strand
GATGGCCACGTGTTCGTTTTTCCGGATGCATTCCTTGATGGCGTCGGGATCTTTTTCGCAATGCAACAAGGTCTTCCACGAATAGATGTGTTTCGGTTTGTGGAAGTCGCTATTCGCCAGAAACGGCAGGCGTTTCAGCGCAATCGGATTGAACAAATTATTTCGATTCGCAATTTCCCACGCGTCAATCACCGGCGCGAATTTGTCCTGATTCTCCCACAGGTAGAGCGTGTTCTTGCCCCACTCGCTTTTCATGATGTGCGGATGGGATGCCACCGCCAGCCCGCCCTGCCCGTGAATTTGCGCAATCGTTTCCATCAAATCCAGCGCAGGATCAATCGGCGCTTTCAAATCAATGCCCAGCAAATGCGCCGATGACTTCGAGGTGTACCCATCCTTGTTGAACTCGATGCCCGTCAGCACGAGCATCTGATATTTGCGCCACGCGCGTTTGCGCTCGCGCTCGATGACGTCGAAATATTCCTCCACCTGGTTCGGATTCAACGTGAGGTTGCTCAACTTCACCAGTTTGCCGATAAGCCGGCGCGGGTCCGCCAGATGGTCCGTGATGCAAATGCAATCGAAACCCAGCCGCCCATAGAAATCCACCAGGTCCGGCACCGACAGCTTGCCGTCCGAGTAATTGCTGTGCATGTGAAAATCGCACAGCAACATCTGCGCTTCCGGCGAACGCGTGCTCACCCGCGACGGCCGTGCGATGGTGCCGTTCGGCTCGCTGAACAATTTCACGCGTTTGCGCGACGGATCGTGGCCTTCGGCCTCTTCGAGCACCACCTCCGCCATGCGCAACGCCGCATCCGGCTTGCTCACCTTCGCCAGGTTGGCGCGCCATTCGTGCCATTTGCGCGCCTTGTGCTCAAACGCCTCTTCCACCAACCGCGCGACTTCCTTGTTGCCGTCGGCCAGCGCGCCCAGGCCCAGTTCCTCAATCAGCCGCGCATTCCCCTCCTCCTGCCCGGGAATGACCTGATTCACGATCATCGGACACTGCCCCGCGATGGCTTCCTGCACCGTGGCGCCGCCCGCCTTGCCGATGACCAGATGGTTGTTCATCATCAACTGCGGCATCTGATTGGTCCAACCGAGGATGTCCACCCGTTTGCCGGCTTTTTCCGTGCGCTCCAGCAACTTCGCTTTCAATTCCGCATCACGCCCCACCGTCACTGTCAGGTGCACATCCGGAATCTCCAGCAATCGGTCAATCGCCTTGCCCGCCTTCTTCTTGCCCGTGTTGATGATGTACAACACCCGCCGCGTCACGCCCGGCTTCGGGTCATGCACCAGCGCTTTGTCGCGCTCGCCGAACAAATGGCTGACCGGAAATCCCAGCGTCTTGATCTGCTCGGCAGGCACGCCGCCCTTGCGCATGACGGCGGCGGTCGGCTCGTTGGCCACGAAATACAAATCGCTCGGCGCGCGGAACCACGCCGAGTTCACTGAAATCGAATCCGTCACCACCGTCAAAAACCGGAAGGATCGCTCCGAATGATCCTTGAACAAGTCTTGAATCACATGGGCGTACACCGGATACGTGGACACCACGCAATCCGGTTGGGTTTCGTGCAAGATGTCCCCCAAGGCATGCTTCAACCGGCTGAACGAGCCGAGGTTCCGGTTGATCATCGCCGAGTTGTCGAGCAACGAATAAATCCCGCCCCACACCGCCGGCGCGTATTGCACCAGCCCCAGATACGTCTTTTTGACCAGGTCATTGAACGAGCCATAACTGCTCTCGAACAAGTCCAGCACCTCCACCTTGACGTCGTCCGAGATGAACTCGAGCGCATCGCGCAGATTGCGCGCCGCCGCGTTGTGCCCTTCCCCGAATCCCGCCGTCAGAATGATGACCTTTTTCATGGCCTGCGCCTCAAACCCTAGGCGCGCGATATGTCGGCCTTGTGACGAACACGTTACAATCTATTCACAATTCACCCTGGACACTCCCGGATGCAACAGAGCGTTCGTTTTCCGGCCTCGGCCAAATCTGCTGCCGGACGATCCGTACAGCAAAAAGCCGCCACCGGTGTTGGTGGCGGCTTTGGTGAAAACGCGGTTACGCGGCCGCCGCGGCTTTGCTGCCTTTTTTCGCCTTTGCGGCAGTTTTCCTGCGCTTCAAGTAGGCGTTGCGACGTTTGCGTTTCTCGGTTTTGTTGTATTGCTTGCCCATATATGTTGCTTTACTTCACCCTGATAATTCAGTTGTTTAAGCGGACTATGAAGTTTCGCCTGCCAGCCATCAACATCTATTTGTGCTGCTGCCTGGCCGCGTTGCTCGCGGCGGGCTGCCAGTCTCCCGAAGCCGGGAAGGAAAAGAAGGCCGCTGAGAAGAAAGGCGACAAGAAGCTGGAGGCCATGGTGCGGCTCTATCAGCAGGTCAACCCGGACGGCAGCGGCTCGAACGCGCCAGTATCCGTGTATCGGGCCAAGCCGGTGGAAATCAACGTCAGCCGCATGCCGTTTCTGGATGAGACGTCGCTGAAGCGCGCGGGCATCGTGGAAGACGGCTTCGGCACCTTCGCCATCGGATTGGAGTTTGATCGCCGCGGAACGCTCATTCTGGAGAATCTGACCGCGGTGAACGTGAATTCACACATCGCCATTCAGGCGGTGTTCGGTCCGAAGCTCGAGCAGGTGCGCTGGCTGGCGGCGCCGTACCTGCGCCAGCGCATCACCAACGGGGTCGTGATTTTCACGCCGGATGCCACGCGCGAAGAGGCCGAGCAACTGGTCACGGGTCTGAACAATGTGATCGAGCGCGTGGCCAAAAAGGATTTGTTGCGTGAGCGTGAGTGACGCGGTGAAGTCGTTTTTGGCTTTCTGCCTGCTTCTCGGTCCCGGCCCCACAGCGCGGGCCGAACTCTTCCAACTGCCCACCCCCAACCGGGCACTCTACCAGGTGGGCGGGCAGGAGCGTTATTACGTCGGCACCATCGGCAAGCCGTGGAGCAGCGGTACTTTTGGATGCGTGCGGTCGGGCGGATTTCAATTTCACGAAGGCCTCGACATCCGTTGTGTGCAACGGGACCGGCAAGGCGAGCCGGTTGATCCCGTGTATGCGGCAGCCGACGGCGTGGTCGTTTACGCGAGCACCAAACCGGCGCTGTCCAACTACGGGAACTACGTGATTTTGCGCCACCGGATTGAGGGTCTGGAAATCTATTCGCTGTACGCCCATTTGCGATATGTCCGCGAGGGATTGCGGGCGGGGCAGGCGGTCAAGGCAGGCGAGGTCATTGCCACGCTGGGCCGGACGGCCAACACGCGAGAGGGCATATCGAAGGAACGCGCGCATCTGCACTTCGAGTTGAACTTCTTCATCAACGACCGGTTTGCCGAATGGTACGCCAAAACCTATCCCGGCCAGCGCAACGATCACGGTGACTGGAACGGCCAGAATCTCATCGGCATCGATCCCGAAGAAATCCTGCTCAAACAACGGCGCACCCACGAACCGTTCAGCCTGCTGGCCCACGTGCGCGGGCAAACGGAGCTTTGCCGGGTGCTGGTGCAGGACAACTCATTTCCATGGCTGAAGCGCTATCCGACACTGCTGCGGCGCAACCCGGCCGCAGAACGCGACGGGATCGCGGGATACGAAATCGCGCTGACCTTCAACGGTCTGCCGTTTCAAGTCACTCCACGGTCGGTTTCAGAAATAAAGGGGAAATCAAAATACATTCTGTTGTCCGTCAATGAAGCGGAGCAACAGGCGCGCCCGTGCCGGCGGCTTGTCACGAAGAAATCGGGCCGCTGGGAATTGGCGGACAATGCGATTCACCTGTTGAATTTGCTTACGTACTAGGCGCGCTGATTCGCCTGCAACAACACCTCCAGCAAGGGAAGGTCGGCGCGCGATGTCGCTTTGGGGTTGGGCTCGCCGGCGGCGACGAGGCGAACGGATTGATTGATAACCTCGCACGCCGCGGTGTCGTCGGTGACCAGCAGGCCACCGGCCCGGACCGCTTCCAAGGCGCGCCGGATGATTTCCACCTTGAACGTCTGCGGGGTTTGGACGGCCCAGAGTTTGGAGCGATCGACGTTGCGCGTGATGAGGACGCCATCGTCCGATTCCTTGAGCGTGTCGGTCACCCGCTGGGCGGCGACAGCCGCGCCGAATTCACGCGCGGCGGCAACGGTGGAGGCGATGAGGTCCTTCGAAGTGCAAGGCCGCGCCCCGTCATGAATGGCGACAATTTCGCAATTGGCCTCCAATGCCTGCAAGCCGTTCCAGACCGAGTCCTGCCGTTCCTTGCCACCGATGACCAGGCGGAAGGGCTTGCGAAAACGAAATTGCCGGGCGAGATCCGCGAAGGCGTCCTGCATCCCGTTGCGAACGACGACGATGAGATCATCGATGGCCTCGGAGTCGTCAAAGCGTTGCCAGGTGTGGGCGACGATGGGGCGGCCAGCCACTTCGAGAAACAGCTTGTCCACGTCTGGCCCCATGCGGGTGCCTTTGCCGGCGGCGACGATGATGGCGGAAACCATGATGGGCGGAGGGTAATGGAATGGCCGACAATTTGCGATTTTTGATTTACGATTTTCGATTTGCGATTGGAGGACGGAATGACAAAGAACACGAATGGCCACAGAGGCACAAAAGGGGGACGGTTGAAGGGTGATGCGTTGAAGTGTGGGGCACGAACCTCCAGCGGTGTAGTTGCAAGTGATACGCTGCGGCTGGGCGTTGCCACAGCCGCGGTCCGAATTATTTGGCGGGTTGCCAGTCCAGGAGGCGGAGTTGGACGGTGGTTGAGCCGTTGTATTCGTTGAGTTCGGGGATGATGGCGAGGTCGAAGGCGCCGGTGGGCAATGGTTTTTCGCCGGCGCCCCACCAGATGACATCGCGGAAAGTGCGGCCATCGGTGACGGTGAACTTGGCGTGTTGTTGTTCCTTGCCAACTCGGCGAGGCTGGCCCCGCAAGGAAAGGCCGCGCGCGGCGAGTTGCAGCGGACGGTTCCCCTGCCCTGTTGGGCCGAGCCGTTCCAGTTCGCGGAGACGGTCGATGGTCAGTTCATCGAGTGGAACGTCGGCGTCCAGGTGAAGCAGCGGCTGGAGTTGTTCGGCGGTCAGCGTTTGTTGCGCGAGGCGGTTGAGGCGTTCGCGGAAAGCGGGGAGCTGGTCGGGATGGATGCTCAATCCAGCCGCCATGGCGTGGCCGCCGTGGCGCAGGAGGAGGTCATCGCAACCGCGCAAGGCGGCGGCGAGGTCGAAGCCATCGATGCTGCGGCCAGAGCCGCGCCAGGCACCGGTGTCGCCACCGAGGATGATTGTGGGGCGATAGAATTCGCGCAAAACGCGCGAGGCGACGATGCCGACGACGCCGATGTGCCAGAGCAACTGGCCTTCGACGATGACGAAATCGGTCTGCGGATCAAAGCGGGCGCGCACGGCGCCGATGACCTGGTGGGCAATGTTGCGTTCGATTTCCTGGCGCTCGCGATTGCAGGTGTCGAGTTCGTTGGCGAGCGGCAGGGCTTCGGCGACGCTTTGTGCAAGGAGCAAATGGAGGGAGCGCTCGGCGTTTTCGAGGCGGCCGGCGGCATTGAGACGCGGGGCGAGTTGAAAGCCGACTTCGTAAACGCCGACGGCGGATTCGATGCGGGCGACCTCCTTCAACGCGCGCAGGCCGGGCCGTTGGGTGCGTTCGAGGTGCGGCAGACCGGTGGCGACAAAGATGCGATTCTCGCCGGTGAGCGGGACGAGGTCGGCAATGGTTCCCAAGGCAACCAGGTCAAGCTGCTGGCGGAGATCGGTCTCCTGACTGCCGGGCAGGCCGGTCTGGCGTCCCCGTTTCAAAATGGCGTGAGCGAGCTTGAAGGCGAGTCCGGCGGAGCAGAGTTCGCGAAAGGACGGCGTGCCCGGCGGCGCGGCCTGGGGATTGACCAGCGCCAGGGCTTCGGGCGCGGGGTTGGAAATCTGGTGATGGTCGAGAACGAGGACATCGACGCCGCGTTCCTTGAGCCAGCAAATGGTTTCGGTGGCGGTGGAGCCGCAGTCCACGGCGAGGAGCACGCGGGCGGGATATTTGGCGAGGCAGTTTTCCACGCCGTCGCGGCTCAAGCCGTAACCTTCGTCGAGACGGTTGGGCAGGTAATAGTGGATCTTCCATCCCAACGGCCGGAGGACGGACATGAGGAGCGCGGTCGAGGTGACGCCGTCCACGTCGTAATCGCCGAAGATGACGACTTCCTCGGAGCGCTCGCGGGCGGCGAAGAGGCGTTCGACCATTTTGTCCATCTGCGGCAGAAGGAACGGGTCGGCGAGATTTTTCAGGCGCGGCTCCAGAAAGTGGGAGATGGTGAAGGGGTCGCTGTAGCCGCGATTCAGGAGGCATTGGGCGAGCAGCGGGGAGAGGCGGAGTTCGCGCGCGAGCTGGCCGGCGAGGACAGGCTGGGGTGGCGCGATGGACCAGCGATACTTCATCGTTGTGGCGGGGAGCAAACCGGATTCACAACAAATAGTCAGCGAAGAAATGCGCTCCGCCGAGAATGAGCCAGATGACGGCGGTGATGTAGGCGGTGGCAATCAATGCGAGGACGTAGCCGAACCAGATCATGAACCCGTCTTCCTCCATGATGCTGGCGCTGATGAAAATGACGGCCAGGCCCGGGAGACTGTTGGTGAGCAGCACGAAAGGCGGAAACGGAAGCATCAACAGCAGCGCGAGGAACATGAGGAGGAACGAATTGCCGATTTGCGCGGCGCGGAGATCCAGCCAGTCCTTGCCCCGGGGCCGCGCGGTTTTTTCGATGAAGAGGATGACGCGCAGGCTGGCCTTGAGGATTTTCTGGTGGTCTTTGACCTGGATGGGCCGCTCACCGAGGAAACGCGGGAGGCGGGCGCGTTTGCCGAGCGCCTGGCGCAGGGCCAGCAGGAAGATGACGAAACCGAAAACCGTGCTGACACCGGGCAACGGAATGGGCGTGATGAACGGCAGACAGAGCAGAATGATGGCCAGATGGATGCCCCGGCCGCCGGTGCGCGCGATGATCTCGTTGAGTGTGATGACGTCCCCGGCCTCGCCCTCGGTGATGCGACGGATGCTCTGGGAAAGGGGTTCGTGGCTCACGTGAGGCGTTGAATCGTTGAACCGTCAAATCGTCAAAAACGTTGAACCGTTGAATCGTTGAATCGTTTTTAAAACGTTCGGACCATCAAACCTGGCCGGGAGCAGCGCCCGCCGTGTGCGGCAGTCAGCCAGAGCTAGGAAGCGGCCTTGGGCGGGGCGACGTCGGTTTTGTCCTTGTTGGAGTCGGAGCCGTCGCCGTCTTTGCCGTTTTTGTCGTCCGAGCCGCTTTTGCCGTTCTTCTCGTTTTTGCGACGTTCGCGCCAGGCGGTGATCACGGAGAACACGATGGAAAGCACGATGATGGTGGCGACGACGGCAAGCGAAACCCCGGTGGGAATGCCGATTTCATACCAGTCCGGGTCCTCGGCATGCTCGTCGCGCTTGGTCAGCATCTTCAGGCCGATGAACACCAGAACAAACGACAAGCCGGTCTTCAGGTAAGCGAAATACTTGATCATCCCCGCGAGCACGAAGTAGAGCGAGCGCAGGCCCAGGATGGCGAAGACGTTGGACGTGAAGACGATGAAAGGGTCCTTCGTCACCGCGAAAATGGCCGGGATGGAGTCAAATGCGAAGATGAGGTCGGTGGTTTCAACCATCAACAGCACCAGTGCGAGGGGCGTCAGCGCGCGCACGCCGTTCAATTGCGTAAAGAAGCGCTGGCCGTCGAACTCATGGGAGACGGGATAGATTTTTTTGGCGAGCCGGATGACGGGGTTTTTCTCCGGGTGAGGCGCCTCATCCTCGGAGAAGATCATCTTGAAGCCGGTGTAGATGAGGAAGGCGCCGAGGACGTAGAGGAGCCATTCGAATTTTTGAATCAACACGGCGCCGACGCCAATCATGATGCCGCGCATGATCAGGGCGCCCATGATGCCCCAGAACAGGACGCGATGCTGGTAGGCGATGGGTACGCGGAAGTACGCAAAGATGAGGGCGATGACGAACACGTTGTCCATGGACAACGAAAGTTCGATGATGTAGCCGGTGACAAATTCGAGGGCGGCTTCCTTGCCGCTCACCGGCACCAACAGACGGGCAAAGAGCATGGAGAGGCAGAACCACAGGGTGGTCCAGCCCATGGCCTCCTTGAAGGTGACCTCGTGGGCCTCGCGATGGAAGACGCCGAGGTCCAGGGCCAGGAACAAAAGGACTACCGCGATGAACCCAGCCCAGTGATACGTCGTGATCTCGATCGTTGCAAGCATGAGTCCCGGTTATGCACCCTTGGTGACTGCAACTGGTTCGGTGACAACGGCTGGCGCAGGTCCACTGCCGATTTTTGGACGTTCGCCCTTGTGCCACCAGAGAACAATGGCGCTGGCGATGTAGATGGTCGAATAGGTTCCGCTGATGATGCCGACGAGGAAGGTAAAGGAGAAGTCGTTGATGACCGTGCCACCAAAGATGTACAGCGAGAGCGTGGACAACAGGACGGTGCCGGAGGTGATGATGGTGCGGCTGAGCGTCTGGTTGAGCGCCAGGTTCAGGATGTCCTTGAGTGAACCGCGCTTGCCCAGCTTGAGGTCCTCCCGGACGCGGTCAAAGATGACAATGGTGTCATTGATGGAAAAGCCGATGATGGTGAGCACGGCCGCAATCATGACGCCGCTCATCTGGCCGCCGGCCAGGAAGAACCAGCCCACGGTCATGAAGACGTCGTGGACCACCGCGGCGACGGCACCGACGGCAAAGGAGAATTCATAACGGAAAGCGACGTAGATCAGGATTCCCAAGAGCGACAACAACACGGCAATGACAGCGGTTTCACGGATTTCCTGGCCAACGGTCGGTCCCACCTTGTCCGTGCTCTTCAACTCCAGTCCGGCACCGGGAAAGGACTTCTCCAAAGCGCCGGTTACCTCGTCGCCGCTTTCGAATTCGGCGAGGATCTGGAGCATTTCACTCGCGTCACCGAGGCTGCGTTGATATTGAATCTGCGCCTCGACGCCAGCCTTGGCGAGCTCGGCGCGCAACTGGTCCACCTCGACCTTCTGCGTGAAACTGTAAGTCAGCTTGTCGCCCCCCCGGAATTCGACGCCCAGCGCGTCCTGGCCGCGATAGAAACCCCAGGCCGTGCCGATGATGACCAAAGCCCAGGACAAGGCGAAAGCGGGTTTGGCGAATTTGAGGAAATCGATTTTCGTGTCCTTCAAGAAACCGAACTGAAGCATCGGCAGGGACTGGATACGGTTGTTCGTAATGAGCCAGTCAAAGATGAGACGGGTGACGACCAGCGCGGTAAACATGCTGGCGGCCACACCGATGGTCAACGTGACGCCGAACCCTTTGACGGGACCGGTGCCCAGATAAATGAGAATGACCGAGGCGATGAGCGTGGTGATGTTGGCGTCGAAGATGGTGCCAAACGCCTTGTCGTAACCGGCCGCCAGCGCGCCCCGGAGGGACTTGCCAGCCGCCAGTTCCTCACGGATCCGCTCGAAGATGAGCACGTTGGCGTCCACCGCCATGCCCACGGTGAGGAGAATGCCCGCGATGCCCGGGAGGGTCAGGGTGGCGTCCAGATAACACATGATCCCCATCAGGATCACAAGGTTCAGACACATGGCGAACACGGCCACACCGCCCGCAAACAGATAGTAACCAATCATGAAGACGGCGACCGCTGTGACGCCGGCCACGCTGGCGGTCAAACCCTTGTTGACAGAGTCTTTGCCCAGCGTCGGGTCCACGGTGTTCTGATTGATCAACTTGAGGGGCGCTTCCAGCGGGTTTTCCAAAACATTGGCCAGTTGGAAAGCCTCGCGCAGGTCAAAGTCGCCGCTGATCTCGCCATGCCCGCCGGTGATGGGCTCATTGATGTTGGGCGCGGAGTACAGTTCACCGTCCAGGACAATGGCCAACTGATTGTTGACGTTGGTGGTGGTGATTTCACCGAACAGGGTCGCGCCCTCGTTGTTAAACTCGAAAGTAATCTTCGGCTTGTTGGAAAGCGGGTCCACATAAACACCGGCGCGCTTGAGGTATTTGCCGGTCAGGCCGCGTTCCGCCTTTTTCCGCACCAGATACTCCCGGTAAACCTTCGTGCCATCACGCTGTTTGTCTTCCTGACGCAACTTGACATAACCGGGCTCGATGATGTCCTGCGCAATCAACTGGGCGCTTTGCGGGTGGACCAGCCGGAATTCCAGGAAAGCCGGCTTTGATAGAATCTTTACGACTTCATCCACATCGGAAGCCGCCAGTCCCGGCATCTGGACTTCAATGCGATTGTCGCCGGAAGGCTGGATGACTGGTTCGGCGACGCCAAACTTATCGACGCGTTTGCTGAGCACCACGACGGCTTCACCGATGACCCGCTCCTTCTGGGTGGGGTCCTCGAGTTTCGTGAGATCCAATTCCATGGTGAACGCGGTGCCGCCCTGCAGGTCGAGGCCGAACTTGATCTGGCCGGAGGCGTCCTTCTGGATCCGATTGAGGATGGCGCGCTTGGGGTTTGGTTCGTTCTGGAGGTTGACGAACGGGAAGTATTTGGCGAGGTCGTTGGTGCCGACGGCGTCCCACAGGTTGCCGTAGGCGCGGCCAACGTTGGTGGCCTGCATGGACTTGGCCTGCTGGACGATGGCCTCGAAGGCGGCATCCTTGTTCTGGGCGCTTTCCTCGAATTGCAGCAGCAGATCGCGGGGCATGGGAGGGGTCATTTCCCAAAGCGACCAGGAGACAACGAAGATGATGAACAGTAATTTCCAAATGCGGGAATTCATGGAACAAACTCAAGACTGGCTGGAGTTGGCGGCGCCGGTTTTTTCGGTGATTTCGGAGATGGCGCTCTTGAGGACCTCCAATTTGGTTTCGCCGGAACGGATGGAGACATTCTTTTCCTTGACGGATACAACCACGCCGACGATGCCACCGTTGGTGACGATTTTATCGCCGGTTTTCAATTGAGAGAGCATGTCGGCATGTTCGCGGGCTTTTTTTTGCTGAGGCCGGATGGCGAACAACCAAAAGA
>JBFMBT010000225.1:0-11185 GCA_040754875.1 Verrucomicrobiota bacterium | reverse complement strand
GCACGGACCACAGCGAACGCCGTAGCGCAGGTTTCCAACCTGTTGTATCGCCGATTTCCAATCGGCTGGGCTTGGCCTCAAGAGCAGCGCAACGCGAACTGGCGCGCGACGCGACGCAGGCTGGAAGCCTGCGATACAGCAGGTTGGAAACCTGCGCTACGAACCCTTTCGGATCGCGGCGGTTGTCGTTGTCCTTTGCTCCGGACAAGCACTTCGCCAGTTCGAGGACGAGAACGAAGGACAAGGACGATTGGCATTACTCCACCACTCCACCACTCCATCACTCCGCTCCCATGACCGGCCCGCTTTACCTCACCCGCCGCCAGATGCTGCGCACCAGCAGCCTGGGCTTCGGCGCGCTCGCGCTCCAGTACCTGCTCGGTGCGGAGCGTTCGCGGGCGGCCGAGAAGCTTGCGCCGGACCTGCGCCCGCGCCCCACGCATTTCACCGCGCGCGCCCGCTCGGTCATCATGCTCATGCAAAACGGCGGGCCCAGCCAGATGGATTTGTTCGACCCCAAGCCCGACCTCGCGAAACACGACGGCAAGGTCTTCGAAACGCGCGTCGAGATGTTCCAGAAAGGCAGCGAGGCCAACAAGCTGCTCGCCAGTCCGTTTGAATTTCGCAAGTGGGGCCGTTGCGGCATGGACATGGCCGAAGTCATTCCGAACCTCGGTTCCGTGGCCGACGACCTCACGATGGTGCGCTCGATGTTCACCGAGCACAACAACCACACCGAGGCGTTGTTGATGTTCAACACGGGCAAGATCCATCAGGGCCGGCCCACCATGGGCGCGTGGGTCAGCTACGCCCTGGGAACAGAGAACCAGAATCTGCCTGCCTACATCGTCCTGCGCGACCCCGAGGGTTACAACACCAGCGGCACGCTGTTGTGGCAGAGCGCGTGGCTGCCCGCCATTTATCGCGGCACCGAGTTCAATTCCAAGGGCGCGCCCGTGTTGAACCTGCAATCGGCCAATCCGCCGCCCGCCGGCGTGCAGGAGGAAACCTTGAAATTCCTCGCGCGCCTCAATGAGGAACATCGCAAGGCTTACGCCTACGAATCGGACCTCGAATCGCGCATCCGCAATTACGAACTGGCCGCGCGCATGCAACTCTCCGCCGGCGACGCGCTTGATCTCGCCAATGAATCCGACGCCACGAAACAACTCTATGGCCTCGACAACCCGAAGACCTCCGGCTACGGCCTGCGCTGCCTCATGGCGCGGCGCCTGGTGGAATCGGGCGTACGCTTTGTCCAAATCTTTCCGCCCGCCAAGCAGAACAACCAGCCTTGGGACAGCCATCGCCACACCAAGGCCGAGATCGAAGCCATCGCCGCGATGACCGACCAACCCTCCGCCGCGCTCATCAAGGACCTCAAGCAACGCGGCCTGCTGGACCAGACCATCGTCATCTGGGCCGGCGAGTTCGGGCGCCTGCCCGTTTCCCAGAATGGCACCGGGCGCGACCACAATCGCAATGCCTTCAGCCTCCTGCTGGCCGGTGGCGGCTTCCGCGCCGGCTGCACGTATGGCGCCACCGATGAAGTCGGTTACAAAGCCGTCGAAAACCGCGTCAGCGTCCCCGACCTCCACGCAACGATTCTGCACTTGCTCGGGCTCGACCACGACAAGGTCGCCTTCACCCATCACGGCCGCGAGGAAACGCTGACTGACAGCCCCGTCACCAAGGCCAAAGTCATCCACGGCCTGCTGGCGTAACAGCATACGCGTTCCAGCGGGCGGATGTCGTGCACCAGGCCCGCCACGTAATCGACTTCGTCGTCCGGCGACGAAATCAGATTGGTCACCTCGCGCGTCAGCATCGCCGTGCCGATGCAATGCTGCCAGAAACGCCGCCGGCCAGACGGCGTGTTGCCCGCCAGCCGCTGGAAATCCTCATTCGCTACGCCTATGCCCCGGATGAAAATCATTCTGACTTCGTGAGGTGGCGCGACCTGCGATTCAAAGCGTGCGGCCGTCCCAAAAATGGGACGGCGTTTCCCGTTGGTGGAATAAAGCAACACGATCGGATCGAAGCGGTTGCGCCGAATCGGTTGAAACAAAGGGAGTTGCGAATTTCGGCTTTATTGGCACGAACGATGCGATCAGTTCATCGGCTTCGCTCAAGCTTAGCCTTTATGGACATCGCACGACCAGAGTTTGCGAAGAAGAGGCGGCGCAATCGGATCGCGTTCGCGGTCGCAAGTATGCTCTTGCTGACCGGGGTGACCGTGGGGTTGTCGCGGTTGGAACCGGCGGCGCCCACGGTGGAAAAGGCCGCGACGTGGACGGACACGGTGAAACGCGGGGAGATGTTGCGTCAGGTGCGCGGGACGGGGTCGCTGGTGCCGGAACAAATATTGTATGTGCTGTCAGACACGGACGGGCGCATCGAGCGCATCAACGTGCTGGCGGGCGCCGAGGTGCAGGAGGACACGGTGTTGTTGAAACTGAGCAACCCGGAATTGGAGCAAAGCGTCTTTGATCTGGAATGGCAGCTCAAGGCCGCGCAGGCGCAGATGACAAAGCTCCAGGCGCAACAAGAGAGCGACCGGCTGACGCAACAAGTGACCGCCGCCAGCTTGAAGGCGGATTGGGAACACGCCGAACTGGAGGCCGAGGCCAACGAAGCACTGGCGCGCGACGGCCTGGCGGCGGTGCTGGATTCGAAGCGCTACCGGGTTCGGGCGAATGATCTGCGCTCGCGTTATCAAATGGAACTCAAGAAACTGGAAACGAGCGCGAAGTCCGCGACAGCCCAACTGGCGGTGCAGACGGCCGACTTGGAGAAGCTGCGGGCATCGCTGGAATTGAAGCGCAAGAAGCTTGAAGGGCTGGAGGTGCGGGCGGGCGTGGACGGTGTATTGCAGCAAATCGGCGATCGGGACGCGTTGCAAATCGGCCAGCGCATCAGTTCGAGCACGACGCTGGCGAAGATCGTGCAACCGGCCAAGCTCAAGGCCGAGGTCAAGATCGCCGAGACACAGGTGAAGGATGTTTTGGTGGGGCAACGGGCGATGATCGACACGCACAATGGCATCATCCCCGGGCGCGTGACACGTGTGGATCCAGCCGTGCAAAACGGCACGGTAACCGTGGATGTGAAACTGGAAGGAGAGTTGCCCAAAGGCGCGCGACCGGACTTGAGCGTGGATGGCACGATCGAATTGGAACGACTGGAAAATGTGTTGCACGTGGGCCGCCCCGTGCATGGGCAGCAGAATTCGACGGTCGGCATCTTCAAACTGGTCAACGGCGGCAAGGAAGCGGTGCGCGTGCCGGTGAAGTTTGGCCGCAGTTCGGTCAGCACGATTGAAATCCAGGAAGGTCTAAGCGAAGGCGACCAGGTGATTTTGTCGGACATGTCCCAATGGGATACGCATGATAAGGTGCGGTTGAACTGAAAATCTGGTACGGTCGGCGGCATTCAAATACAGCAAGCCATGGAAAAACTGATTCAAATGGAAGACATCAAGAAGGTCTTCTTCACCGATGAAGTGGAAACCCACGCGCTGGCCTCCATTCACCTGGAAATCCGGCGCGGCGAATTCATCTCCATCTCCGGGCCGTCCGGTTGCGGCAAGTCCACGCTGCTGTCCATCATGGGCCTGCTGGACACGCCAAGCGACGGCAAGTATTCGCTGAACGGCCAGCCGGTGGAGAGCCTGGATTTCTCCCAACGCGCGCGCATCCGCAACCGGGAGATTGGTTTCATTTTCCAAAGTTTCAATCTCATCGGCGACCTGACGGTGCAGGAAAATGTCGAGCTGCCGCTGATTTATCGCGGGATGAAGCCGGCGGACCGCACGGCGGCGGCACAGGCGGCGCTGGAGAAGGTGGGCATGGCGCATCGGGCGAAGCATTATCCATCGCAGCTCTCCGGCGGGCAGCAGCAGCGCGCCGCGGTGGCGCGGGCGCTGGCGGGCAAGCCATCCATCCTGCTGGCAGACGAGCCGACCGGGAACCTGGACTCCAAGAACAGCCAGGCCGTCATGGATTTGTTGCGCCAGTTGCACTCGGAAGGGGCGACCATCTGCATGGTGACACATGACCCGCGCTACGCCAATTACGCGGGGCGGACGATCCACCTGTTTGACGGGCGAATTGTGGAAGAGCATTTCGAATCGCCGGCCGGCCGCGCATAGCCCACACACCGTGAAATTCATTGTTCACCAAATTGTGGCGCCAATATTGTGCGCCATGTTGCTTGTGCCGGGTGGCGTGGCGTTCGCCAGCCAGTCCAAGCCGTTGTCGTTGGAGGAGTGCCTGAAGATTGCGCTGGAGCACAATCTGGACCTGAAAATTGCCCGCTACAATCCGCGCATCGCCCGCTACAACGTGGCGCTGGCATACACGCGCTATGACCCTGTCTTCAGCGGCTCTGACAATCGCAACTTCAGTTCGTCGCCCGGCGGCATCGACGAGGAAAGCCGGCCGTACGTGGGGACGGAGACGACACAGGATTCCTTTCGCGTCGGCGTGGGCGGATCCACACCGGTGGGCCTGTCGTACGACGTCAGCGCGCAATCCGGCGCCACGCGCGGCTCGGGGCCGGGCGGGCCGTTTGAAAATGCGAACGGCTCGGTGTCGCTCCAACTGCGCCAGCCGTTGTTGCGCAATTCGTGGATTGATTCCGCGCGATTGAGCATTCAACTCTCCAAGCGGCAGCTCAAAATCACGGAACTCGGTTTGCGCCAGCAAATCATGAACGTGGCGACCAGCACCGAACTGGCCTACTACGACCTCATTCTGGCGCGCGAAAACCTGAAGGTGCAGGAGCAGGCACTGGAGCTCGCGCAGCAGTTGCTCGCGGCGAACAGGCGGCGTGTCGCACTTGGGCTGCTGCCGGCGCTGGACGAAAAGCAGTCCGAATCCCAGGTGGCCGCGCGGCAGGCGAGCCTGCAAGCGGCGCAACGCGCGTTGGTCACGCAGGAATATGCGCTCAAAAGTCTTCTAAGCGATGATCTGACCGCGTGGCAGGAGATTTCCATTGTGCCAACCGAAACGCTCGCCGCGGTTCCCGTCCTGTTCGATTTACAATCAAGCTGGCGCAACGGTCTCACGCAGAGGCCGGACATTCTGCAATCGCGCACGAGCCTGGAGCGCCAGGGCATTGTCCTGAAGTATCTGCGCAACCAGTTGTTTCCCCAACTGGACGTGGTGGGCAGCTACGGATACCGCGGTTCCAAGCGCGAATACAGCGGCGCGTTGGACGACATCGGGCGTGGCAACAGCCCTTTCTATTCCGTGGGCGCCACGCTGACGTTTCCCCTCGGCAACCGCGCAGCGCGGGAGAATTATCGCATCGGCCGCGCGGACGAAGAGCAACTGGTGTTGCAGGTCAAACGGCAGGAGCAGGACATCATGGTGCAAATCGCCGTGGCCGTGGAACAGGCGAAATCGACGTTGCGCCAGGTGGAAAGCACCAAGCAGGCGCGTCAATTCGCCGAAATCGCCCTCAATGCGGAGCAGAAGAAACTGGAGACCGGCAAGAGCACGAGCTTCATCGTGTTGCAACTGCAACGCGACCTCACCGGCGCGCGCGTGGCCGAGTTGCAGGCGCTGGCGGACTACAATCGCGCGCTGGCGCAACTGGCCTTGCGCGAGGGCGCGACACTGGAGCGGCACCAGATCCAACTGGAGGTGGAGTGAAATGAATGATGTGCGTTATGCCCTGCGCATGCTACTGAAACAGCCAGGCTTTACGGTGGTGGCAGTGTTGACGCTGGCACTCGGGATTGGGGCGACGACGGCAATTTATAGCGTGGTCAATGCGGCGTTGCTGAATCCGGTGGCGATTCCGAATTCGGAGCGGCTGATGCAGATTGGAGAATGGGTGAATCCGGGACGTGGCGAGGGCTTCTTCGGGGGCGTGGCGCCACCTGTGATTCAAGTGATCCGCGAGAATCAGGACCAGTTCGAGGATGTGACTTGGAGCAATAACCGTCATTTGGAACGTCGCGGCGAGGAGTTTGTTGAGACATTCCACGGCGCATGGGTATCGCCAAACTATTTTTCGTTCCTGAGCGCGACGCCCATGTTGGGGCGAGGATTTGCGCGAGACGAAGCCTTTCGCACTGATGAAGAGGGAAAGGTCAATTCCGATGCGGTGATTGTCCTGAGCCATTCACTTTGGACCAAAGAGTATGGCAGCGACCCCAATATCATCGGACGGAACCTCACCCTTTCCGAAAGGAACTTTACTGTGATTGGTGTGATGCCGGCGCATTTCCGTTTTCCGTGGGGGACGACGGATTTCTGGGTGCCGATGGCCGATCCTCTGGTGCTGCCGAATTTGGTGGAGGCGCCGAATCATCAGGTGCTTGTCCGGCTGAAGGAGGGAACCACCCAGGAGCAGGCGGCTTCGATGTTGAAGGCGTGGGAGAACGGGCTGCTCAGCGAATATGCCAATGACTCGTGGCAGGGAAAACATGGCTACGGCGCCATGATGCGGCGAGAAGGATGGTCACTGAAGCTTCGTCCCATGCGTGAGATTTTCACCAACGAAAAGCTTCAGCGCACGATGTTTGGACTGCTGGGGGCGATTGTGTTTGTGCTGATGATTGTGTGCACCAACATCGCCAATTTGATGCTGGCGCGCACCGAACGACGCCAACAGGAGATGGCGGTGCGCGCGGCCATCGGCGCGGGACGCGGGAGAATTGTACGTCAACTTCTGACCGAGAGTGTGCTGCTCGCGGGCCTCGGCGGAGTAGCGGGTTTGATCGCGACCTGGTGGTGTATGAAGCTTTTGATTTCGTTGCTCCCGGGTTTCATGCCTCGATTGAATGAAATCCAAATCGACTCGCATGCGTTGGGATTTACTCTGTTGGTTTCGCTTGGGACTGGAATGGTTTTTGGGCTGGCGCCCGCGTTGCGAGCCTCTCGTGTCTCGATCAGTGAAACATTGAAGCAGGGAAGTGATCGCACGAGCATCAGCGCGACCTGGCGGCGATATCGTGGCGGATTGGTGGTGACGCAGGTGGCGCTGACGATGGTGCTTCTGCTGGGAGCGGGATTGATGATTCAAAGCGTGGTGCGCTTGCTGGAGGTAAAGCCAGGGTTCGATCCGGAGAATCTCTTGCGGGTGCATATTACGTTGCCGTGGCAAAAGTATGCCAACGAGCCGGCCTTGAAGAATCCGGTCCTGGAGCGGTTGAACGAGCGGCTGGCGGCCTTGCCGGGTGTCAAAGCCGCGGGGATTGGCAAGCACGATGGCTGGGCAAGCGAGTTTGAGTTGGAAGATGGCCGAATCGTGAAACTCACTCAGCAAGGCTGCGGGGTCGAATCGAGTGATTTGTTTCGAGCGATGGGAACACCATTGCTCGCCGGAAGAACGTTTCAACAGGGAGACATCAAAGCGAAGATCAAGCCGGTGGTCATCAATGAGACCATGGCGGATACGTGCTGGGGCGGGAAAAGTGCCCTTGGGATGAAGTTCGGTATTCCGGGAATCCGAAGCAAAGTCCAATACGAGGTGATCGGTATCGTGGGGGACACTCGCACTCAGAGTTATGCGGAAACACCGGCGCCGATTTTCTATCGGCCGTTTCATGAAATGCATCTGGCCGGGGTGCCGCCGCATTTCATTGTGCGCAGTTCAACGGACCCGACGGCGCTGATGCCCGCCATTCGCAAAGAAGTGAAGGCCGCTGAACCCGATATGGGTGTTCCGATGATCGGCGTGGTCGAACAGGATCTTTACCGATCCACACAAGGGCATCGCACTTACATGCTTTATCTAATGTCGTTCGCGGGGGTGGCACTGTTCCTCTCCGCCTTCGGCATCTACGGGACGCTCGCGTATTCAGTATCGCGACGCACCAGGGAGATTGGCATTCGGATGGCGGTGGGTGCGGAGCGCCCGCAGATTTTAAAAATGATCATCGCCGAAGGCGGGCGACTGGTCGGCATGGGGATTATTGCGGGTTTGATTGCCTCGTATTGGCTGACGCGCTTTATCGAAAGCCAGCTCTTCCAGGTCAGCCCGACCGAACCAGTGGTTTACACGGCCGTTGTATTGTTTCTTCTGGCCATCGCGTTGCTGGCCGCATTTTTACCTGCCCGGAGCGCGGCGAAAATCGAGCCCATGACGGCGCTGCGTTATGAATGATTTGAAATACGCCATCCGACAGTTGCGCAAGAGCCCCGGTAGCACCGTGATCGTCGTGCTCACGCTGGCCTTGTTGCTGGGCACGCTGGGTCTGGCCTTGGGGACGGCCGAGAGTTCTCAGGCCCGGTGGATGCCTTTCGCCGACAAAGACAACCTGGTCCGCCTCTGGCGCCTCGGGAATGGAAGGCCGGGCGAGCAGTTCCCCAGAGAAGTATTTCTGGCCTTGCGGGAAAAGTGCCGGAGCCTGGAGTCCCTGAGCGCTATCGGCGGCCATCGCAGCGTGACGTTGACTGGGCGGGGCGAGCCCAAGCGGCTCACAGCATTGCGCACATCCTCGGGCGCTCTTGAAGTTTCAGGCATCCCTCCGCAACTGGGGCGCATCTTCACCCATGCCGACGAGCAGGCCGCCGAATCGCCCCCGGTGATTCTGACCCACGACGCCTGGCAGGAAGAATTCAACGGCGACACTAATATCATCGGCACACCGCTCGTGATTGATGGGGTGCAACATTTGGTGATCGGCGTGATGCCGGAGATGGCTTCGGGCAACGCCCTGTTCTTTGGCATGGATGTCTGGTTGGCGGAGAATCTCGAGTCGCCCTCCACCGAGGAGCACTGGGTTGGCATCGTGGGACGCGTGGAACCGGGCGTTTCACGCGCTCAACTCGATGCCGAACTCGCCGCGCTCGTGCCACCCGTCGAAGCGGCGTATGCCGCAAGGCATGGCCAGGAGGCCCGCGCCATTTCGGCGGCGGCATACCGTGTGGACAAGCAGTTCGGCGATGTGGACCTCGATGAACTTTTTCTGCTCGGCTTGATCCCGGCGCTCGTGCTGCTCATCGCCGGGTTCAACGTGGCGAATGTCCTCCTCGCGCGGATGATTTCGCGCCGGAAGGAACTGGCCATCCGCGCTTCCATCGGCGCAACGCGCCGCCGTCTCGTCCGCCAGTTGCTCGTGGAATCGGTGGTGCTGGCCGTGCTTGGTGGCGGGGTGGGCTTGCTGGGCGCCCGTTGGGTTGCGATATGGACAGCGTCCTTGGGGATTCCCAGCCACTTCAGCCCGGCGATAATCGCCACCGTGCTTGGACTGGCGGTGGTCGTGGGCCTGCTGACCGGGTGGCTGCCGTCCTTGCGCGCCACCGGGGGAAACCTCACCGATCATTTGAAGGAAGGCGCTGGCGGCGGAGTGCATCGGCACCGGTTGCGCAATATTCTGGTGGCCGGCCAGGTGGCCATGGCCACGATGCTGTGCATCACGGCCGCTTTGTTCCTGCGGAGTTACCTGAACAAACAGCGGTTCGATCCGGGCTTCGACGCGGCGCGCATGGTCGAACTGCCCATCACACTGCGGCGGGACGTTTACGACGATGTCCCCAAGCGGCGTCAATACGTCCGGCAGGTTCTGGAACGGATGCAGGCAGTGCCCGGCGTTGCGAACGTCTGCGTGTCGTCCGACTCGGCGATCAGCCGTTATCCCTTTCCCACGACCATTCAGTTCGACGCGGACCCGGGTGGCGAAGCCCGGCGGTCCAGGATTCGTGCCACAGCCGTCAGCCCGGAGTACTTCGAAATGATGGGGCTGCGCTTGGTCAAGGGTCGGTGGCTCGATGATAACGACCGGCCGGGAAGCGAACACGTGGCCATCGTCAATCGCAGCTTCATCGAACAGTTCTTTCCTGGTGATGACCCGGTCGGCAAGCAGTTCAAACTTCCCGCAGAAGCGCGGCTGGGTCGCGTAACGATCGCGGGCGTCACCTCTGACCGGCCGAACGTTGGCCGCGAGTCCGACCTCGGCGCGGAGATCCTCCTGTCCTTCGACCAGACCGCGCCCGCGTGGGGGAGCTACTCCTTTCTCGCGCGCGTCAACACGAGTCCGGGCTTGCTCATGGAAGCGTTGCGCCAGGCCGCAGTGTCTGTGGACGCCAGCCAGCCATTGCACAAACCACAAACGGTTGAATCGCAACTTGCCCGGGCCATCGAGCGCGACGTGGGTGTCGTGAGGGGCTTCACCGCCATCGGCGCCTTCGGATTGCTGATTGCCGTGCTGGGAGTTTTTGCCGTCGTTTCCAACGCGGTCGTGGAAAGGACTCACGAGATCGGCATCCGCATGGCCGTGGGCGCGGACAAACAGGATGCGCTCATGCTCGTGTTGTGCCAGGGGTTGCGGCTGGTGTTTATGGGCCTCGTGACGGGCTTCTGCCTGGCGGCTGCCACCACATTTGCCATTTCCCAGATGCTCTTTGGCATCCACACCATGGACCCGCTCACCTATGTGGGCGTCGGCGCTCTCTTCACAGTGACCGCCCTGATCGCCGCCTTGATCCCCGCGCGCCGCGCCCTGCATATCAATCCTGTTGAAGCGCTGCGCCATGAATGACACCGTTAAATCGTTAAAAGGCGTTGACCCATTGAACCGGGAGCGTCGGTCGGCTCCTCATCGACTCAGTGCTTTTACGATTCAACGATTTAACGTTTCAACGTTTCAACGTCCCTGACCGCCATGCCCGACCTCCGCTACGCCCTGCGCCAGTTGCGCAAGAACCCCGGCTTCACCGCCGTGGCCGTGCTGACGCTGGCGCTTGGCATCGGCGCGACGACCACCGTGTTCAGCATCATCAACGGCGTGCTGCTCCAACCGCTCCCCTACCCCGGTTCCGACCGCATCGTGAACGTCTGGGAGGCCGATGCGAAGAAAGGTTTCCGCTCCAACAACACTTCACCCGCCAACTTCGTGGATTGGCGGCGCGAAAACACTGTCTTCGAAGCCATCGCTTTCTCGGGTGAATTCGGCGGCATGGTGACGCGCAGCTTTATCTACACCGGCCAAGGACTCGCGCAAAGACTGCCCGGGCGGTTTGTCTCGACGAATTACTTCAAGGTCTTCGGCGTCAGTCCTCTTCTGGGCCGCGACTTTCTTCCCGAAGAGGAAGCCCTGGGAGCACGGCGCGTGGTGGTTATCAGCCATCGGTTGTGGGGCCAGATCTTCGACCGCGACCCGCAGGTCATCGGTAAAAAGATCACCTTGGAAAATGCCGGACGCCATTCCTATGAAATCATCGGCGTCATG
>JBFMBT010000224.1:0-11231 GCA_040754875.1 Verrucomicrobiota bacterium | reverse complement strand
AGCGCGCCGCCGGTTTTCGCCGGGCGCGCGCGCGGCGCGGCGACGTTTTTGCACGAGTCGAATTCCATACCGGGGCGGGCGAATCGGTTGGTCGCGCGGTTCGTGGACGAAGCGTATGTCTTCTTTCACGGCGCGGCGAAACGGATGCGTTGCGCGCGCGTGCGGACCACGGGCATGCCGGTGCGTTCGCAATTCCAGCCGATGGATGCCGCCGGTTGCCGCCTGACGCTCGGGTTGAATGCGCACAAGCCGGTGGTGCTCATCATGGGCGGCAGCCAGGGCGCGAGCGGCATCAACGAATTGGTCATGCAGGCGTTGCCGAAACTTGAAACCATGGCGCCGGATTTACAGTTCATTCACTTGACCGGCACGCGCGATTACGCGCACGTCAAAGCGGCGTACCAGCACACGAAGCTCAAGGCGGTTGTCGAGCCGTTCATGACGGAGATGGAACTCGCGCTGGGCGCGGCTTCGGCCGCCATCAGCCGCGCGGGCGCGTCGTCGCTGGCGGAAATCGCCGCGATGCGGTTGCCGTCCATCCTGATTCCGTTTCCGGCGGCGGCGGACAATCATCAATTGTTCAACGCGCGCGCGTTCGCCGATTGCGGCGCGGCGCGGATGGTCGAGCAATCGCAGGCCACGGCGGAGGCGCTCAATTGGCTCATTTTGGAGCTGGCGAACAATCCCGTTTCGCGCGGCGCGATGGCCAACGCGCTGGAAGGCTGGCATTTCCCGAATGCCGCGGCGGACATCGTGAACCACATGCTGGGCGTCATCGGCGTGGGCGCGAGTGCGTGCGTCGAAACGAAGGCAACCGCAAAACCTGTGAGTGTGGCGAATTAGCAAATGAACGTGGATCGATTGACACCGGAAGTTGTGGATGCCGCGCTGGAGAAATCCGGCGCCGGCTCGGTGGTCTATCTCATCGGCGCGGGCGGCTGCGGCATGAGCGGGCTCGGCCATTTGCTGCTGGACCTGGGCCATGGCGTCGCGGGCTCCGACCTCGTGGAGAATGCCGAGGTGCGCCAGTTGCGCGAGCGGGGCGCGACGATTCACGCGGGACACGCGGCTGCCAATCTCGCTGCGGCGCAACCGGCTCTGGTCGCTTACAGTGCCGCCATCCGCACGGACAATCCGGAAATCAACGAAGCGCGCCGCCTGGGCGTTCCCCTCGTGCCGCGCGCGGTGTTGCTCGCCGCGTTGTTGCGCCGGCAGGACGGCATTTGCGTCGCCGGCATGCACGGGAAGACGACCACATCGGCGATGCTTGCCTTCGCGCTGGATCGCATGGGCGTGTTGCCGAGTTACGCTGTCGGTGGTGTTGTGCCGCAACTGGCCTTTCATGCGCGATTTTCTCCGCTCGCGCCCGTTGCGCCGCAACCGGTCGCCGCGCCAGCCGCCACTGCTGTCGCCATGGCCAACCGCTGGTTCGTCATTGAAGCCGATGAAAGCGACGGCACGCTCAGTCAGTTCGAGCCGCAACACGCCATCGTCCTGAACATTGACGAGGAACATCTCGACCACTATGGCACGTTTCAGGCCGTGTCCGAGGAATTCGCGCGCTTCGCCGAACGCACGCGCGGCCTGCTCGTCTATTGCGCGGATGACCCGAATCTCGTCGCGCTGTTCGCGCAGCGTCCCAACGCCGTTTCCTTCGGCTTCAATCTCACGGCGAAATATCGCATCGAATTCAAGGAAACCCGCTTCACGCCCGAGGCGGACGACGCTGCGTCATCATTCGCCGTCTGGCGCGGCAGCGAATTGATCGGCAACTTCAGCTTGCGGCTGCCCGGCGAAAAGAACATTTCCAACGCCGCGGCCGTTGTCGCGCTGTTGACCGAACTGGGCCACGGCGCCGCGGACATCGCGCGTGTTCTTTACGAATTCCGCGGCGCGGCACGGCGGCAGCAGGAGCTTTATCGCGGGCGCGGCTTGCGCGTGTTTGATGACTACGGGCATCACCCGGCGGAAATCAGCTCGACGCTGCGCGCCATCAAGGGCCTCGGCTGCCAGCGCCTGCTCGTCGCTTTTCAGCCGCATCGTTACACGCGCACGCGCGACCTCGTCCACCAGTTCGCCACGTGCTTCCAGGCGGCCGACCGCCTCTGGCTCACCGACATCTACGCCGCGAGCGAAACGCCCATCGCCGGCATCAACGGCCTGACGCTCGTCGAGGCCGTGCGCCACGAAGGCCAGGCCGTCGAATACAAAGCCTCGCTCGCCGAACTGCGCGCCGCTGTCAAAGCCGCCATGCGCCCCGGCGACACCGTGTTGTTCCTCGGCGCGGGCGACATCACGCGCGCCGCGCACGAACTCAGCAAGGAACTCCAGGCTCAGAAGCCGATCACGGCCGATGAAATTCATCGCGAACTCAAGGCATTGCTCGGTTCCCGCACCATCTGCCGCCGCAACGAACCGCTCGCCAAACGCACCACCTTGCGCGTCGGTGGCCCTGCGGATGTCTATGTCGAGCCCGATTCCGAGGCCGCGCTGGCGACCGTCCTGAAATTCTGCGCCGATTACAGCGTGCCCGTGATGCTCCTGGGCCGCGGCTCCAATCTCCTCATTCGCGACGGCGGCATTCGCGGCGTCGTCATCTGCCTGGCGAACGACGCCTTCAGCCGCATCGAGGTGGACGGCGAGCAATTGCGCTGCGGCGCGGGCGCGCGCTTGAAGAACGTTTCCGTGGAAGCGCGCCGCAACGGACTGGCCGGCCTCGAGTTTCTCGAAGGCATCCCCGGCAGCATCGGCGGCGCGTTGCGCATGAACGCCGGCGCGATGGGCGCGGCCATGTTCGAAGTCGTCGAATCCGTGCGCTTCATGGATCTGCGCGGCCGCATCTACGAACGCCACGCGAAGGACATCGAGGTGCATTACCGCCATTGCCCGCTGTTCAAGAGCCACATCGCTTTGGGCACGGTGCTCAAGGGCCGGCCCGATGCGGTCGAAGCCATCGAGGAGCGTATGAGCGCTTACAGCAACAAGCGCTGGAACACCCAGCCGCGCAAACCCAGCGCGGGTTGCATTTTCAAAAATCCCGTATCCACGCCTGCTGGCAAGCTCGTGGACCAGTTGCAATTGAAAGGCACGCGCGTCGGTGGCGCGGCTGTGTCGGATGAACACGGCAATTTCATCGTCAACGATGGCAACGCCACGGCGGCCGATGTCCTGGCGCTCATCGAAATCATCAAGATCAAGGCGAAGGAACTCGCCGGTATCGAATTGCAGACTGAAGTGGAAATCGTTGGTGAACCGCTGGCTGGCTGACGCGCACATGGATCGCAAGCTGAACATCACCGTGATGCTGGGCGGCCCTTCGGCCGAACGTGAAGTCTCTTTGCGCTCCGGTGGGGCCGTCGCGGCCGCGCTGCGTTCCTTTGACCACAACGTCCATGAACTCGACCCGGTGGGCAAATGGACTCTGCCCGCTGGAACGGAAGTCGTTTTCCTCGCGCTTCATGGCACTTACGGCGAAGATGGTGCCGTCCAACAGGAACTCGAAAACCTCGGTGTGCCTTACACCGGCTGCGATGTCGAAGCCAGCCGCATCGCGTTCGACAAGGTCCTCACCAAGGAACGTTGTCTCGCCGCCGGTGTTCCCACCGCGCGTTATCTCGTCGTCGAATCTGCGCCCACCCCGTGGCCTGCCGGATGGAAGCCTCCGCTCGTGTTGAAGCCCGCCCGCCAAGGCTCCAGCGTCGGCCTGCAATTCGTCGATGCCGAAGGCGACTGGCCGCGCGCGCTGGCCGAGTCCTCGAAGTTCGGCCCCGTGCTCGTCGAGGAACGCATCGTCGGCCGCGAAACCACGGTCGGCATTCTCGATGACCAGGCGCTGCCCGTCGTCGAAGTCCGCCCCAAGCAGGGTGCTTACGATTACACGAACAAATACACGTCCGGCAAAACGGATTACTTCTGCCCCGCGCCGTTCGATGACGCCGCCACCAAGCGCATCCAGGCCGCGGGCCTCGGCGCCTTTCGCGCCATTGGCGGACGCGATTACTCGCGCGTCGATGTCATGGTGCGCGACAACGGCGAACCCGTCGTGCTCGAGGTCAACACGCTGCCGGGCATGACCGAAACGAGCCTCTTGCCCAAGGCCGCGCAAGCCGCCGGCATCAATTACGCGCAACTGTGCCAGCGCATGGTCGATCTGGCGTTGCGGCGCGCGAAGAAATAAACGCAACACACGAAATGTTTGGCTTTAAATCCAGCCTCAAAAACCGCCGCTTGAAACGCGAGGACGTGCTCGATGTCAAACTGCGCTCCGCCCAGGTGCGTCAGACCCGTTTGCGCGTTGCCGCCGGCATCCTTGCCTTTGGCGCCAGCGTCTTCTTCGTGCTGCTCGTCATCTGGCGTGGCGGCGAATGGATTCTCGACCGCTTCGTGCTCGAAAACGATTCCTTCGCCATCAAACGCATCGAGGTTGAAACCGACGGCACGCTCGCCCCTGAACTGGTCCGCAAATGGGCCGGCGTGAAGGTGAAGGACAACCTCATCGCGCTCGATCTTTCGCGCGTCAAACGCGACCTCGAGCTCGTGCCCGTCATCGAAACCGCCGCCGTCGAACGCCTGCTGCCCGACACGCTCCGCCTGCGCATCGTCGAGCGCGTCCCGCTCGCCCAGGTCTTCACGGTCCGCCCGCGCCCGGGCGCGACCAACGGTTACCAGCCCGTGGTTTATCATCTCGACACCAACGGCTACATCATCTCGCCGCAGGCGGTCCGCCGCACCGAGCCGGGCGCCAGCGATTTTCTGCCGACCGTCACCGGCGTGAATCCCGCCGAACTCCAGCCCGGCCGACGCGTTGAATCCGTGCAGATTCACGCCGCGCTTCGCCTCATCGAAGCGTTCGAGAACTCCCCCATGGCCGGCGTCGTCGATCTCCAGCACATCGATGTATCGGTGCCCGAGATGCTCCGCGTCCGTTCGGGGCAGGGCAACGACGTCACCTTCGGCCTCAACAATATTGACCAACAGCTGCGCCGCTGGCGCATGGTCCACGACATCGGCCTCAAGCAGCACAAGTCCATCGCCACGCTTGACCTCTCGGTGTCGAACAACGTGCCCGCCAATTTTGTCGAGCTGTCCGTTGTGCCGCCCGTCAAAGCCAAACCCGTCAAAACCAGCCGCGCCAAAAAACGCAATGTTTGAGCAACCTCCCATCATTGTTGGTCTGGAAGTCGGCACTTCCAAAGTGTGCGCCGTCGTCGGTGAAGTCAACGAGGGCGGCGGCGTCAACATCATCGGCGTCGGCCAGGCTCGCTCGCGCGGCGTGCGCAAGGGCGAGATTTGCGACACCGCCGCCGCCGAGGAGGACATTCGCAACGCCATCGTCGAGGCCGAGCAGATGGCCGACGTCGAAATCCGCAGCGTTTATCTCGGCGTCACCGGCAGCCACCTCCGCGGCTTCAACAACCGGGGCGTGCATCCCATCGTCTCGGTGGACCGCGAGATCACCGAGGAGGACGTGCAGGACGTCATCAAGAACGCCAAGGCCATCAATCTCCCGGCGGAAAACCACATCATCCACGCCATCCGCCAGCACTTCAACGTCGATGGCCAGGACTCCATTCAAAACCCCGTCGGCATGCTCGGCTCGCGCGTCGAGGTCGATGTCCACGTCGTTTGCGGCCACCTCAACCGCCTGCGCAATTCCATCCGCGTCGTCAAAGGCATGCAGGTCGAGGTCGAGGACGTCGTCTTCACCGGCCTGGCTTCCTCGCTCGCGCTGCTCAGCAACGAGCACAAGGAACTTGGCGCGCTGGTCATCGACATGGGCGGCGGCGCCACCGAATACGTGGTGTATGCGAATGGCATCGTCAAGCACACCGGCGTGCTCGCGGTCGGCGGCGACCACGTTTCCAATGATCTCGCCTACGGCCTGAAAGTCCCGCTGGGCAAAGCCGAGCAATTGAAGATCGAGCACGGCAGCGCGCTGATGGACGAACGCCTCAAGGGCAAGACCATCGCCTTGAAGAGCGACCTCGGCCTGCCCGAGAAGAACATCAACTGCCTGCACCTGCGCCGCATCATGTCGTTGCGCCTCGAGGAAACGCTCGAACTCATCGACCAGGATCTCGCGCGCAACGGCCTGCACGATTACATCCGCGCCGGCGTGTTCCTCTGCGGCGGCGGCGCGCGCACGCCGGAGATCAAGGAACTGGCCGAGCGCGTGCTCCAACTGCCCACGCAGGTCGGCAAGACCAACTCCATCAGCGGCATCAAATCCGCGCTCGACCAGCCGGAATTCAGCGCCGCCATCGGCCTGGTGAAGTTCGGCTCCATTCAACAAAAGAAGCGCGGCGGCCGCGGCTCCCTCACCGACGCCGTCCGCAGCACCATCACCCAGATATTCCGCCGCGGGTAAAATGTCTCCATGAACCACGAACCCGACAACCGCCTCGATAAACCCAGCGCCATTCCCCTCCTGGGAGGGGCCAGGGGTGGGTTCTTCGCATGCCTTGCGCGCCATTCTCGTCCAACGCGGCATCCGCGTTCTTCCCTCTCCCTTCAATGGGGAGAGGGACCGAGGGTGAGGGGTGGTTACGCCAGAATGTGTCATTCCCTCCCCACGCGGGAACCGCTTCTCCCTCTCCCCAAGGGAGAGGGCCGGGGTGAGGGGGAAGGGCGCGTTATTACTTCCACCATTCCAAATCAGATTCATGGCGATGTACCGAGGGTGAGGGGTGGTGTCGCTATCCGCTGGACGCTGCGAACCTTGCGCGCCAACCCCGCGACTTCACTCAATCGCAAATCGTAAATCGCAAATCGTAAATTCCATGACGTCCGACACCACAACCACCACGGCCCCGGTGAAAAAGGAACTGGCCATCCACGTCATCGGCGTCGGTGGGGCAGGGGGCAACACCGTGGCCCACATGTCGGCGCCCGGACTGGCGGGGGTCTCCTTCACCGCCATCAACACCGATTCCCAGGCCCTCGCTCATTGCGCCGTCCCCGGCAAGCTGCAGTTTGGCGACAAAATCATGCGCGGCCTCGGCGCGGGTGGCGACCCCGGCATGGGACGCGCCGCGGCTGAAAGCGATGTCGAAGCGCTCAAGAAACTCTGCGCCGGCGCGGATCTGGTCATCATTCTCGCCGGCATGGGCGGTGGCACCGGCACCGGCGCCAGCCCCGTGCTGGCCCGCGTCGCCCGGGAATCCGGCGCGCTCGTCCTCGGCGTGGTGACGCTGCCCTTCGAGTGCGAAGGCGCGCGCCGCCGCCGCCAGGCCCAGCAAGGCCTCGATCAATTCAAAGCCGCGGCTGATGGCGTCATCTGCCTGCCCAACCAGAAAGTGTTCGCCCTCATCGACGAAAACACCAGCCTCGTCGAGACCTTCAAGCTCACCAACGAACTGCTCACCCTGGGCGTGCGCGGCATCTGGCAGCTCCTCACGCGCCCCGGCCTCATCAACATCGACTTCGCCGACTTGTGCGCCGCCGTGCGCGGGCGCCAGGCCGAGAGCTTCTTCGCCACCGCCGAGGCCATGGGCCCCAATCGCGCCCGCCAGGTCATGGATGAAATTTTGGGCAGCCCGTTGCTCGATGGCGGGCAGCGCCTGTCCGAGGCGGACGCCGTGCTTGTCAGCCTCGTGGGCGGGCCGGATCTCGGCATGGTCGAGGTCAACCGCCTCATGGAACAGATCAACCGCCAGTGCGAGAACGCGCATTTGATTCTCGGCGCGGCCATCGATGACGCCTACACCGACCGGCTCTCGGTGACGATCATCGCGTCGCGCCATGGGAAATCGCAGGAGGAAACTGCGGACGCCGGCCCGGAGGAATCGGCTGCGGAAACGCCTGCCCTGCTGCACGACAGTGCGGAAATGGGCACGCAATTCCTCAGCGCGCCGATCCCCCGGCCGGCGTCGCGATTCGTCGCCCCGGCTCCCGAGCTGACACCCGAGCAGCAGGATAAACTGCTCGCCGCGCAAGCCGGCCAGACCGCGCGCCAGCGCAAAAAGGCCGCCCAACTCCGCCAGCAACAACTCCCCCTCGAAATCATCTCCAAAGGCCGCTTCGAAAAAAGCGAACCCACCTTGCACCACGGCGAAGACCTCGACGTCCCCACCTACATCCGCCGCGGCGTCGCTTTGAATTAAAAAGTCCGCGTAACCGTTACTCGCCAGACACAACCTTTCCATCGACGACCGTTAACACCACGCGCGCCTTCTCAATCTCCGCCGCCGGAATGCTGAAAATGTCGCGGTCCAACATTACCAGGTCCGCCAGCATCCCCGGCGCGAGCGTGCCCTTCACCTTCTCCTGGAACTCCGCATACGCCGACCCCGCGCTGTACGCCCGCACGGCTTCCTCCACCGAAATCTTCTGCTCCGGTATCCAGCCGGCCGGGTGCTTGCCATCCAATGTGCGACGCGTCACCGCCGCCGCGATGCCTTGGAGCGGGTCCAGCGGCGCCACATTCCAGTCCGATCCAAACGCCAGGACCACGCCCGCATCGAGCAGTGCCCGAAACGCATACGTCCCCTTCAATCGCTCGCCCGCAATCCGCTTCTCCGCCCACCGCCCGTCGTCGGCTACGTGATACGGTTGCATCGAGGCCACCACGCCGCCCGACGCAAACCGCGGGATGTCCTGCAACCGCAAGTGTTGCGCGTGCTCGATGCGGAACCGCCGGTCGCGCGCGCCATGTTCGCGAGCCACCTGCTCGTAAATGGACAGCACGGCGTCGTTGGCCCGATTGCCGATCGCGTGAATCATCACCTGCAACCCTGCGCGGTCCGCGCGACGCACATTCTCGAGCATTGCCCCGCTGCCGTTCGCCAGCAATTCGTCGCTGGGCAGCCCGAAATTCTCCGATGCATTGACATACGGCTCGAAGAACCACGCGGTCGAGGAACCCAGCGAGCCGTCGGAAAATCCCTTCAACCCACCCACGCGCAGCAGATCGTTGCCGAATCCCGCGCGCACGCCGGTGTTCGCCAGCCGTTCCCAGGCGGGCAGAGGGGATATGGCATTAATCCGCGTCTTCAATTCGCCGCGCTCCGCCAGCTCCTGATACACACCCACGTCCGCGCCCGCCGACATGTCCTGCACGCTGGTCACGCCCAGCTTCGCCGCGTGCGCCGTGGCCGCCCGCGCCGCGTCCAGTTTCTCCGCCCGCGACATCGGTGGAATCTTTCGCGACACCAGACTCAGCGCGGCGTCCTTCAGGATGCCGGTCGGCTCCCCGGTCTTCGGGTCCCGCACAATCAACCCGCCGGGCGGATCCGGCGTGTTCCGCGTCACGCCGCCCAGTTTGAGCGCCACCGAATTGGCCAGCGCCATGTGCCCGTCCAGGCGCGACACCAACACCGGCACATCCGCCGTCACCGCATCAATCATCTCCCGGGTGGGCAACGGCCCGCCCGGCCACCGCTCGTGGTCCCAGTCTCCGCCGGTGATCCACCGTCCGCGTGGCAGCTTCGCGGCGAACTTCCCGATCCGCTCCGCGAACTCCTTCGGACTGGCCGCATCGCGCAAATCCACGCCGGACAATTGCGCTCCGGCGCTGATGAAATGCACATGCGCATCGTTGAAGCCCGGCACCAGCAACTGCCCGCGCGCATCCACGATTCTTGTTGCCGGCCCGGCCAGCTTGCGCACTTCTTCGCTGCTCCCCACGGCCGCGATGCGATTTCCCGCCACCGCCACGGCCTGCGCCACCGGCTGGTTGGCTTCCATCGTCCGCACGCTGGCATTCACAATGACCAGGGTTACGAACAGCGGGGATTCCGCCCCTTCGGTAATCACGGCCCCCGCACACAGTAAGGCCAGTCCGCATTTCATGATCATAGGGAGCGTTCCGTTCCGGTGTTTTCAGTTTCACCGGTCTTTCTTCCGCGCCGCCCGTTGCAGCGCTTTCAGTTCGCGAATCAACTGGTCTATTGCTTTCAGATCCTGTGCGTTCACTTTTTGAAAAGCCGCCAGCGAGCGGCTGGCATCGATGGATTCCCCCTTTTTGATCGATAGGGCGCAAGGCGCCAACACAACAAGAGACCCCTCCGCGCAATCAAGCACGCCCTCCGCCGAAACGCGGCCTCCTGTTCCCTCTCGCAGCCCCGCCACACCTTTCGCCGACACTAACGCGTACAGGGACACCGGTTCCAGTTTGCCCGCGTACGCAACGCTGCTGCCTTTACGCACTTTGATCTGGGTGTTAAAGCCCGACAAGTCGCCTGAGGTTCGGATTTCCAGCTTCTCAATGACCACTTCACTGCCCGGCGTCACGGCCAGGGCGTGATCATGTTTCCCAAAATCCAGATACACTATGGCATTGGTCCCGGTGATCACGGTTGCGCCTTCAACCAGGGACATGCCTTCGGCCAATTCTGCCCGTTTCTTTTCCTTGTCCACCACCTGTGCCTGGCCCACGACCTTCATCACCGTCGCCGTGGCGTCCGCAGCCACCGCCCACGGACCCGCCAGCGCGAGGCACAAAAACGAAACGCCCGCCTGAAACCAGGCGGGACGTCTCTGAATTCTGGTTGCTGAAGGCTGGATGCTGCCGGTTCGCCCCATCACAGATTCATCGTTCCCCTCTGCCTCAGCCACGCCAGTGCGTGCTGAGTGGCCAGGTCATAATTCGGCTCCCGTTTGTCTTTCGACGCCTGCTCCGCGCCTTCGTCGAAGAACTCCAGGTAAACCGCGTTTCCATCCTGATAGACCTCGATGGCCCGCCCGCGGTATTCCGCGAACACGAACCGGCTTCGGCCTTCGCCTCGAAGAAACGCGTCACACCCCGCACCCTGCAGTGACTTCACGACCTGCTGGAGGTCGTGTTCGTAGGCGTCGTCTGTCATAATGCTCCTGACTGTTGCGAAGCGACCCGACACGCGACGCGGGTTGCGCCAATCGGGCCGTCAGTTAGGCGGGACAACCCGGCTTTGGCGGATGTTCAGCGTAATATCTACCCCGTTCGCGCCCTTTTGTCCACCCCATCCTACAGAGCCATTTGTCCCCTCCCGGGCGGGGTCTTGACCTCACCTGCGCCGCGTTTGAAAAGCCTTGCCGCAGCGGCTTTTGGCATTGGAAATTGATGCTTTATGCTTGGAGTTTTCCATTCTCCTGTTACTGGAAACGGTACCCGATGCATCGCGTTTCAAGTATCGTTGCGGCCATCTTGACGCTCGCGCCCACCGGTTTCATACAGGCGCAGCTCACGGCCAATCTGCCCACGCTCACCACGGCCCGCGAATTGCGCGCGCTCTCGCCCGAGGAAGCCCGGCGGG
>JBFMBT010000223.1:0-11242 GCA_040754875.1 Verrucomicrobiota bacterium | reverse complement strand
AAGCCCTCCGAAACTATGTACCGTTCGAGTTCCTCCAGCGACCTGGCACTCGCTGCCAGTTGTCTCAACCGATCCATCCTTGCCTTAGGATCCCAAGCGATCAATTCCGGTGTCGCCAGATCTGCGAGCACAGCCCCGGTTTCGGTGGAGAGTAACTGAAGGTTTCCGGCCAATACTTTGGAACCGCGCCCGAGAATGCCGAATATCCAGCCCGTATCCGAGGCGAGCTTCACTTTGCGAGACAGCGTTCCAGTGCGGGCGTCAATAACCAGCAGTTCGACACCGCTGGCCATGAACGAACCCAAGGACTCACAAAACCAGACGCGGCCTATTGGTTTCTCGCCGGTATTGGGAAAACTCCAGAGCAGTTCGTGTGTTCTCAGGTCATAACACCGCAGGCATTCCGGCTCGTTAAGAACGAACTCCGAGCGGGAAAACGCGCACGGCATCTCGAATTTGTTCAGGCGCTTGAACGCGGCTAGTTTTCGTCCGAACGGCTCGTGCAGTTCCAATGTGCGCCCGGCAACAATGACCGACCGGTCATACGGGCTCGGATAGATTTCCTTCACCCCGGAAAGCTTCTCCAACGTTTTTCCCGTAGCGCTCTCAATCAGATGAGCGGCACCGGTTCCCCGTCCACAAAAAACCCAGTCCTCCACCTCGGAGCTGGTCACCGCTTGAACCGCTTTCAAATCCTTCCGGCGCCATACCTCCTCTCCGGACTCGCAACTGTATGCGACCAATCCATAGACTTCGTAACACCCGGCAAAACAAAGGCGGTCGTCACGGGACAGCGCCAGCCGGGTCCCCGAACGCTCGTAACGCACGGGAAATTTCCGCAACTGTGTTTTCGAGGCGAGGTCAAAGATGTATGCCGTACCGCGAACTTTGCCATCAGGAAGGTCATCAGCAACGGCAAGCGCCAGATCCCCGTTATGGCGGGTTGCAATGTCGAACAGGCAGTGCAGCGGCATAGATGTTATGTCAATCCCGTCGGCTAATCCTTGACCAAGCATAGCCAGCAAATACGGCGACCGCCAGAGCCAAAGTGACGTCCGCCAACAGGGCCGCCATACTGAACTCATGAACACCAGCAATCCCGCCAATTGTTCGGAAAGAGAACGGAAAACCAATTACTTCAAACCCATCACCGTGGTAGGCACCGCGCGTCCGAAAATAAGGCAACAAATTGAGGAAAGCGGAACCAAAGGCGGCGACTGAAAATCCGGCGACGAATTTCTTGGTGGCAATGCATTTCATGGCAGATCATTCCTTGCGCTCTAACGCACGGTGTGGTTACTCAAACCTCTCTCTAACGGCGGCCTGAACCCAATCCGGGCCGGGAAGCTGATAGCCGAAGAAGTGCTTGGAGCTGATCGCCGCAACCTTGCCATTGAGCCGTGATACTGTGCCGACCCAAGCGCCCTCGGGCAGCTCTCCGGTCGTGCGCCGGACAAACTCGACGTGCGGCAACCCCATGTTCGGTGTGAAATGAATCACGGCTCCATCCTTCACCATGATCAACATGGTGTCTCCGTCGCGCATCTTGATCTTGTCACTCATGGTGACGCCAGAACGTTACCCCTCATCCTTCTCATCCGCCGTTACGCTACAGCCTTTGCCGCCCGGATTCAAGGGGAGCTTCGAATAAGAGCCTCTTTCGCCCCTGGCGGGGCTTTTGTCTTTGAGACCGCGAACCCAGCGATGAATCGCTGGGCTATTTTCGGGCGTCCCTGTCGGGACTTTGAATCCCGGCAATTCGATTTGTCTTCACTTCAAGCCGTATCGGCCCCGGATTTCCTAAACAATTTCCTCCGGGCCATCCACAGTGCCCTCTGTCCAATTGTCCCACGTGAAACGCAAACGCACGCGCCCTTTCTTCAGCACGACCATCCCGCAATCAATCCAGGCATCGAAGTTGTCATACTCCGAGGTCTTCCTCCAACCGTCTGCGCACAATTCCTTGACGATCCGGTTGAAGGTGTCCGTGGGAATATCGGCAAGCTTCATGACACTCAAATTGAGCAAGAAACATCAATGTGCTCCTCGCCAAAACTCTCCGCCCGGATTCAAGCGGGCGTTTCATTGCTTCTTAAGAAATGCGACGATCTCCGCTGTGACTTCTTCCAGTGACCACACCTTGCTGGATGTCCGGTCAATCCATGCCAGTTTGTCCTCCTCGATTGGGAAAATACTGTACCAGTTGGATTGCACGAACACATCGCCTTGCCGCTTGAGGAACACCAGAAAACGCCCGGTCGCGAGCTTGGGCGGCTTGCAAAGGAACTCGGATAATTCGTCTTCATGGCGCAATACACACTTCGCCGGCGCCTCTCCCTTTAAGACCCGCTCGACGTTCGCCTGTGCGGTCTGAACCAACACATGAAAGGGCGTTCTTCTTTCCGTCTTCTCGTCGATCTTCGAAATAGATATGACGGCGATGAAATCAGCGCCATCAATCAATTCGTTCTTCGTGGGAGGCACCGGCGGCACTGCGCCGATTGAACCGGCGAACAGCATGGCAACAAGAATCTGGAGTATGCGTTTCATTGAGATCTTACGACCTT
Organism: Verrucomicrobiota bacterium; assembly: GCA_040754875.1. Classification (GTDB taxonomy): domain Bacteria; phylum Verrucomicrobiota; class Verrucomicrobiia; order Limisphaerales; family JBFMBT01; genus JBFMBT01. Next base: position 8,675 of record JBFMBT010000223.1, on the reverse strand, counting down.
AGACGGGAACGGAGGGCAAATGCTCCCATCAACCTAGCATCGCAAATCACTGTTCGTCCTTCCTCCTCGCCCGATTCCTAGCATTCCCCTGACAAACATTCGGCTGCCCTGATTTGTGCCCCCTTGTGCCTTTTCGTGGCCACCCCCGAATTTTTCTGCCGCCCATCTTTCTGTCCGTTCGTGGTTGCTCATTCGATTGCCCCCATTCGATTGAGTTCCCTCCTGCCCGGTGTCCGCTGCGGGCCGTTTCGTGGGAATAGCCTTTGGCGCAACGCAGGAAAAGCAAACAGCAGAAGCGCCACGAAAACCAATCCGGGCAATATGACGCAAATCACGACCGACGCCGACACGTAGTTCAACCCGACGTGCGAAAACAACTGAAGGAAATCCACCGAAACCGCGAATAGAACGTCGGAGAACGCGGCGAAGTCCTTGATCAAACACAGAACCCCGGCCCATGTGGCGACGTAAACGAGCTTGAAAAAATGCCTCCGCACACCCCGGTCAATCAGTGCGACGTAAACGAACGGGAGAATGATGTAGTAAGCAATGATGTTGATCTCGTTGTAGCTGAATCCGGTCACCGACGCGACCCACTCCAGACTGTAAGCGACCACATTGAAAACAAGATTCATGTCAGTTGGAACGGTTTTTGGTCAGATTAGAGTTTCTCCCACCAACAAATGCGCGGTCACTTCCTTCTCATCGCTTCAAGCTACTGCCTCGGCAGCCGGGTTTCAAGCGGGCGCTTTGGTGACGCGCGATTGGCAGGATTCTGTCGTCCACAGCCCCCCAAACCTCGTAGCAGCCGAGGTGACGAGGCTCCAACTCCCGAATCACCCCACGCGTTTTTCTGACTCTTCGCCGCCGAACAATCCAAAAACACCATTTTCGCGGAGCGTCCTGGAGTGCGGCAGTCCTCTGCCGCTTTGTTGCGTGCCGCCCCTCATGACGCCACACACTTTGCAGAATCAAACTCCTCCTCCGTCAATCACTCCCCAGTCCCGCCAGGGACGCCCGATAATAGCCCAGCGATTCATCGCTGGTCCAGGGTCTCAAATCCCCAAAGCCCCGGAGGGGCGACCGATGCCAAGATCCCCACCGATTCGAAGACGGCAAAATCATTTGCGGCAACGCCTGCATGCTCACGCATGGATGTCGGCAGCGTCAGGGCAGTGTTGCAGAAGGATTTTGTCCACCTGTTGCGCAAGGCGCTGGTTCTTTCCCCAAAAAAATATCGCACTAAAGACAAGCATTAGATGCCCGTCGTCACTCGGATGAATAAAGACCTCGGCATTCGCTGACTTCACAATTGCTTGATCGGAAAGCCGCTCAACCGTAAAGCCAGCTTCCTCAAGCGGAACCCACCACGCTTTCGCGAACTCTGGTGAACATTTGTAAAGCGAAGGACTCTTCATGAGCTTGTCACCGCGTAAACCCGGGCCGTCATCTTGCAACAATCTCAATCAGCGGTGAAGCCAAAAGGCTGCCCCACACCAGAGCGCCCGTCACCAACATCAGCACACTCAAGAGCGACCAAAATCGCAGACCTGACCCCGCCCGCCGCAATTGCGTTGCGGCGACGAGACCGAGGCCGACAAACACTGCAGTCGCTGTAAAAAACACGACGACCATGAAACTGCCCGCCGAGATGAGGTTCGAGTGAGTGCCGAACTTGAACAGTAACCTCCCCAAGTGGTGGAGGCGGTCAGCCAACTCAACCCACTGCCAGAAGGCTGCTCCCAAACACACAAAGGTGATCATCATCCAGGCTGGGACGCACGGCCCCGGCTCATCGTAATCGAGCGGCTGGCTCCCAGAGCCGCCGTTAAGTCTTCTTTCTGTCGTTGACACACTTCAGCAGCAACACCCTCTTGATGTCATTCATCTCAAAGCCCTCGGCCCCTCCCATTTCTCATCCGGCCCCAGCCTAAGCCCTTGCCTCCCGCTTTCAAGCCGTCGCCTTGTCTCATTAGCGTGTTGTCCCTGCCCTATTTCGCGGCCGGCCGCGTCAAGATGAAGGACAGCGAATCGATCGTTCCCGAATCACGTTTCCCCACAGTCGTCTTGTGCGCCAGAAATGTAATCTTGTCCCCAACCTTGTAGTGGCTCTGCGCCAAAGCATCGCTCACGATCACCTCGGAATCTTTCCACTTCACCAGGTAAGCGACAAACCGATGCTTGCCGTCGTTGGCCGTGTAAATCTTCAGCACCGGCGACTCGACAACTTCGTAACGGCTCGTAACGTCAGGGGCAGCCGCAGGAGGATCGGCAGCAGGAACAATCAGACCGGTAATCAACGCCAGGAACAGGCAGAGTATTGTCGGTTTCATATTCTGTTCAGTGTGGAATGCCTCACATTATCCCGCGCTCACCCAGGAAACATAACGCATGTCCCGACCGGGTTCAAGCGGCCCAGACGGGCCTGCCAAGCCTTGATGATCCCTGGTTCTGCTTACGGATTCAACGCATCACGCATCAAAAGCCCCTCATTCGCCTGACCGCATTTCGATTGAGTTTCTACCGGTTGGGAAGTGCGGTGTCGTAAGCGGGCAGGATGCGCAGGATGCCCGCGGTCCGCTTCAACTCTTCAACACAAAATATTTGTCTCAGTCGTTAGCAGTTGTCTCAGGCGTCTTGGCGTTAAGCACAAAATCGTGTCACGCTTCCTTCATGATGTTGACCAGACATCAACCGCCCGGCCACGCGCCGGACCAGGCCGATACCTTCGGTGGCCCGAGGGGGCGGCAACATTGTCACCCGGGCGCGTCGCTTCACCCAACGCGCCCTGCCGCGCCCTTCGGATTTCGCTATTCGGATTTCTTTCGGCCTTTGTCATTCGGCCTTCGGATTTCCCTCCCATCCGGCCCTATCCCGGCCGCTCCCGCCCGTTCCCACGATTTCCCACTTATTCCCGGCTCATGCAAAAATTTCCACTCCTTTCAACGCATCACGCGTCACGCATCACGTCCTTGCCCTCCGTCATTCGTCATTTCCGCCCGCTTCCGCCACATACCGCCACATAATGCCACATATTTTTTTTGCGCACCCCCCATTACTCCATGACTCCGCCCCTCCAACCACGAACCGGGAACTTCGAACCTTGAACCAACCTCCTTCGTCATTTGCCCTTCGCCATTCTCCGCCCGGCGTTTCCCATTGCGTTTTGGGGTGGGGTTCTTACCTTTCCGCCGTGCGTCGAGACTTGTTAACGGACATCAGCCGCGTCGTCGTCAAAGTGGGCACGGGCGTGCTGACGGATGAGCGCAAGCAGTTGGAGCCATCGCAGATGGAACAACTGGTTGCGCAACTGGCCGCTTTGCGCCAGGCGGGCGCCGAGGTGGTGCTGGTCACGTCCGGCGCGGTGGGCGCGGGCATGGGCGCGCTCGGCTTCGAGAAACGCCCGGGCACGCTGCCGGAATTGCAGGCGTGCGCGGCCGTCGGGCAGTCGCGCCTGATGTCGATGTATGAAAAGTTGTTCGCGCAACACGGCCTGCACGTGGCGCAGGTGCTCCTCACGCATGAGGATCTCGAACACAAGGAACGCCATCTCAACGCGCGCAACACGCTCGTCACGCTGCTCAACCGCGGCGTGGTGCCCATCATCAACGAGAACGACGCGGTGTCGTTCACGGAGTTGAAGTTCGGCGACAACGACAAGCTCTCGGCACTGGTGGCGTGCCTGTTGCCCGCGGATTTGGTGGTGATCTTGACGTCCGTGGACGGCGTGATCGAAAATTTCGGCAAGGCCAACGCGCGCGTCATTCCGGCCATCGAGACGATCGACGATTCGGTGGAAGGGCTGGCCAGCGGGACGTTGAGCGTGACGTCAGTGGGCGGCATGACCACGAAAATCCAGGCGGCCAAGATGGCGATCCGCTCGGGCATCCCGCTGGTGATTGCCTCGGGCCGCAGGAAGAACGCGTTGAAACGCATTCTTGCCGCCGAGGACGAAGGCACCATTTTCATTCCGCAATCCAAGAAGCTGAAGGGCCGCAAGCGTTGGATCGCGTTTTTTCATCACCCCAAGGGCACGTTGTATGTGGATGACGGCGCGCGCAAGGCGTTGCGCGAGGCGGGCAAGAGCCTGCTGCCGCCGGGCATCGCGCGCTGCGAGGGGGCGTTTGCGAAGGGTGACATCGTGCGCATTTGCGACGCCAACGGCACGGAGTTCGCGCGCGGCATCGCGGCGTTTGACGCGGCCGAGATTCAAGGCGGCGGCTTGAAGCGCGTGGAGGTGGTGCACCGGGATGACCTGGTGATTTTGTGATCGCGGCCATGCAATTGACTCTCCTCACGGGCATGTTACCCAAATATTGGGCTTCGCGAGAGGAGTTCGCCCTCACCCTGGCCCTCTCCCCCAGGAGAGGGGAGGCGAAGCGAAGCGCGTTGGAGGTTCGAAGGCGCGTTGGGGAATGCAACCGTGGGTGGCTCCGCAGTCAGAGCCTCGCTACCTCGGCTGCTACAAAAACAGGGTTTCGAGGACGAATCTTGAAATGAAAAAATCCAAACGCGCCATCGACGATTTGATTGCCATCATGGCCCGGCTGCGCTCGCCCACGGGCTGCCCGTGGGACCGCGAGCAGGACCATCAGACGCTGCGCTTCCACGCGGTGGAGGAGGTGTATGAATTGCTCGATGCCATCGAGGCGCGCGACGACCACGAGATGGCGGAGGAACTGGGCGATTTGTTGTTGCAGGTGGTGTTTCATTGCCAGCTCGCGCAGGAGCGCGGCGCGTTCGATTTTGACCAGGTGGCGCGGCACATTTCCGACAAATTGATCCGGCGCCACCCGCATGTCTTCGGCGACGCCGACGCCAAGACCGTCGATGCCGTGTGGGCGCAGTGGGAGAAGATCAAGCACGCGGAAAAGAAAGGCACAAAGCACGAGCGGCCCTCGGCGTTGGACGGCATCCCAAAGCATCTCCCCGCTCTGTTGCGCGCGGAGAAGCTGGTGAAAAAGGCGCGCAAGGCGAAGCTGCTGGACGGCGGCACAGCATTGAAGCGCAAGCCGTCGAAGGCGGAACTGGCGGCGCAATTGTTCGAGCTGGCGTCGTACGCGCAAAGCAAAGGGTGGTCGGCGGAGGATTTGTTGCGCGCGCGCGTGCAGAAGGCGGAGAGGAAGTTGAGGAAGAAGGAGCGGAGCCGGGGAAATGACGAATGACGAAGGGCGGGGGAAGTTCGAAGTTCAAAGTTGGTGCTGGCGGGTTGACGGCGAGGAAATGACACGCTCGGGTTTGCGACGTGGCTGCGCCCGGGAACGGGCACCTCCGGTGCGGTCGTCCTCGTGGATTGATTGACAACCTCAAATGTGTCTGACATATTGTCAGACAATGAAACGATTCAATGTCCGTGAACTCTCGCGAAACACGGCCCAGTTGCTGGAGACATGCGAACTCGATGGCGGGGTGATTATTCAATCGCAGGACGGACGCCGGTTTGAACTGATTCCGCGCAGCCGCGCGCCGCGAAGCAATCGCTCATTGCCAGACTTTGCCGCCCGGCAACGCTCCGTCTTTGGACGGAAGCGCTACACTTCCAAACAGATCAATGCCTTGTTTGACGCCATCAAGGGCCGCCAATGAAGGCTTACGCGGACACCAATTTCTTCACCCGGTTCTATATTCCCAACCCGGATTTGCCAAGGCTCTCGCGACTGCTGTCCGCGTATCTGGATCGGGAACAAGAACCGCTGCCGTTCACCCCGCTTCACCGGCTGGAATTTCGGAATGCCATCCGCCTGATGGTCCATCGGCGACGGCAAAGGGGAGAAATTGATCTCTCGCCGGATCAGGCTCGCCAGGTGCTTCGTGATCACGATCGCGACCTGGACGATCAAGTCTTCATCATTCATCGCTCCTTTGACTGGACAGAAGCCTTGCGTGAAGCGGAGCGTCTAAGCGCATCGCATACGGAAGCCGATGGCTTTCGCTCGTTGGATTTGCTGCACGTCGGTGCTGCCATAAGCCTGCGGTGCGGCGAGTTTTACAGCTTTGATGTTGACGCGCGCCGCATCGCGGAGCGGGCGGGGATTGTGGTTTTACCGGCGCGGGTCTAACGAGTGAGAAGAAGCGGGGATGAAGTTGAACGAGCGCGATGATTGGCGCATCCCGCCTTGCCAGCGTTCTCCTGTTTGACACACTCGCGGGTCATGTCCCCACAACAACTTGATGACTTGCTCGCGCAGACGTTGACCGACCGCCGCGTGTCCACGGGCGAGAAACGCGCGCTCAACCAGATCCTCGCCGAAGCAAAGCTCACCGAGCAACAGCGCGCGCTGCTGCGCCATCGCGCGTTCGAGCTGGCGCGCCAGGAACTGGCGGACCCGCGCGCGCAGGAAGTCCTCGAATGGCTCGCCGAGGTGAACAAACTGTTGTTGCCGCCGGCGGGCGCATCGGCGGCGCCGGTCATCGAGGCGTTGTTCAGCCCCGGCACGGTGTGCACGTGCCGCATCATCGACCTGCTGGCCGCCGCGCAACGCAGCGTCGATTTGTGCGTGTTCACCATTGCGGACGACCGCATCTCGTCGGCGATCCTGGGCGCGCACCGGCGCAAGGTGGCCGTGCGCATCATCAGCGACGACCAGAAGGCGCACGACGCGGGCTCAGACATCGAGCAATTCCGCCGCGCAGGCATCAAGGTGAAGCTGGACCGCAGCCCCGACCACATGCACCACAAGTTCGCCGTGTTCGATGCCGCGCGCGTGCTGACCGGCAGCTTCAACTGGACGCGCAGCGCCGCGGAAGCCAACCAGGAAAATATCATCGTGAGCAACGACGGGCGGTTGGTCAGCGCGTTTGCCGGCGAGTTTGAAAAGTTGTGGAATGGCCTGTGAAGTCGCACGGGTACGAATGAAGGGATGAAAGCGAGGACAAGGACGAGAACGAGGACGAGGGGAATAATTCTACAGCGTAATCTTCACCACCATCTCCTGGCCTTCGCGCACGAGCGTGGCGTCAATCGTTTCGCCGGGGCGGAACCGCCCGAGCGTGGTGACAAAGCCCACGGGGTTCTCCAACAACTTTTCGTTGAGCGCCTTGAGCACATCGCCCGCCTTCAATCCGGCGCGCGCCGCCGGCGTGTCCGGCATGACCTCGGTGATGGTGACGCCCGGCCCGCGACCTTCAGCATCGATCATCACACCCAGGCGCACGCGGCGCGCTCCGGACAGCAGCGGATTGCCATCCGACTTCACGAACTTCGGCGGCTCCGGCTGGCTGGCGATGCGTTCCACGACGCGCCCGGCGAGTTGCGCGATCTGGCCGATTTCGTCGCGGTCAATCAACTGCCAGTCGTCGCTGGGCCGATGATAATCCTTGTGCTGGCCGGTGTAGAAGAACAGCACGGGCAGGCCCTTGTTGTAAAAGGATGTGTTGTCACTGGGCGCGCGGCCGCCGGGCGACGTCGTCACGCGCACGGTGAAGTTGGTCTTCAATTCCTCGACCATTGGCTTGAACAACGGCGACGTGCCCACGCCGCCGACATCCAGCCCCTGCTTGCCGCGCCCGACCATGTCGAGGTTCACCATGGCGACGGTTTTGTCGAGCGGAACGACGGGGTGATCGACGTAATGGCGCGAACCCACAAGGCCGCGTTCCTCGCCGGAGAAGAGCATCAACAGCAGGCTGCGCTTGGGCCGCTGTGCGGCAAACGTGCGCGCCAGTTCCAGCACCACCGACGTGCCGGACGCGTTGTCGTCCGCGCCGTTGTGGATGAACTCCGCCTTGCCGCGGTTCTCCTTGCGCAGACCGTAACCGATGTGGTCGTAATGCGCGCCAACGACGACGTATTGCTCCGCCAACGCCGGGTCGCTGCCGCGCAACCGCCCAATGACATTCTTGGTGCGCGCGAATTCGCGGGCGATCTCCACGCTCACTTCCACCGCCACCTTGTCCAACGCGCACGAGCGCGGTTTGACGTCGCTGTCGATGTCTTTGACCAACTGCGCGAGGTCCGCGCCGGCGGTTTGCAACCACGCTTGCGCGACGGCGTATTCGACGAATGCCAGCGGCAGCGTGTTCGTCTGCAAGCCCATCCGGAACGGGCCCGTTTCGGCGAGTTTGGCTACGGTCTGCCGGCGCGGTGCGGCATCAACCATCAACACGCCCGCCGCGCCGTGATGCACGGCGTTGGACAACTTGCTCAGGAACGTTGCGTGCGGCGTGTTTTGATTGCCCGCGAAGACGCTTTGCGGATTGTCCGCCTGCGGCTCGTAGCGCAGCAGCAACACGATTTTGCCGCGCGCATCGAGGCCCGCGTAATCGTCGTATTGGTACTCGGGCGCGCTGATGCCGTAGCCGGCGAACACGAGCGAGCCGTGCGCGGATTGGTTGGTGACATTGTCGAACGGGAGGAAAGCGACATTGACGGGCAGGTTTGTGGAAACACTTTCAACCGTCGCCTTCAACTGCGTCTTCGGTCCGAGGCTCGCGCCAAGACTGACTTCAAATTTTTGAAAGTAACTCGCCGGGTCGCCCGCGGGTTCAAGTCCATACTTCGCAAACTCCGCCGCCAGATAATCCGCAGCGAGGTCGGCGCCCTTCTCGCCGCTGCCACGGCCTTCCAACGCGTCATCCGCCAGATGCTGGAGATGGCGCATGATGTTTTCGACGGCGATGCCCGGCGCGGATGGAGTGGCGGGCGCGACGGGACGGTTGACTTCGGCACGCGCAGG
>JBFMBT010000222.1:0-11288 GCA_040754875.1 Verrucomicrobiota bacterium | reverse complement strand
GAGCATCTCGAAGAACGTGTGGTGATACGTGTCCAGGCCGACGTCATCGAGGTCGTTGTGTTTGCCGCCGGCGCGGATGCATTTCTGGGTGTCCGCGGCGCGGGTGTCCAGTCCGGCCACCGCGCCCGCCCATTTGGAGACATCGGCCTTGCGTTCGCCCAGGAAGATGGGGACGAACTGGTTCATGCCGGCGTTGGTGAACAACAGGTTCGGGCTGTCGGGCATCAGGGACGAAGACGGGACAATGGTGTGCTGCTTCGACCGGAAGAAATCGAGGAAAGACTGGCGGATCTGGGCGGAGGTCATGGGGGCGTTTGAAAAAACCGTTGAATCGTTGAAGCGTTAAAGCGTTGAAGCGTTAATTTGTTAAATTGTTCATGGTCAATGGGCGTGCTGGCTCCGGCCTTCCGGATAGCCAAGCGACAACCGGGCGGGGAGGATAGACAGAATGGGCGACGCAAGGCGAGCGGAAGTTATCCCGGCTGGCGACACGGCGGTAGTAAAGCGGATTGTCGTTCGTTCGCCCAAAAACATTTCAGATTACGTTTTTAACGTATGAAACCGCGACTCCATTAGCATCACTAACCATACTATCCCTACGGGATCTTCTCACGTATGAGAGAATCTGGCGTTTGAAAGGGTGGCCGCCGCGCATTTCGCGGCACTGGGAAAGGCGGTCAGCCAGACGAGTTCAAAACTGGCGCAGGGTGTTGTCCTACAAGGCACAGCAAAATATGGAAAGCCCGTTACAGCCATTCAGATGGCTGGAATACGCAGTTTCCCCTAGCCCGGTCAGCGCAGCCGCTGAGGCCGGTGGAGCATGAAAACCACTGCCAATTGGCCCTTGGAAAGTCGAAAATGACGGCTTCCCTCTCGAAACTGTCTCGGCACGGGACATGCTGAATAGAATCTAGGCACCGGATTGGTGAGACAGCAACGAAGGCCGCCAACCCGATAACAAGCGGAGTAAGTGCCCCGAAAGACAAAAAAACAGTCAGTAAACAGCCTTGTGAAAATGTTAAGAATTTGTTAATGTGTTGCGGTAATTTGGGCTTTTCTGCCATGGGCCGCAACCACCCATAAAGAAGCCATGAAACTACAGAATGACGTGATTTGTACGGATGAGGCGATGCCCCAGGGGGGCAGCCAATCCGCAATCCGCAAAAACCGCAAGCGGGGCGGTTTTTCCCTCACAGAAGTTTTGACCTCCGTCAGCGTGACCGCGCTGACCATCGGAAGCATCGCCACTGGTTACGTGAACTCGGCGCAACGCGCGGAATGGACGGCCGCCAACGCCGCGGCGCAATCGCTGGCGCAGCAACGGATCGAGCAGACGCGCGTGGCCAAGTGGGACACCCAGGCCTACCCGGCCGTGGATGAAGTGGTGCAGGAGAATTTCCCGGTGTTGGTTCAGCCGCTGGACATGCCGGTGGCGGGAACCCCGTATTGTGCAACCAATACGACGACCATCAAAACCGTCTCGGTCGATCCCCCGTTGAAGATGATCCGGGTGGAGTGCACGTGGCGGTTCATGGAGCGGGGAGTGTTCACGAATACAGTCGTGGTTTATCGCAGCCCGGCGCAATGAAGACAGCTTTGGTCATGCGCCGCGTTCCTGGCGGGTGCCGGGGCGCGGCTTCGGCGTTTACGCTGACCCAGTTCATGGTCGCGATGTCGATTTTCTTGTTCGTCATCGGCGGCGCCATCTCCGCGCATGTATTCGGCCTGGGGATGTTCGGGATCACCCAGGTGAAGCTGGCGGCCACGGATTCGGCGCGCAAGACCATCAACCTGTTGGGCACAGACATCCGGTCGGCAAAGGACATCAACATCGGCACGGGGTCAGCGACCTCCTTTACGGCCGTCAAACCGGAGGTGACGCAGGAAGGCAATGCGCTCCAGATTTATCCCACCACGGATACCAACGTGTTCGTGCGCTATTACGTGGACAGCGACAAGAAGCTGTGGCGGATGCCGCGCGGGGAAGCGCCGGCGCTGGTGGTGGGCGGCATCAAGGATCCCAAGGTGTTCACATTCGAAGATTTTGCAGGGAACACGCTGACCAATTTGCAGAACAATTTCGTCGTGGGCGTCAGCTTTGACTTCTTCGAATTGACCGACCCGAAGGTGCCCATCGGCCCGGGCCGGCATTATCAATCGTATCATTTGCAGACCAAGATCGCCCGGCAGGCGGCGGAGTGACCATGATTTTGCGCGCGACATCACGGGGCAGGGAGCGCCGGGGCTATGCGCTGATCCTGGTGATGTTCTTCACGGCGGCGAGCCTGCTGCTGCTGAGCGCCTCGCTGAACTGGACGTCCAACAGCGCGTTGCAGACGCACCGCAACGTCGATTACCAGAAAAACACGGCCATCGCCGAGACGGCGACCGAGAAGGTGATTTCGCAAATCACCCGCGACTATCTGGCGGAAGGCGAACCGGAGGTGTACCACAACCTGCCGAAGTACCGGTCGATGGTGCCGGACAAGAAGGACGGCGTGGAGATGGTGGGGTATCAGTTCAGCGACGGCCAAGGGGGCGTGAACAAGACCTCCGTGGAACGGATCACACCGTGGGGATTTGGCGACATCGACACCAAGTACAAGGGGCTGCGCGGTTACTTTGCGACCTACCGGGTGGTTTCCAACGCGCGGTCACTGACCACGCAAGGTTTGAGCGCGATGCAGCAAGACCTGCAACTGGCGTCGATCCCGATCTTCCAGTACGGCATGTTTTACGCGTCGGACCTCGAGTTCAATCCGTCGGCAAGCATCACGTTCAACGGCCGCGTGCACAGCAATGGCTCGATCTTCAACCAGCCGTCCCGCCGCACCATCACCTACCAGAGCCACGTCACCGCGGCGAAAAAAATCCTGTCCGAACGGCATCCGGACGACCCCGTGGAGGGAGATGAGGGATACGTCAAATTCCTGGCCGAACACGACGAAGGCGTGAAAACGTTGAACCTGCCCCTGGGCACCTCCCCCACCCCTGATGCGCTGCGGTCCATCGTGGAAATCCCGCCGAAGAGTGAAAAGGCCGATTCGCCGATGGGCCAACTGCGGTATTACAACAAGGCAGACCTGTTGATTCTGGTGGAGAACAAAGCAACGACGGCCAGCAGCGGCGCCTACAACAATTTCGCGAGCAAGCTCCCACCGGCCGTGGTCAGCACGTTCCTCAACACGAATGTCACCTTCTTCAACAAGCGGGAGAACAAGGAAGTCGAGGCGCTGGAAATCGATGTCACGAAATTCAATGCCCAGTTGTCGGTGCTGGCAGGTTATCTGGGGCGCATTCCACGAACCTTGTATGTGGCGGATTTGCGCTCGCAAAATCCCCACACGCAGTCGGGCGTGCGCTTGATCAATGGCCGGACATTGCCGACCACAGGGTTGACGGTGGCAACGCCCAACCCGTTGTATGTGAAAGGCCATTACAACGCGCCGTCGAATCTCAATTCCACGAACACAACCAAGGCGGCCTCAGCGTCGCTCGTGGCGGACGCCATCACCATTCTTTCGGGCAGTTGGAACGATGCGAAAAGCGGCGAGGAACTGTGGATGCGCCGGGCGGCGAGCACCACCATCAACGCGGCCATGATCGGCGGCATCGTGGCCACGCGCGACGGATATTACAGTGGCGGGGTGGAGAATTTTCACCGGCTGCTCGAGGATTGGAGCGGCCGGACGCTGACCTTCAATGGAGCCGTTGTTGTTTTGTTCGAAAGCCGCATCGCAACCGCCCCGTGGGGCGCCACCGACGAAGTGTACAACCCGCCCACTCGCAAGCTGTCTTGGGATTCGAGATTCAAGGACGAAGCAAAATTGCCCCCGGCCACCCCCGAAGTGCGGACCGTGATTCGCACCGAATGGACCACCGTCCAGCCCGCGAAAGTACAAGCCGATGCGAAACCGACGCGATAAGGGCCTGTTTCTGGGACTTTGCCTGCTGTGGGCGGGTCTGGCGTCCGCGGCGGATGATTTCCGCCTGCTCACGGTGCCGCGGCACATCCCCGAGCGCGGCAACGTGAACAGTTATGTGTTGTTGTGCGAAAGCAACCGCTATTCATTCATCCCGCCGGCCGGATGGTTCGTGCGCGTGGAAGCAGCGCAGCGCTCGGTGATATTCACTTCGCGCGATCACACTGCCACGCTCAGCCTGACGATGGCCGAAGCGCCCGCCCAAACCGGCGTGGAACCGAAACCCGAGGCGCTGCGGGAGCTGGTCGAAGGACGATTCCCCGAGGCCCGCGTGGTGCAGGAATTCGGCTGCCATTCCGGCGCGGGCAGCGGCAAGGCATTCGATCTGGAACAGACCGTTAAATCGAACAAAGTCGTGGCGCGGCGCCTGGCGCTTGTTCCCGTCTCCAAGGGCCGCGCCGAGTTCCTGCTGGTTTATCCCCCGCAAAAGACTGCCGCGTTGCATGCGGCCTTTGGCAATATGTTGACATCCTTTCGCCCGGAACGCGGACCGGAGGACCGCAAGGAATGATTTGGCGGGGACCAATTGATTTTATTCAGTTGCAGCCGGACTTATTGGCTGCATAATATGGTTAAGCGGGTGGACGCTCCTGCAACCCTGAGCACCCTCCCGCGAAAACGCCGGCATGAGTGCCAGTCTCCTTGCAACCCGGAGGCCCGATAACTCAACGAAACGCGCGATGGCCACGTCGTTCTTAAGCGATTCCGCCAAACGGTCGGACCGTATCGTCGCGATTTCGTTGGGCAGCCGTACGACCAAAGCCGTCGAAGTGTTTCGGCGGAACGGCTCGCTCGTACTCAAGAACTACGTGGTGGTGGACGCCCCGGTTTACGACAAGGGGCTGTCGAGCGAGATCCTGGCCCCGCATCTCAAAAGCGTCTGGGCCGCGTTGGACACGCAGACCACCAACGTCGTGCTCTCGCTCGGCGCGGGTGACTCGTTGTTCCGCCTGATGGAACTGCCGCCGATGGCCGAGAGCGAACTGCGCACTCTGCTCAAATTCAACAGCAAAAACTACCTCCAGGAGGATTTGCGCGACCACATTTTCGACTGCCGCGTCGTGCAACAAATCCAGCGCGTCAGCCAGGAAACCGACACGACCAACGGCGGCGTTCCGCCGACCTCGACGGTCACCCTGCGCACCACGACCAAGGCCCGCGTGCTGGTTGGAGCAACCAACACCTCGGTGTTGCAAATCGTGCAGGAATCGGCGCGCAAGGCGGGCTTGAAACTCGAGCAGGTCGGTGTGTCCCAGATGGGCCCCGCCAACGCCTTGATGGCCACGCCGGACTTTGTGTCCACCGAGGCGGTCGCCATGGTGGATTTCGGCTTCAAGTATTCGACCATCGGCATCCTGTGCGGCGGCCAGTTGCTGCACAACCGCGTGGTGGCCATTGGCGGCGACAAGATCACCAGCAGCCTGGCCAGCGCGATGAACATCACCTACGCTGCCGCCGAGGGGTTGAAGACCGTCGCGCTGGAAAAGGTGCAGCCCAAACTGGAGGCCGTGATGACGCCGTTGATTGACGAGTTGCGCGCGTCCATCAATTCGTTCGAGGGCTACGAAGACAAGAAGATCGAGCATGTGTACGTGTCCGGCGGTTCGGCGCGCTCGGCCATCATCGTCCAGGCGCTGGAGCATCAGTTGATGCTGCCGTGCAGGAGCTGGGACCCGACCACCGCGCTGGTGCATGAATTGCCGGGCAACAAGGCCAATGACGTCAAACGCGACGCGCCGCAACTGGTCGGCGCGGTGGGTTCGGCGATGGCCTGGTTCAACTCCGCCCTGCCCCAGATCAATCTGCTGGCCGAGGAACAGGAGGCCGAGGAATTGCGCCGGCGCGACCCGATGCGCTGGGGATTCCGCGCGGCCGCGGTGCTGGTAATGTTGATGTTCGTGTGGGTGGCCCTGGTGGGCTTGCGCATCCATTATGCCAAAACCGAACTCGCCAGCCGCCGGGATGATTTGCAGACGCTGGAGAAAACCTCGCAACTGATCGCCTCGAACGCTCAGAAGGCCGGCGAGTTGGAGCACGTGCTGTCCGTCCTGGACCGGCACGTGACCAACCGGTTTCTGTGGGCGCCGACGCTGGACGCGCTCCAATACACCACCCTGAGCAACATTCAGATCGTTCACCTCAGCATCGACCGCAACGTGGTCAACTACGATCCGCCCAGGAGCCCGGGCCGCCCCACCGCGCCCGGAACTTCCACCGAAACCATCACCTTGAACATCCAGGCCAAGGACTACGGTGAGAATCCGACCATCGACGCGTTCATCGAGGCAATCACCGCCAGCCCGTATTTCAAACAGAATCTGCGCAATCTCAATTCGGTCCGCCTGAAGGATCGTTCGTCCGCCCAGGTGGACCCGCTGGACCCGAGCAGGACGTTCGTGCTGTTCACCATCGAATGCATTTTCCGGGACCGCACGCTCTGACATGATTCTCTTCACCGAAACCAAGCGCAAGCAACTGGCCTATCTGGCGGCCGGCACGGTGGCGGTGTTGGTGTTGATCTGGTATGTCGTGATCGGAGCCGAGAACCGCGTGCTCGAAAATACGCGGACGCAAATCGAGGACGTCGAAGCCAGACTGAAGGTTGCCCGCCGCGGCATTCAACTGGCCGAGGGTTTCGAACGGGATCTGAGCGTCGCAAAGAAAAACCTCCAGCAGGCGGAAACACAAATGCCCCAAGGCGACCCGTACCGCTGGATCATCAAGGCGTTCCTCAATTTCAAGGAGCCGCACAACGTGGAGATCGTCGATTTCGAGCAGCCTCGGATGGCTGACTTTGACCTGCATCCGCCGTTGCCGCACAAGGTCGCCCATTTTTCCATCGCCGGCACGGCGCATTACCATGATTTGGGAAAATTTCTGGCCGCGTTTGAAAACCACTTCCGCTACATGCGGGTGCAGCGGCTGGAACTGGAACCGCTTTCCGCCGGTTCCACCGCCCGCGCCGAGGCGGAAAAACTGGCGTTCAAAATCGAACTGCTCACGCTGGTCAAACCCGGCGAAGCAGCACAATAACCTGGCCTGAACCCCGAATCCGCATGGTTCGGAGTCCCTCCCCGCACGGCGGGGCGGTGGGGCGCGGCCGCGGAAGCGCCCCAGGAGAATATCCCCACTCGATTTTGCCTTGCGACGCCGGGCCGGCTGAAGCTGAAGGCGGGACTCCAAACCATCCCGCTTCAATCCGCCCCGAACTCTAAACTTGTTTTGAACCCGTTGTCTGTTACTAACAACCGCGCGTGAGTTCCGCGAACAAGATACGCCTGGGAATACTCGGTTCGGGCAAAGGCTCGAACATGGTGGCCATTGCCGATGCCTGCCGGGCCGGCGCCATTGCCGCCGAAGTGGCCATGGTGGTCAGCGACGCGGCGGACGCCGGCATCTTGAAGCACGCGCAGGAGCGGAGCATTCCGGCCAGATTCATCGACCCGGGCAAATTCCGCACCAAGCTCGATGAAACTTCCGAGCAGGCGTACATCAATACCCTCCGCGAAGCGGGGGTCGAATGGGTCGCGTTGGCCGGGTTTATGCGCATATTAAAGGGCGATTTTCTGCGTGCTTTTCCCGGGCAGGTGATAAATATTCACCCCTCTTTGCTGCCGTCCTTTCCCGGACTGGAAGCGTGGAAGCAGGCGCTGGAGTACGGCGTGAAGGTCACCGGCTGCACCGTCCACTTCGTGGACCAGGGCGTGGATACCGGGGCGATCATCGCGCAGCAAACCGTGCCCGTGCTGGACGACGACACGCCGGCCAGTTTGCACGAACGCATCCAGCAGGCCGAGCGCTCGCTCTATCCAGCGGCGATCAATGACCTCGCGCAGGGAAAAATCTCCGTGCACGGACGGCGAACGCTGCGGCGTTAATGATGGAAATGAAAGAAACGAAGAACATTTTGCGGTTCGGACTGCCCAAGGGCAGTTTGCAAACGGCGACCATTGAAAAAATGGCGAAGGCCGGATTCAACATCCGCGTCAGCGACCGTTCGTATGTCCCCTACGTCGATGACGAGGAACTGGACATTCGCTTGATTCGCGCGCAGGAAATCAGCCGCTACGTCGAGCATGGCTATCTCGATGCCGGCATCACCGGCCACGACTGGGTGCAGGAGAACGGCTCCAAGGTGCACGAAGTCGGCGAATTCCTGTTCAGCAAGGCGACCCGCCAGCCCGCGCGCTGGGTGCTCGCCGTGCCCGAGTCGTCGCCCATCAAGACCGCCAAAGACCTCGCCGGCAAACGCATCGCCACCGAGGTCGTCAACCTCACCCGCCGTTACCTCAAGAAACACAAGGTCAAGGCCGAGGTGGAGTTTTCCTGGGGCGCCACCGAATTCAAGGCGCATGAACTGGTGGACGCGATTGTGGAATTGACGGAAACCGGTTCCTCGTTGCGCGCCAACAAGCTGCGCATCGTCGATACGCTGATGGAATCGACGCCGCGCCTGATCGCCAATCGCGACGCCTGGAAGAACGAATGGAAACGCCAGAAGGTCGAAACGCTGGCGCTGCTCTTGAAGGCGGCCCTGGACGCCGAGGCGAAGGTCGGCCTGAAGATGAACATCGCCGAAAAGAACGTGGCAAATTTGTTGCAAAGTTTGCCCGCCTTGCGTAATCCAACCATTTCCACTTTGAGCCTGAAGGGCTGGGTGGCGGTGGAAACGGTGATCGACGAGCATATCGTGCGCGAGATCATCCCGAAACTCAAAGCCGCTGGGGCCGAGGGAATTATTGAATATCCGCTGAACAAAGTGGTATATTAAGACAACGTATATGGGTTCACTGAAAAAACGTCGGAAAGCAAAGATTAACAAACACAAACGGCGCAAACAATTGCGCGCCAATCGCCACAAGAAGCGCACCTGGCAGAAGTAAGCCGGGTCGCAGGCGCACAGTTTGACAGCGCAGGCGTGCCCGGCATGCCTGCGCTGTTTGCCCGTCTGGCCAGAGATTATGCGGAGTCCTTTTTACAAGTTGTTCGCACTCCTCATCGTGGCCGGATTATTGCCTGCGGGCTGCGCCCATCGCAAGGGCGCCGCCACCTCCACCGCCGAGGCTTCCCCCTCCCAAAAGAAGACCGCCAAGAAGGCCGCCGAAACCGATCTGGGCCTGGACAAATCGGGCGAGCAGCGCGTCGAGGCGTTCGCGCGCTTTGCCGCGGGCGTCAGTTACGAATTGCGCGAGGAATCCGCCAAGGCCCTCGAAGAATTCTATCAGGCCGCCCTCGCGGACCCCACCAACGAAGTGGTCGTCGGCGATGTCGCGCGGCGGCTCATTCAGGCCAAGGAATGGGAGAAGGCCGTCACGTTGCTCGAGAAAGTGACGGGCCAGGGCAAGGCTACCGCAAACGTGTGGACGCTTCTGGGCCAGGCTTACGCGCAAACCGACAAGTTCGAGCAAGCCGTCAAGGCCAACCGCATGGCCATCGAGCTGACGCCCCAATTCACGCCCGCCTACCATAATCTCGTCCAGCTTTACCTCGACCACCGGCTGCCCGGAAAAGCCCTGTCGATGATTGACGAGGCCTCCGAGTCGGCGACCGGCGCCACCTTCCTCATGGATCTCGCCGAGCTGTACGTGCGCTACCTGCGCACGCAGAAGGACGAAACCGAGGCGGTGAAGCCGAAGATTCTGAGGAACCTCAATCGCGCCGCGGAACTCAAGCCCACCAATCCCGCCATCCTGCAACGCCTGGGTGACAGTTTCTGGGCGCAGAACGAATTGACCAAGGCCACCGAGCTTTACCTGGACATCCTCAAGCGGTTCCCCGACCACACCGCGACGCGCGAAAAACTCGTCAACATCTACCTGCGCAGCGGCAAGCATGAGGAAGCCACCAAACAACTTGAGTCCATCATCAAGGACAACCCCACTTCGTTCCCGCAGGCGTATTATGTGCTGGCCATCCTCGCGCGCGAGCAGAAGAAATTCGACATCGCCGCGGACCATTTGCAGAAGCTGCTCATCTTGAAGCCGGATTTCGAACCTGCCTATTACGAACTGGCCGGACTGTTGATCGGCAACGCCAAGGCCGAACAGGCGCTGGAAACCATCGGCAAGGCCCGCGCCAAGTTCTCGCATAAATTTGAACAGGATTTCTACACCGGCCTCGCCTACAACCAGCTCAAGGACTACGCCAAGGCCGCCAAACATCTCGTGGCCGCCGAAGTCTACGCCAATGCGGGCGACACCGAGCGGCTGACGCCGTGGTTTTATTTTCAATTGGGCGCGGTGCACGAGCGCAACAAGGACTACGAGCAGGCGGAGGAATACTTCGAGAAATGCCTGGATAAGGCGCCGGACTTCGCCGAGGCGCTCAACTACCTCGGTTACATGTGGGCCGAGCGCGGCGTGAAACTCGAGGAGTCCAAGGAGTTGATCGAGCGCGCGCTCAAGATTGAACCGGAGAACGCCGCCTTCCTGGACAGCATGGCCTGGGTGCTTTTCAAGTTGAACCAGCCGAAGGAAGCCTTGGAGTACATCCAGAAGGCGGTCAAGCATCTCGAAGAACCGGATGCCACGATCTACGACCATCTCGGGGACATCCACGCGCAAATGAAGAATCTCACCGCCGCGCGCGAGGCGTGGAAGAAATCGCTGGAACTGGAGGCGAGCGACGAAGTGCGCAAGAAACTCGAAGCGCACGGTCCGGCCAAGGCGCCCTGAACCCGAATGGCCCACCGGTTCAAAATCCACTACACGGTCGAACAAGCGCGCACCCTCCTGCCCCAGGTCCGCCAGTGGCTCCAGGGACTCAAGGAACACGCGCGCTCCCTCCAGGAAGACGGCGACACCATTGCCAAGCTGCTCGAAACCGGCGACCTGGGCGGCGATCGCGTCAATCGTTACGTGCGCGCCCTGGCGGAGTTCACCGAGATCGTCAAAAAATTTCGCGAGCGCGAGATTCAAATCAAGGACCTCGACCGCGGCCTGCTGGATTTTCCCGCCATCATCGGCGGCAAGGAAGTCTTCCTCTGCTGGGAGGAAGACGAAGACGACATCGAATTCTGGCACGACCTGGACACCGGCTACCAAGGCCGCGAGCGCCTGCCGTAAACAGTCGTCCTCGTGCTCGTCCTCCTCCTCGTCCTCGCAACCCGCTGACAGTTCAGTTCCCCTGCCCCGCCGTTATGTGGCGGAAGGGGGCGGAATCGGCAGTCTGTCCCACGGCCAAACGAGTAATGGCCTTTCCGATTCAACGATTCAACGATTCAACGATTCAACAATTCAACGATTCAACGATTCAACGAAATTTAGTTTGCACAGTTTGCAGAGTTTGCTGGTTTGTTAGACAACC
>JBFMBT010000221.1:0-11377 GCA_040754875.1 Verrucomicrobiota bacterium | reverse complement strand
CCGATGAATCTGCGCCTTGAGTGCTTCCGCAGAAGCAAATCGTTCCTCATCGCGAATCTTGTCCACGATGGTGATCTCCAGCTCCTGGCCGTACAGGTCGCCGTTGAAATCAAGGAGATGAACTTCAACTTGCAGGCGCGGTTCGGGCGAGGCAAGCGTGGGGCGGACGCCGATGTTGACGACGGCGCGGCGCGTCTCCCTGCCCGCCGTCGCATGCACGGCATAGACGCCATTCGGCGGCAACACGAGCCCCGCTGTGTCGATATTGGCCGTCGGGAAGCCCAGCTTGCGACCAAGCTGGTCGCCGCGCACAACCGTGCCCGCTAGCGAGTAGGTGCGCCCGAGCATCTGGCTGGCAACGTCGAGCTGGCCGGCGCGAATTGCTTCGCGAATGCGCGTGCTGCTGACAACCTTCCCATCCAGCGACACAGCCGCCAGCCCGTGCACGGTGAATTTCAGCTCCTGTCCGAGCGATTTCAACAACGCCACGTTGCCGCTGCGCTTGTGGCCGAAGACAAAGTTGCCACCTACGCAAAGGCTGTGAAGGTGACCAAAGCCGCTGACCAAACCGCGAATGAACTGTTCGCCCGTTTGCTGGCTGAATGCCTGGTCGAAGCGAAGGAGCAGCGTGGCATCCACGCCCAGCGATTCGATGGCGCGCAATCGTTGCGGCCGCGAGTAGATCAGCGCCGGCACGCGTGCCGGCGCCACAATGGTGTTGGGATGGCGGTCGAACGTGACGACCACGGCCAACGCCTCGTGCTGGCGGGCATCCGAAAGCGTCTGCCGGATGACCTGGGCGTGGCCGAGGTGAACGCCGTCGAAGAATCCGATCGCCACACAGACCTTGCGTCCTTCGGGGGAAAGTTCGCTCGGTTGATGCAGGGTGCGCATGACTGCCCGGACAATTTAACCCGCCAGTTTTAGAAAGGGAACCACGCGTTTGCCGAGTTCAGTCGGCGGCAAACGCAACGCGTCGTCCAGGCCGATGGCGTCCGCGACATCAAATTTGCCCGACGTGATGCGCCGCAACGAGGCCAGATGCGCGCCGCAACCGATTTTCCTGCCCAGTTCGTGGGCGAGGCTGCGCACGTAGGTGCCCTTGGTGCAGGCCACGCGGCATTCGCCGAGCGGTTCTTCGTATTTCGTAAATCGGAACGTGTAGATATGCACCAGCCGCGCTTTGCGTTCCACTTCGATGCCTTTGCGCGCGAGTTTGTAGAGCGGCACGCCGTCCTTCTTCACGGCCGACACCATCGGCGGTTCCTGCATGAGGTCGCCCACGAAGGTTTCGGCAGTTTCGTTCAACTGGTCGAGCGTCAACGGTGGCACGGGCAGCGAGGCGACGAGTTCGCCGTCTGAGTCATAGCTGTTGGTTTCTTCGCCGAACTTGACGGTGCCCTCATAGACCTTGTCATCGGCCATGAGTTTTTCGGAGAGCTTGGTGGCGCGGCCAAGGACAATGATGAGCAGACCGGTGGCGTTGGGATCGAGCGTGCCGCAGTGGCCGACCTTCTTGATCTGGAATTCACGGCGAATGGCGTCCACGACATCGTGGGAAGTGGGGCCGGCCGGTTTGTCGATGAGCAGCGCCCCATCGAAAACATCGAAGGTTTGCATGGACATCAGGACTTGGCGTCGAGGGCTTTCTTGATGGCCGCCAGCACGCGCCGCTGCGTGGACAACGGTTTGCCGGGAATGCGGGCGCCCGCCGCAGCATGGTGCCCGCCGCCGCCAAACTGGCTGGCGATGTCATTCACATTCACGCGTTCGCTCTTGGAGCGCAGGCTCAGGCGCGTGAGTTCCGAGCCCATTTCCTCGAAGACGCACGCCACGACGACCGGTTCAATGTCGCGAATATGGTCGATCAATCCTTCACTGTCACTGCGGTCGGCGCCGGTGCGCGCGTAATCGGCCTGCTTGAGCCAGACGTAAGCAATCTGGTCGTTGTGGAGGAGGTGGAAATGGTTGTAGAGATGCTTCAACAATCGCACGCGCGCCAGCGGGTAAGATTGGTAAACCTGCTGGCAGATGGTGGCGAGGTTGGCGCCCAATTGCACGAGTTCCGCGGCGGCGTGGTAGGTTTCCGGTTGCGTGGTGGGATATTGAAACGAGCCGGTGTCCGTCGAGATGGCGGTGAAGAGACAATCCGCGATGGGTTGCGTCACGGGCCAGCGGCCGGCCTTTAACAAACGGAAAATCAACTCGCCGGTCGAAGGCTCGGCGGAGATCCAGTTCAAATCGCCGTAGCGCGTATTGCTCTGGTGGTGATCGATGTTGATGAACAGCTTGCGGTCGGTGATGTGTTTGCCGACCTTGCCAAGGCGCTCGAAGCTGGCGCAGTCGGTGGCAATGACGCAATCGAAGCGCTGGCCGGCCTGAGGCGTCTGGACGACATGTTCGGGATCGAGGAAGGCGAGTTTTTGGGGCACGATATCCTCGTTCCAACACGAGACTTTCTTGCCGGCGTTCTTGAGCGCGAGCGCCAGCCCGAGCTGCGAGCCGATGCAATCGCCGTCGGGCCGGATGTGGCCGACGACGCAGATGGTCTTGCTGGCTTTGATTCCGTCAATGATTTGACGGAGGATCCTGGACTGGGGCTTCGCTGATGGCATCGTCTTTTTCAATTTCCTCGAGGATCTTCAGGACTCGGTTGCCGCGTTCGATCGAATCATCGGCAACGAAGCGCAATTGGGGGGTGTATTTGAGCACGACGGAGCGGCCGACCATGCCTTGGATGCGCTTGCGCTCGGTTTGCAGCAGTTCGAGGCTCTTTTTCTTCTGGTCTGCCTTGCCCACGACCCCCACGTACACGGTGGCCAGTTGAAGGTCCGCCGTGATTTCGACATCGTTGACCGTGATGACGCCGCACTGGCTGACAGGGAACTCGCGGCGGATGATTTCGCCGATCGTGCGCTTGAGTAACTCGCGCACCCGTTGGGTTCGCACAGACATCGCGTTCCGCTCCTGGGATCAAAGTTTTTGGGCGACCTTCTCGAGGGTGAAGGATTCAATCATGTCGCCCGGTTGAAAATCGTTGTAGCTCTCGAGCCGGATGCCGCAGTCCATTCCCGCGCGCACCTCGGTGACCTCGTCCTGGAACCGGCGCAGGGAGAGGACGTTGCCTTCGAACACGAGGCTCTTGCGGCGCATGACGCGCACTTTGCCCTTGATGATGCGGCCGCTGGCGACCACGCAACCGGCCACGACGCCGCCCTTGGACAATTCGAACAACTTGCGCACTTCCGCCGCGCCGAGCACGACTTCCTTGACGATGGGGTCAAGCAATCCGGCCATCGCATCTTTGACCTGATCAACCAGTTCGTAAATGATCGTGTAAAGCTTGATTTGAACGCCCTCGCGTTTGGCGACATCCGCCACGCCGCTGTCAATGCGGGTGTGGAAGCCGATGACGATGGCCTTGGACGCTGACGCCAGCAGCACGTCCGATTCGGTGATGGTGCCCACGGCGCTATGGACGATTTCGAGTGACACCTTGTCGGACTCGATTTTCTTGAGCGCTTCGACAATGGCTTCGACGGAACCCTGCGTGTCGCCTTTGATCACGACCTTGAGGACCTTGGCGGTGTCCGAGGCGAGTGTTTCGAACAGCGTTTCGAGCGTGACCTTGGCCTTGGCTTCGTTGCCCAATGCACGCAATTCCTCGGCGCGCTGTTCGGCCAGTTCGCGCGCGACCTTGTCGTTCTCGACGACACTGAATTCCGAACCCGCGTCGGGAACGCCGTTCAAGCCGAGCAGCTTGACGGCGACCGAGGGGCCGGCCTCCTTGAGCCGCTTGCCTTCTTCGTTGATGAGGGCGCGCGCCTTGCCCCAGTATTCACTGCAAAGAATGGCGTCACCGACGCGCAACGTGCCTTTGCGCACGAGGACGGTGGCGGTGGGGCCGCCCGGCTCCAGCCCGGACTCGATGATGTTGCCCTTGGCGCGGCGTTCCGGATTGGCCTTCAATTCCAACACTTCCGCCTGGAGCAGAATCATCTCCAGCAACTTGTCCACGCCTTTCTTGGTCAACGCGGAAAGGTCCACGAAAATCGTGTCGCCACCCCATTCTTCGCAAACGAGCCCTTTCTCTTGCAACTGCTGGCGCACGCGCATGGGATTGGCGTTCGGGTGGTCGCATTTGTTGACTGCGACAATGATGGGGACCTTGGCCGCTTTCGCGTGGTTCAGGGCCTCCATCGTCTGCGGCATCACGCCGTCGTTGGCCGCGACGACCAGCACAACGATATCGGTGACGTTGGCCCCGCGGGCGCGCATGGCACTGAACGCAGCGTGACCGGGCGTGTCGAGGAAGGTGATTTGCTGTAATTCCTTCGGACGCTCGGGGTGGGGGAACGAAATGGTGTAAGCGCCGATGTGCTGGGTAATACCGCCGGCTTCCGTGGCGACGACATTCGCCTTGCGGATGGTGTCCAGCAGAGTGGTCTTGCCGTGGTCAACGTGGCCCATGATGGTGACCACGGGCGGGCGCGGACGCAATTGCTCGGGCTTGTCATCCACGTCAACGTCAACTTTCTTGACCGGGGCGTGAACGATGCCGGCGCCGCGCTCGCGTTTTTCCAGTTCGAAGCGGAACCCGTATTTGGCGCACAAGCGCTGGGCGATGGGTTCCTCGATGGCCTGGTTGACGTTGGCAAAGATGCCGATCTCCATCAGGTCGGCGATGATCTGGAAAGGCTTCTTCTTGAGTTGATCGGCGAGGTCGCGCACCACAATGGGCGCCTTCATCGTGATCAACTCACCGGTCGATGGGGCCACGAACTTGGGTTCCGCAGGCCCGGCGGCTTTGGGAGCGGGCTTGCCAACCGGCGCTCTTTCAAATCCCTTGGGCGCGGGCCGTTGACCGGCCGGCGATTGAGGTTGGCGAAGGAACTGCGTGCCGGGTTTGGCTTGCGGGGCGGGCTTTTGGGGCAGCTTGATGAAGCCCACTTTTTCGCCCACTTTCGGCTGCGGCTTTTGCGGCAGTTGAATGAAACCAATCTTGTCGCCCACCTTCGGGCCGGCGGGGGGCGCCGGTGGAGCCGGGGGTTCAGCCGGCGCTTCGGCAACCATTTCCTCGACGGCGGCCGTGGCCGTGACGGTTTCGACGGGCTCGCTGGTAACCGGTTCCGCCTCGATGACTGGCCCAATTTCCACTGGTGGCTCGGCTGGCGGAGGTGGCGGCAGTTCTTCCGGCTTTGGCTCCGGCGGAGCGGAAATGACCTTGATGGGTTCCTGCGGCGCAGGGGCCGGTGGCGGAGGTTCGGGCGCCTTGACGCCGAGCAACTGGCCGAGTTGTTGTTCGAGGTACTCGGCGGTGATTTTATCGAGCGAACTCGAAGCGACGCGCGCTTCGGCAATGCCCAGTTCTTTCGCCTTGGCAAGGACCTCCTTGCTTTCGACTCCCAGCTTCTTCGCAATGTCGTATATCCGAACGGGCATAGTTAATTCTTTCGCCGCACGAAGTTGTTACAAGCGTCTTCATGCGCTTAGACTGCCGCTGATGCGCTGATCAGATGCAGCATAAAACAATCAAACAGTTGGCACTTCGCCGCTGTTCCGGCTGCGCCGGACGGCTTCGGTGCGGACCGCGTCGATGATCGCCGCGGCTTGCTCGCCGATTTCCGGGATCTCGACCAGGTCGTTGTATTCAGCCGACAACAAATCTTCAAATGTATGAAAGCCGCGGCGAACCAGCACGTCCGCCTGCTGCTCGTTGACGCCGGGGATGGACGCCAGCATCTGCACCGCCTGAGCGACCTTCTCCTCGAAACCCATGGTGGCGACCTGTTCGGGCTGGATGTCCACCTGCCAGCCGGTCAGTTTCGAGGTGAGCCGGGCGTTCTGCCCGCGCTTGCCGATCGCCAAGGAGAGTTGGTCCTCGCTAACCAGAATCAACACCCTTTTGCTGGCCTCGTCTATCTCAAAAGTTTTCAATTTTGCCGGCGCCAGCGCGTTGGTGATGAAATTCCGGATGTTCGGATCCCATTTGATGATGTCCACTTTCTCGTTGTTGAGCTCGCGGACAATGTTCTTCACGCGCTGGCCACGCAGGCCGACGCAGGCGCCGACGGGGTCCACCTTGTCATCGCGCGAATAAACCGCCAGCTTCGTGCGAAAACCCGGCTCGCGCGCGACGCCTTTGATTTCCACGGTGCCATCGTTGATTTCCGAAACTTCGAGCTGAAACAGCTTCACCACGAACTGGGGACACGCACGCGACAGAATGATTTCCGGCCCGTGGGACGTGTGTTCGACGGCCTTGACGTAGCAACGGATGCGCTCGCCAATCTGGTATTCTTCGATGGGCACGCGTTCGCGGTTGGGCATCAGCGCCTCGAACTTGCCAAGATCCACAATGACATCCGAGCGGTCAAACCGCCGCACCACGCCGCTGACGATGTCGCCGGTGCGATCCTTGAATTCGTCGTAAATCAACTGCTTCTCCGCCTTGCGCACCTGCTGCATGAGGGCTTGCTTGGCGTACTGCGCGGCGATGCGCCCGAAATTATGCGGCGTGACTTCGATTTCCAGTTCCTCGCCCAGTTGCGCGTCCGGCTTGATGCGGCGCGCATCGACCAGTCCGATCTCGTCGTGCTTGGAAATCACCTTTTCGGCGACGATGAGCTTTGCAAACGCCTGGATGTCACCGGACTTGGGGTTGATGCTGCAACGCAGTTCACGCGCCGGGCCAACCGCTTTCTTGGCAGCCGAAACCAACGCTTCCTGAACCGCCGCCAGCAGGACATCTTTGGCGATGCCCTTTTCCTTCTCCCAGTAATCCAAGATGGACAAGAATTCGGCGTTCATAGTTCGATCGTCTCAATCTCCCCTCGCGGGGAATAAAAAAGTCGGTAGAATAATCTCCGACTTTCATGCGCTGGCCAGACCAGCAATCAAATCGTTGTATAATCTAAGATACGGAGCGGCAAAAACATCGTCAAGCGCATTTCCTGTGGAATGCAGCATCTTGATGGCGTGAGGGTTGGCGAAGCGGCGGCCGGAGGCTGTCCAGGTGCGGAAAACTTTTTGCTTTTTCCGGACGCCTGTTCCACTCTCGCGCCATGACGATGCCGCTGGCGCTCTTGATCTACGAAAACCTGCTCCCCGGCAGCCAGTTACCCAACCGCTTGGAACAGTTGGGGTACCGTGTCCAGATGGTGGCGGATGCCGCCAGCTTCCTCGAAAGCGCCGAGCGCGAAAAACCCATGCTCGTGGTGATGGATCTTGTTTCCTCCAAGGCGGATATGTGCGCGCTCGTCAGCCAGTTGCGCGCGAACCCGGCCACCCAGCATCTGCCCGTTCTGGCCTATACGGATGAGCAAAATGCCGCCCTTCAGGCCCAAGCCCGCCAGGCGGGGGCCACGCTCGTCGCCAGTGGCACCGCATTCCTGTCGCAACTCCCGCATCTGCTGGAACAGGTGTTGCAAGTTGACTGAATCTCCGTTCCCACCTTAGCTTGCCAAGCTCTATGGCGTTACCCGTTGTCAAATTGAATCAAGGCATCCACGTGATGCACCTGTTTTACCGGATCGACCGCGTCCGCTGGGCCGCGTTGCCCGCCGATGCCTCGGCCAAGGCGCGCGCAAAACTTGAGGCCCTCTGCGCGGCCAACAACAATCCATCCCACCCGCGCGTGGTCACTTACGCCAACATCGGCGGCAAGGCGGATCTCGCTTTTGTTTTATACGCCGCCGAAGGCGCCCAACTCGCCCAAATGCATCGCGACTTGGAAGATTGCTTTCCGCCGGGCTCGCTGGTTCCGGTCTATACCTTCCTGAGCATCACGGAACTCTCTGAATACGCCACCACCGAAGACGATTTCAAACGCCAGCTCACCGCCCACGAAAAACTTGAGCCCGGCACCGACGCCTTCGAAAAACGCCTGGCCGAAATGCTCGAGCGCAAGAAGGAATACGAACATTACCGCCTTTATCCCGAACTGCCCGATTGGGAAATCATGGGCTTTTATCCCATGGCCAAGCGGCGTTCGGGCAATGACAACTGGTATTCGCTCGACTTCGACGCCCGCAAGAAACTGATGGGTGGGCATGCGCGCGTGGGACGCAAATTCGCCAACAAAGTCACCCAACTCATCACTTCATCCACCGGCCTCGATGACTGGGAATGGGGCGTCACGCTCGTGGCGCACCAGATGGATGCTCTGCGTGATATCGTGTATGAAATGCGCTTTGATGAGGTCAGTGCGCGGTACGGTGAATTCGGGCCGTTTTATATAAATCTGCGCGCCGCTGTCGCGGATCTTTGGCCGCACCTCAAACTTTGAGCAACGGATGGCCGTGGTGCTCAAACCGCCTGCGCCGTTGCCTTTGCCTGGCGGAAAACCCGCCGTTTTTCTCGCCGGTTCGATTGAGATGGGCACGGCGGAAGACTGGCAAACATCCCTCGCGCAATCGCTCGCCGATCTGGACATAGTCATTTTGAATCCGCGCCGCGAGGAATGGGACGCATCGTGGGAGCAGCGCTGGCGCGACGCGCGCTTCCGCGAACAGGTCGAGTGGGAACTGGCTGCGCAGGAACTGGCCACGCACATCGTGTTCTATTTCGCGCCAATCACAAAAGCGCCGGTGACCTTGCTCGAACTCGGCCTGGCGGCGCGCTCGGGCAAAGCGCTGGTGTGCTGTCCCGACGGTTACTGGCGCAAGGGCAACATCGAAGTGGTGTGCGCCCGATATCATGTCCCGCTCGTGGAAACGCTGGCGGACCTGGCCGCCGCGCTCCGCAAGCGATTGATGTCGTAGTCTAACCCTTTTTGGTGTAACAGCTTGCGAAGCGGATCTTGCCTTTCGGGGCGCAATTATGAGTGTTTGGAGGCCATTTTTTGATGCATGATTTCGCGTGACCTTGCGTTGGTTTCTTCGTATAAGTCCTTCAGTCCTCGGACAAACTACTGCAACCGTGGAAATCGTGGACCCTAAACTTGGCAAGGCGTTGGGCCGTCTCACGCGAGGTATGAGTGAGGCTGACGTGAACCGTTTGCTTTACGTGGTTTGCGTTTTTGAATTGCGCAAGGGCGAGGTAATCATCAAACAAGGCGAACATGCCCATTCCATGTTCATTGTGGAGACGGGTTCGTTGCGCGTGACGGTGGGCAAAGAAAAGAACCAGATAGATTTGCCCGAGGTGGGGGCCGGCGAGTGGGTGGGCGAAATCTCGCTGCTCGACCCGGGCCCGGCGTCGGCCACGGTGCGGGTGGCTTCCGATGCGACAGTGTTGGAGTTCTCGCACCAAGCCCTGAAAGATTTTCTACGCACCAATCCCATGGGGGCCTGTGCCCTGCTGGAAGCACTGGCCAGCGACCTGGCCGAACGCCTGCATCGCACGTCGCTTGGATTGATCGAGTCCAAAGATGGCCGGCTGGTGCAGGGCGCAGCGCCTATCGGCGAGCAGCGTAGTTGGATCAAAGACCTGCTGGGAATGCTGCTGGTTCCATTGAAAGGCAAATCATGAGCATTGCGAAATTGCGTGATCTGCCGGTATTCAAAGGCCTCAAAGACACTCACCTCAAGGCCTTGGAAGAAACCTTGGACTTCTCCACGTATCCCGACGGTCGCTTCATGGTCAAGGCCGGCAAGGAAAGCACCCGTGACAAGGACGAGTTCTTTGTCATTCTCGGCGGCAAGGTGATCGTCAGCACGCACACCACGTCACCGAATCAGGTGCCTGTTGAACGCACGTTGAATGTTGGTGATATCTTCGGCCTGGTGACTTTTCTCAACGGCGGCGCTCGCACTGCGAATTGCCGGGCAGACGGCTTTGTGTCCGCCGTCTCGCTCAAACGCAAGCGCTACGAGGAACTGCTCAAGTCCAACCCGACGTTGGCCAGCGAACTGTTGTTTGTGCTGGCGGCGCAACTGGCGCGCGATGTCCGGGCCTGCAACACGGGGATTCTGCAGGCGATCGAGAACGCGGCAACCGGCGGCGCGCGCAAGGCGTAGTGCCGGGTGGCTCTGGACTGGGGGCGTCCTCCCATGACCGTTGGATGCGTGCGGGTTGCGGCAAATGGAGCCAACATTCCTTCAGTTTTCCTTCGGCTGGTTAAAAACCAGTAAACTTCATCAGCGCATGAGATTTGTCAAATGAGTGCTTGACGATTTTACCTGAAATTCATAATTTCGCTCCCAGTGGGACGCATGCAGGTCATGCCGGATATTTGAACGAAGCACAGGCTGTGAGCTGGCTGCCTGTGCTTTTTTCTTTTTCTGGCAATGTGCGTCTCTCATCGCAGGAGTTCATATGGCTAGCGGCAAAGTCAAGTGGTTCGATAACAAGAAGGGCTACGGCTTCATTGCGCAGGACTCGGGCCAGGACGTCTTCGTTCACCACACCTCCATCATGGGGCAGGGTTATAAAACCCTGAACGAAGGGGAAGTCGTTCACTTCGATATTATCGATAGTGGCAAGGGCCTTAAGGCCCAAAACGTGCAGCGCTCCGCGCAGTAGAGCGCCACGGTTGTCAAGGGTTGGTTGGGCGACGGTGTATCTGGAGGGATTTGCTTCACTCCGGGCATTCTGAGCGGTATCGTCATTTTTTATGACGAACCGGTGCGCCGACCCCGTCGGCAGCCTTTATATCCACGTCCCCTTTTGCGCGCAGAAATGCGAGTACTGCGCCTTCTATTCCGAAGCGGCACATGGCGACGTCGTCAATCGCTACGTTTCCGCCCTGGTTCGTGAACTGGAGTTGGTCGCATCCGATCTGAAACCGCGCACCGTCTTCTTCGGCGGCGGCACACCTTCCCTTCTGAATCTCCGGCAATGGGAAACAATCCTGAAGGCAATGGAGCGGCTGAATCTTTTGGGCGCACAGGAGTGGACCGTGGAATGCAACCCCGCCACCGTCTCGCTCGACAAGGCGAAGCTGCTCCGCGATTGCGGGGTCAACCGCATCTCGATGGGGGTGCAATCGCTCGATGAAAGGCTGCTCGACCGCCTGGGCCGCGTCCATTCGCGCGACATGGTATTCAAGTCGTTCGACACGCTGCGCCAAGCCGGCTTCGACAATCTCAACATCGACCTCATGTTTGCCATCCCCGGGCAGACGATGGAAATCTGGCGCGCTACGTTGCGCGAAGCCGTGGCCCTAGGCAGCGAGCACCTGTCGAGCTACGAGGTCATTTACGAAGAGGACACGCCGTTGTTTCACCAGTTGCAGGCGGGTGAGTTTGATGTGGACGAGGAACTGGCCGCCGCCATGTATGAGGAATTGATCGACTTCACCGGCGCGAACGGATTTCGCCAATACGAAGTCGCCAACTTTGCCCGGGACACCATGGCGAGTCCAACCGCGGCTATTTCTTCGGACGCGGCAACAACGTCTCCCTCTCCTTGGGGAGAGGGTCGGGGTGAGGGAGAC
>JBFMBT010000220.1:0-11427 GCA_040754875.1 Verrucomicrobiota bacterium | reverse complement strand
GAAGCGCCACAATCATTGGCCGGGCACAAAGAGACGCCCCAACCCGCGCGCCCCGGCCCACCAGCATCTGACCGGGAGACGCCTCTGTCCCCCAAAGAACAAATCATCATCGAGTTAAAAACCCTGCTGCGTGATCTATCCGGAAACGATTTCACAACGGCGTCTCCCGCATCATCATTTGTTGAACTAGGCTTTGATTCGCTGCTCCTCACCCAGGCAAGCCTGGCGATCGAAAAGCAATTCGGTGTCGCCGTCGCGTTCCGTCAACTGCTGATGGAATTCCCGTCCATCGAAACGCTGGCATCGCATATTGAATCCCGTCAGCCGCCCACTTCTTATCAAACACCAAAATCGGTCGAATCACCGCCTCCAGGCGTGACCGCACCCTGTCCCGAGGAGGCAAGGTTTCCGTTGACCCAGGCGCAACGCGAGTTGTGGATCGCTTCGCAGATGAGTGATGAAGCTTCCTGCGCGTTCAACGAATGCCTGCTGATACACTTGCGCGGGAACTTGCGGCCGCGTGCATTGGGCCACGCGCTCCGTGGTCTGTTGGAACGCCACGAAGCGCTGCGCACGAGCTTCGCTCCCAACGGAGAATTCCAGCTCGTACAACCACCCCCCAAACCGGGGCTCCACCTGCTCGACTGGTCCAACCTGGGCACGGCGGAGCGCGATGCCCGGATGCAATCGCTCGAACTCAAGGAAGCCACGCTTCCTTTTGATCTGGCCAACGGCCCGCTCTTGCGCGTCCAACTCGTAAAATTGGGCGCAACGCACCATGTCCTTGTGCTGACGGTGCATCACATCATTTGCGATGGCCATTCGCTGGGCGTTTTGCTCCGCGAACTTGGACACCTGTATTCCATCGAATGTGGTGACACGCTTGAAGCGCTGCCGCGGCCCTTGCAGTTCTCGGCGTACGTACAAGAGCAAGCCCGCCAACTGGAAAGTTCGGTCGCGGTCAACTCAAGCACTTTCTGGCTCAAGCAATTCGACCAAGACGCGCCTGTGCTCGAATTGCCCGCGGACCACCCGCGGCCTTCCGTCTGGACGTTTGCCGGCGCCCGCGTATCCGCCTCCATTCCCGCTGCATTGAGCCAGGAATTAAAGCGATTGAGCGCGCGCCAGGGATGCACTCTGTTTGCGACTCTGCTTGCCGGATGTTACGCATGGTTGCACCAATTGACCGGCCAGGGCGACATTGTGATCGGAGTCCCGACTGCCGACAGATCGGTGCCGGGAGGAGCCGGCCTCGTCGGGCATTGCGTCCAGTTCCTGCCCGTGCGGGGACGGGTTTCTCCGGACCAATCTTTTGCCGCGCACCTCGCCTCGGTCCAAAAAATGTTTCTGACAGTGCTCGAACATCAAAAGTGCACCTTTGGAGCATTGCTTCAAAAATTGAACCTTCCTCGTGACACCAGCCGGATGCCGCTGGTATCCATCACGTTCAACCTTGGACACATGGAGAAATGCCGCTTCGCCGGCCTTGAAGCAGAGTTCGTTCCCAATTCGCAAAGCCGCACAAATTTTGACCTCAGCCTCAATGTCACGGAAGCCGGCCAAAATCTGAGATTGGATTGTCGTTACAACACGGCTCTATTCGAGGCCGACACCATCCGTCGCTGGCTCGGCCACTTTGGCACCTTCCTGGAGCAGGCGGTTCAAGACCCGCACCAGCGCATCGCGAGTCTGCGGGCCCTGTCTCCTCGTGAACAAAACCAAATCCTCATTGAATGGAATTCCACGTCCGTGGAATACCCGCGCAGAAAATGTATCCACGAATTGTTCACCGAAGGAGTTGCGCGCCACCCCGATTCCATCGCCGTCACTTTCGGTGACCAGCAATTGACTTATCGCGAACTTGATCGCCGCGCGAACCAGCTCGCGCATCACCTGCAATCCCTGGGCGTGAAGCCGGATGTCCCCGTCGGAATCTGCCTCGAACGCTCACTCAACGCCATGGTCGGCGTGCTCGGCATACTCAAAGCCGGTGGGGCTTACGTCCCGCTGGATCCCGCGTTTCCAACTGAACGCCTTCGCCTCATGGTGGAAAACTCACGGATGCCCGTGGTTCTCACCCAAACATCCCTTCGTGACCTGCTTTCACCATTCGCGCCGCAAATGGTATGCCTCGATACCATCGAACTCGCTGGCCGCGTCGCATCGCCTTCGCCGCAAACATCCGTCAGTCCCGACAACCTTGCCTATGTCATTCACACCTCCGGCTCAACCGGCGTTCCCAAAGGCGTCGCGATGCCCCATCGGCCACTCGTCAATTTGGTCAACTGGCAACTCAACCACTTCTCGGCCAGACCGGGCGCGCGCACCTTGCAGTTTGCCTCACTGAGCTTTGATGTCTCATTTCAAGAAATGTTCTCCACCTGGTGCGGCGGCGGCACGCTCGTCTTGTGCGACGAATCGTTGCGTCGCGACCCGATTACGCTTTTGCGTTTCCTGCGGGACCAATCCATCGAGCGGCTGTTTGCGCCGTTTGTCGCTTTGCAGCAACTCGCCGACGTTGCCACGGACGAGGTGGCGCTTCCGACCGCCTTGCGCGAAATCATCACGGCGGGCGAACAACTGCAAATCACGCCCAAACTCGTCCGTCTGTTTGAACGTTTGCCGGGCTGCGTCCTGCACAACCAATACGGCCCGTCGGAAACCCATGTGGTAACCGCATTTTCGCTTTCCGGATCGGCTGAAAAGTGGCCCAAACTCCCCCCCATTGGCCGGCCCATTGCCAATGCACAGATTTACATTGTCGATGCCTGTGGCCGGCCAGCGCCCGTCGGTGTGCCCGGGGAACTGCTGATTGGCGGCGATTGTCTGGCGCGCGGTTATTTGAACCGCGATGACCTGGCGTCGCAAAAATTCGTCCCGCATCCGTTTCTCAACGACCGCAATGTGCGCGTCTATCGGACGGGCGATCTTGCTCGCTACCTTTCGGACGGAAACATCGAATTCCTCGGACGCATTGACCACCAGGTCAAAATCCGCGGGTACCGCATCGAATTGACAGAAATCGAAACCGCGCTGGCGCATCACACCGCAGTGCGTGAATGCGTCGCCGTTGCGCGCGAGGAGCGAGCGGGCGAAAGGCGCCTGGTCGCTTATGTAATCGCGGCGCCGGGCAAGCCACCTCCTACCATGACCGAGCTGCGCGATCATCTCGCGCAAAAATTGCCCGAATACATGCTGCCGGCGGCCTTTGTGTTCCTTGATGCATTCCCACTGACGCCGAGCGGGAAAATCGATCGGCGAGCGCTTCCCGCACCCGACCCGGCCAGGCCGAGCCTGCCACAGACATATGTTGCCCCACGCACGCCAACGGAGGAGGCCCTTTCAAGTATATGGCGTGAAATCCTCGGCCTCGAGCAAGCTGGCACGCAGGACAATTTTTTTGAACTGGGCGGAAATTCGCTGCTCATGACGCGCGTGATTTCTCGTGTGCGCGAAGCGTTTCAAGTTGAACTTCCGATGCGCCGCTTTTTCACCGAACCCACCATTGCCGCCCTGGCCAGGGTGATCGAGGAATTGCTCGTCCACGAAATCACCAACCTGACCGACGAAGAGGTGCGCCGCGCTGTTGCCGTCTTATCGTGACCGCCGCGCCTTCGTCATTTGTGGTTCCTGTTACCCATGGGGTCTTCTCCCCCGGCTATCGCGGGGTTCACCCACTTCAGCGTCCATCCAACACAGCTTAAGCTGCTTCCGTATGCTAGGGTCAAGTGGACCGGACACACGAACCACGCGGAGCGCGCATCGACTGTTTCTCTCGCAGCCGGACAAGCACTTGGAACAAATCGAATCGTTCAGAAGCGGGGCCGACAGGTCGATTGGCAGCCGGAGCGAAACGAAGACCCTTGCACTTCAGCCGAACCGAAAGGGCCAGTCATGATCGTGGACAACGAAGCCGCCACGCGCCAGGCCGAGCTTTCGCCCGCCAAGCGCGCGTTGCTCGAAAAACGGCTGCGCGGCGAACTGAAGCCGAAGCCCAAGGCGCTGGCGATCCCCCGCCGCGCGCCTTCGGAATTGCCTCCGCTCTCGTTCGCCCAACAACGCCTCTGGTTCTTCCATCAGCTCGCCCCGGATAGTCCGCTTTACAACATTTCCCTGGCCTTGCGCCTGCAAGGCCGCCTCGATCAACGGGCTCTCGAACAATCTTTGTCCGCCATCGTCGCCCGTCACGAATCCTTGCGCACCCGCTTCGTCCGCGTCGATGACGAGCCCGTGCAATTCATCGACGAAGCGGCTTCGGTCCCGGTGCGCGCGGTAGAGTTGAATAGCACCTCCGAAAGCCAGTGCCACGACGCCATCCAGCAATTGTTTCAGGAAGAAGCGGTTCGTCCGTTCAACCTCGCCACCGATCTGATGTTGCGCGCTGTTCTCGCCCGGCTCGGTCCGGACGACCACGTGTTGCTTCTGACCCTGCACCATATCGCTTCGGACGGCTGGTCGCTTGGCCTGCTGGTCCGCGAACTGGCCGCTATCTACGGCGGCATTGTCGCCGGGCGCGCCGCCATGCTTCCAGGCCTGCCCATCCAATACGCCGATTTTGCGGTGTGGCAGCGCCAATGGATGCAAGGTGAGGTGCTGGAAAAGAATCTCGCCTGGTGGAAGCAGCAACTCGCCGGGGCGCCCACATTGCTGGACCTGCCCGCTGACCGCCCGCGCCCGGCGGTGCAAACCTTCCGCGGCCGCTGGCATTGGAAGGTGTTTCCCAAACCGCTGCTCGCCGCCCTCAACGCGCTCAGCCAGAAGGAAGGCGTCACGCTGTTCATGACGCTGACCGCCGCCTTCCACGCCCTGCTCCATCGCTACACGGGTCAGGAAGACATCCTGATCGGCTCTCCCATTGCCGGGCGCAACCAGATCGAAACCGAAAACCTTATCGGCTTCTTCATCAACACGCTGGTGCTGCGCGGCAATCTCTCGGGCAACCCCACTTTCCGCGAGCTTCTCCAGCGCACGCGCGAAACCACCCTCGGCGCGTTTGCCTATCAGGAGCTGCCCTTTGAAAAGCTCGTCGAAGAACTCCACCCCGACCGCACGCCCAGCCATTCGCCGCTCGTTCAAGTGATGTTCGTGCTGCAAAATGTCCCGTCCCAATCACTGAAACTTCCGGGCCTGACGGTCACTCCCATTCCCGTGGACAAGGTGGACACCGGCACCGCCAAGTTCGATCTCACGCTGCAAGTCGATGAAGACGCCCAGGGCATGCGGGTCGCCGCCGAATACAGCACCGACTTGTTCGACGAATCGACCATCGAGCGGATGCTCGGCCATTTCCAGTCGCTCCTCGAAAGCATCGTCGCCAACCCCAACCAGCGCCTTTCCGACTTGCCCTTGCTCTCAGCGCAGGAACGCGAGCAAGTCCTGGTGTCCTGGAATGACTCGCGCACTGCGTACCCGCGCAACATCCCCATCACCCGGATTTTTGAAGAACAGGCCGATACCACTCCCGATGCCATCGCAGTTGCGTTTCAAGACCAGCGAATGACTTACCGCGAACTGAATGAGCGCGTCAACCAACTCGCGCATCACCTGCGCAAACTCGGCGTCCAGCCGGACACGCGGGTCGCCATCTTCCTGGAACGTTCGCTGGACATGGTGGTCGCCTTGCTTGCCACGCTCAAGGCTGGCGGCGCGTATCTGCCTCTGGATCCCGTTTACCCACGCGAACGCCTCGCCTTCATGCTTCAGGACGGTGAAGCGCCTGTGTTGCTTACCCAGAAAAAACTGCGCGCCGCCGCCGTCGATTTGCTGGCATCCGTCCCGGCCCGCGAACCTTGTAGCAGCCGAGGTAACGAGGCTCTGACTATCGAACCACCCACGGTTGCATTCTCCAACGGGCCTTCGAATATCCAACGCGCTCTGCATCGCATCCCCTCTCCTGGGGGAGAGGGAAAGGGTGAGGGCGAGCCCCCACTCGCGAAGCCTGATTCCTCCCCCAAGCCCGCCCTCGTCACCATCGATGCCGACACTCAGATCATCGCCCGCGAGAGCAAGTCCAATCCTCCAGTGACCGCCAACAACGACCACCTGGCCTACGTCATTTACACCTCCGGATCCACCGGCCGGCCCAAGGGCGTTTCCATCCCGCGCCGCGCCATCCTCCGCTTGCTGCTGAACACGGACTATGTGCAACTCGACCCTTCGGACGTCATTGCCCAGGCCTCCAACTGTTCCTTTGACGCCGCGACATTCGAAGTCTGGGGCGCACTCCTCCACGGCGCGCGCCTGGAAATCATCACCAAGGACGTCGTCCTGTCTCCCCGCGAATTCGTCGAGCAAATCCAGAAATCCGGCGTCACGGTCATGTTCCTGACCACCGCGCTGTTCAATCAATTGGCGTGCGAAGTGCCCAAAGCGTTTTCCACGCTTCGCACCCTGATGTTCGGCGGCGAAGCAGTCGATCCTCGTTGGGTGGCCGCTGTCCTCAAGAACGGCCCGCCCCGGCGACTCCTCCATGTCTATGGGCCGACCGAAACCACCACCTTCGCCACCTGGCATCTCATCCGCCGCGTGCCAGACGGCGCCAAAACCAGTCCCATTGGCCGGCCCATCGCGAATACGACACTCTATGTTCTCGACCAACACCTGCGCCCTGTTCCGATCGGTGTGCCCGGCGAACTCTACATTGGCGGCGACGGCCTCGCGCGCGGCTACTTGAATCAACCCGGACTGACCGGCGAAAAATTCATCGCGCATCCCTTTTCTTCCGAACCCGGCGCGCGCCTTTATAAAACCGGCGACCTTGTTCGCTGGCTGCCCGATGGCGTCATCGAATTCGTCGGCCGCATCGACTCGCAAGTGAAGATTCGTGGCTTCCGCGTCGAGCTTACTGAAATCGAAGCCATCTTGAACGAGCACCCTGCCGTCCGTGAATCCGTTGTCGTCGCCAACACCGACACCTCGGGCGCCAAACAACTCGCCGCCTATTTCGTTTCCGACAAGTCCACACCGCCGTCGGCCGAGGAATTGCGCCAGCACCTCCGCCGCCAGTTGCCCGATTACATGGTGCCGGCCTCGCTGATGCCGTTGCCGTCGCTCCCGTTGAACGCCAACGGCAAGGTGAACCGCCAGGCCCTCCCGGCCCCGGCCCGCCAGTCCGCGGCTTCGGCCAACTCCTACGTGGCGCCGCGCAATCCCACCGAACTTCAATTGACCGAAATCTGGGAATACGTCCTGGGCACGCGCCCCGTCGGTGTGCAGGACAAATTCTTCGACCTGGGCGGGCATTCCCTCATGGCCGTCCGGCTCGTCGCCCAGATTGAAAAGCTCATGGGACAAAAGCTGCCGGTGACGACGGTCTTCCAATCGCCCACCATCGAACAGCTTGCCCGTATCATTCGTCAGGAGGAACCGGTCCGCGCGCCCACCTGCACTTCTATTCTCGAAATTCAACCGCACGGCTCGCGCCCGCCGTTGTTCTTCGTCCACGGCGCGGGCGGCGGCATGTTGTGGGGCTACACGAATCTGGCGCATCATCTTGGCTCCGACCAACCGGTGTATGCGTTCAAGTCCCGCGGCCTCGATGGCCTCGATGAATTCGCCACCATCGAGGAGATGGCCGCCCATTACGCCGCCGATCTCCGCGCGATTCAACCGCATGGGCCCTATTTCATCGGCGGCTATTGTTTCGGCGGCAATGTCGCGTACGAAATGGCCCGCGTGCTGGAGGCTCAGGGCGAAAAGGTTGCCCTGCTGGCGCTCCTGAATTGCGCTCCGCCCAACTCCAGCTACAACCGCATCCATTGGACGCCCGCCTTTTGTTACCGCTTTGTCAAGAACCTGGGCTATTGGATCAGTTACCTCCTTCAGCTCCCGGCCCGTCAGGTCCGTGAGCTGCTCGGGTGGAAGTTTCGCTCGCTCCGAAAGGCGCTGCTCTCCCGCCTCGCGCCATCCGCTTCGAAGCCGGACGTGGATGAAATGGTTGACCTCTCCTCCATGCCCGAGGAGCGGCGCGGGCTTTGGGAAGTTCATGTGCGCGCTCTGATGGAGCATCTGCCCAAACCATACGCCGGCCCGGTTACGCTTTTCCGCACGCGTGGCCATCAGTTCCTTTGTTCCTACGACCCGCTTTATGGCTGGGGCGAATTCGCCGCCGGGGTCGATGTCCGCATCGTGCCCGGTGCTCACGAGGATATCCTCGCCGAGCCGCATGTCCGCCTCGTCGCCGGGGAACTTCAACGCTGCCTCTCGCAGGCTCAGCAACCAGCCGGGAAATCAATATGAACCTAGTCCGATTCCTGTTACGAACCGCCCGCGGGCCGATGCTCTTCACCTGCGTCATCGCGCTGCTCAGCGGCGCCTGCAACGCCGGCGTCATCGCCATGGTCAATGTCGCCCTCAACAATTCCGGCACCCTGGCCGCCGGGCTCATCATCGGCTTCGTCACCCTGGGCCTGGGCAAAATCGCCACCAGTTGCTTTTCCCAGGTCGTCCTCGCCCGCTTCTCCCAGGAGGCCATTGCCGCCTTGCGCCGCGACCTTGTCGAAAAAATCCTCGCCGTTCCCTTGCGCCACCTGGAGAAAATCGGCACTCCGCGCATCATGGTCGCGTTGACCGAGGACATTCTCAATATCACGCAGGCGCTACTCATCATCCCCACCTTCTCCGTCAACATCGCCATTCTCGTCGGCGGCGCCGTGTATCTCGGCTGGCTCTCCTGGACGGTCGCCTTCGCCATGTCCTTGTTCATCCTCGTCGGCGCCATCGGCTATCGCGCCATGATCGCCGCGGGCTTCGACCACCTGACGCTCGCGCGCGAGGAGGAGGACAAACTGTTCAGCCACTTCCGCGCGCTCACCGAAGGCGTCAAGGAACTCAAGCTGCATCGCAACCGCCGCGGCAAGTTCCTGGCCGAAAACGTTCGCGCCACGACCGAAAATTTCTCGCGCCACAACGTCGCTGCGGAAATTCGTTTCATCCTCGCCCACGGCTGGAGCCAGTTTCTGTTTTTCGCGCTCGTCGGGCTCATCCTGTTTCTGCTGCCGATCCTCGCCACCATCAGCACGGCCGCGCTCACCGGCTTCGTGGTCACCACGCTCTATCTCATGGGTCCGCTCGCGGGCGTCCTCGGCAGCCTCTCCGCGTTCGGACGCGCCGATGTGTCCCTCCGCAAAATCGAACAACTCGGCATCTCGCTCGCCAGCCATTCCAACGAAGCCTGTCCGCTTGCGCGGCCCGAACGCGAAATGGCCTTCGAGCGCTTGCAACTGTCCAACGTCACCCACTCCTATCACCGCGAAAAGGAGGACAACCACTTCATCCTCGGCCCCGTCAACCTTACCTTCGAGCCCGGCGAATTGGTTTTCCTGGTCGGCGGCAATGGCAGCGGCAAATCCACGCTCGCCAAAATCATCACCGGCCTTTACCCGCCCGAGACCGGCGACATCCTCCTGGATGGCAAGCCCATCACGGACAAAAACCGCGATGATTACCGCCAGCTCTTCTCCGCTGTGTTTGCGGATTTCTATGTCTTCGAAAGCCTCCTGGGATTGGAAACCGCCACCGTTGATGCCCAGGCTCAGGATTATCTCGTCCAGCTTCATCTCCATTCCAAAGTGAAGATCAAGAACGGCGCGCTCTCCACCACCGCTCTTTCCCAGGGCCAGCGCAAACGGCTCGCCCTGCTCACCGCCTACCTCGAAGACCGGCCCTTCTACCTCTTCGATGAATGGGCCTCCGATCAAGATCCGCAATTCAAGGATATCTTTTACCGTCAGTTGCTCCCG
This sequence comes from Verrucomicrobiota bacterium, assembly GCA_040754875.1. Taxonomy (GTDB): domain Bacteria; phylum Verrucomicrobiota; class Verrucomicrobiia; order Limisphaerales; family JBFMBT01; genus JBFMBT01. The sequence goes on along the minus strand of JBFMBT010000220.1, from coordinate 1,687 downwards.
GAACTCAAAGCCCGCGGCAAAACCGTCCTCGTCATCACCCATGATGACCGTTACTTCGGCTTCGCCGACCGGATCATCAAGCTCGACTACGGGAAACTGGTCTATGAAAAACGAACTGACAGCCAGATTCTGGAGCCTGTCCCGACCCGCACCGCCACTCTCGTCCGATGAGTTGGAGAATGTCGGCAGCCCCTGCGTGGCCTGGCAAAAGCCCGCCGCGGACGTTGCCTTGCCATGCGATGAAGTCCATGTCTGGCGCATCTGGCTCGACCAAACAGTCATACCGTTACCTGAGTTCGAGCGGCTTCTGTCCGGCGACGAACGCGCCCGCGCGGCCCGCTTTCATTTCCCGCGCGACCATCGCCGCTTCGTGACGGGGCGCGGTTTCCTACGCAAGTTGCTCGGCAATTATCTTCATCTGGATCCGCGCCAGATCTTTTTCTTCTACGGGCGCAATGGCAAACCGCGCCTCACGCCGGTCCCGGATTCCGCCGTGCTGCACTTCAATGTGAGCCACTCGGATGACCTGGCCCTCATTGCTGTCACGCGCGATTGCGAGATTGGCATCGACGTCGAACACATCCGGCCCATCACCGAGGCCGACCAGATTGCCGCGCGGTTCTTCACGCCGCGCGAACTCGCCCAATGGCGCGCCCTGCCGCCGGAGTTGCGCACGGAAGCGTTCTTCAATTGCTGGACGCGCAAGGAAGCCTGCCTGAAGGCCAACGGCGGCACGCTCGATGAGGCGCTCAAGCAAATCGATGTCTCCCTCTCGCGCGGCAACTCGGTCCGGCTCTTCAGTGTGCCCGACAATTCGTGGCACACATCTTACTGGTCCATCATGGCCTTCACTCCGGCGCCGGAATTTGCCGGGGCACTGGCGGTCAAGGGCAGGCCGGTCATCTTCCCCGCCGCCGCCACGTCCCACCATTTCCTGGCGGCCTAAAATCGTCATCGTCTTCCTCCGCCTCGGCCTTCGTCCACGATGCCCAATGTGTCCAGCCGCCGCCGGGCGGCGGCGTGATTTGGTCGAGCGGCGGAGCGATTGGGATTTGCGATGGGAGAGCATCGCGGAGAGTTGGAGGGGTGGAGTCATGGCGGCCAAAAAAATTATGTGGCGGTATGTGGCGGTATGTGGCGGAAGCGGGCGAATGAGGGGCGGCAGAGGTTCAAAGTTCGAAGTGCCCGGTTCATGGTAAAAAATATTATGTGGCAGAAGCGGGCAGTATCGGGCAGAAGCGGGCGGTTTGCAGGATGGAGGTATCGTGATGCGTGATGCGTTGAATCGTCGCAGCGTGAAATTTTTTTCCCGCTGAGCCGGGAATAAGTGGGAAATCCCGGGAACGGGCGGGAGCGCCGGTATAGGGCCGGATAGCATTGGGATTTTCGACTTCCGGTTTCCGATTTTCGATTGGGGACGGGTTGGTGTGATCGCGGGGCGGCGCTCCACTCTGGCACAGGCCAAATGGGGCGCGGCGGCGCGCCGGAGCCTGGCGCGCCGGGCCGGTCACCGTTTGCCGGTGGCAACGTTTTCACGTCTTGAACGACTGGTGCGTTCATACCGGCAGCGTGACACGTTTTGCCGCTTAACGCCAAGACACCTGAGACAACTGCTAACCACTGAGACAAAAATCTTTGCAAACGGTGGCCAACATTCTCGTTTGCCTGATTCATCAGGCGAACTACC
>JBFMBT010000219.1:0-11499 GCA_040754875.1 Verrucomicrobiota bacterium | reverse complement strand
TGTGGAAGGACGCATCGCCTCCTTCACGCGGTTTGCACCCGGGAGACTTGGGCTGCAGTTGTCCACGCCCAGCCGGTTGGAAACCGGCGATACGGCAGGTTGGAAACCTGCGCTACAGCTTCGCCTTCCCCCGCGCGTCATTCGCCAACCCCATCACTCCATTACTCCACCACTTCATGGCCCCGGTTTGAAGTTTCTCTGGTGTTTGCTGCTTGGAGTTTTTAGTTTGTAATTCCCCATGAAAACCCTGCTCACCGTCGTCTTCGCCTTCGCCTTCGCCCTCGCCACCTCCGCCGATGCCGCCGTCAAGGGCTGGCTCGCCTGGCGCGGCCCCGCGCAAAACGGCACTTCCACCGAAAAGGGGCTGCCCGACAAGCTCGATCCAGCCAAGCCGCTTTGGGCGAAAGATTTCTCCGGCGCTTCCACGCCGGTCATTGCCAACGGCAAACTTTACATCATGGGTTACGCGGGTGAAGGAACGGACCTCCAGGAATTCATCGCCTGCTTCGACGCCGAGACGGGCAAGGAACTCTGGCGCCACGGCTTCAACGATTTCCTCAGCGACATCATTTACACCCGCTACGCGACGTCCAATCCGGCAGTGGATCCCGAGACGGGCAATGTCTATATGCAGGGCACGCAGGGCATCCTCGCCGCGTTCACGCCGGACGGCAAAATGCTCTGGCACGTCTCGATGATGGAGGAATATGGCCGGCTGACGTTCCCGAACGGGCGCACCGCCACACCGGTCATCGATGGCGACCTCGTCATCACCCGCGGCATCACCGGCAACTGGGGCGCGCACGGTCCGGTGGGCGATCGCCTCTATGCCTTCGACAAAAAGACCGGCGAACTCGTCTGGGCCTCCAGCCCCGCCGACCGCCCGAAGGACAGTTCGTATTCGTATCCGTATCTCGGCTGGCTCGACGGCAAGCGTGTGCTGTACGTGACCACCGGCGACGGCAGCGTCTGCTGCATCAACGCGCGCACCGGCGAACCGCTCTGGCGCGTGCCCCTCGGCAAAGCCGGCATCAACGCCACGGTCGTCGTGCACAAGGATTCCACGGTGGTGGCCATTTACGGCACGCCGTATGAGCCGGGGCAGATGGTGGCGTTCTCCGTGCCGAAGGTGGCACCCAAGCCGGGCGAGCCCGGGCCCATCGTCGTCGAACGCAATCAAGTGGAACTCTGGAGCCTCGACATCTCCACCTCGACCAGTTCGCCCATTCTCGTGGGCGACACCGTGTATGTCGTCGCGGAAAAAGGCGACTTCCACGCCGTCGATATCAAGACCGGCAAGATTCTGTGGAACCCGCCGGTGAAGATTGGCATCGAGCAGCGCAACTCCTGCCCGCTCTACGCCGATGGCAAGCTCTATGTCCCCATCCTCGATGACCCCGGCAGCAAGACCGAGGCAGGCAGCGAAGCCGGCACCAAAGGCGGTTTCTTCATCATCAAACCGTCGCCGACCAAAGGCGACATCATCGACCACGCCGCGCTGGATGGCCGTTGCTTCGGCAGCCCCACGGCATACAACGGCAAGATTTACATCCAGACCACCAAGAAACTTTATTGCTTCGGCAAAGCGGGCAACAACCCGGGCCTGGTGGATGCGCCCGCCGAGAAGTGGCCCAAGCCCGGCCCGGCCACGCAACTCCAGATCATTCCCGCGGAAGTGGCGTTGACGCCCGGGCAGGTGGCTTCGTTCCGCGTCCGCAAGCTCGATGCCAACGGCCTCGTCGTCGAAGACGTGAAGGATGTCTCCACCGTCAAATGGGCGTCTTACATCCCGCCGACCGCGCGCGTGAAGTCCACGATGAAAGGTTCGTTCAACGCCCAGGGCCAGCTCGTGGCGGCCAAGGATCCCATCGCCTCCGCTGGCGCCTTCGAGGCGACGCTGGGCAACCTGAAGGGCTACATCCGCGGCCGCGTGTTGCGCAACCTCCCCTTCACCGAAGATTTCGAGGCATTCCAGCTCACCGAGAAAACGACCAATGACGTCGAGGAAGCCACGGCGTTTGCGTATCCGCCGCTGCCGTGGATTGGCGCGCGCTTCAAGTTCGAGGTCCGCGAACAAGGCGGCTCCAAGGTGCTGACCAAGACCATCGAGAACAAACTGTTCCAGCGCGGCACCATCTTCTTCGGCCGGCCGGACATGAAGAATTACACCATCGAAGCCGAAGTGATGACCGAAGGCGACCGCCGCAAGAAATCCGAAATTGGCGTCATCTGCCAGCGTTACGCGGTCATTTTGAAGGGCAACGACAACAAGCTCGAAATCAATTCGAACCTCGACCGCCTGCGCGTGCCTGAAGGCACGGCGCCGCCGAATTTCACCATCGCTGCGAAGACGTGGTATCACCTCAAGGCGCGTGTTGACGTGGCGAACGATGGCAGTGGCGTGATTCGCGCCAAAGCCTGGAAGAAGGGCGAGCCCGAACCGTCGGCGTGGACGCTCGAAGTGAAGCACAAGAACGCGCACCAAAGCGGCTCGCCGGGCCTGTTCAGCTTTTCGCCCCAGGACATCCGCGCCCACATCGACAACGTGAAGGTTACGGCCAATTGATGGTTTGAACATTCTCTGAAGTTTGGATTTTGAAATTTGAAGTTTTGCAACGCTTGAACCCATTCACTTATGAAAGTCATCGCCCTGCTCGCCGCATTGGCAGCGGGCGCGGTTTTCATTTACGTTTTCTCGCAACGACATACTGAACCGCAATCCGAACACATGAAGACACCCTCTCTCGTCGCCACTGCGCTGGTGGCCACCGCCGTCGCAACCTCCGCCCAGGACTGGCCGCAATGGGGCGGCAATGACCCCGGCCGCAACATGTATTCCCCCGCCAAGGGCCTGCCCGACCGCTTCGACCCCGGCAAGTTCAAGAAAGGCACCGACGAAGTGGACATGTCCACCACCAAGAACGTGAAGTGGGTCGCCAAGCTCGGCTCGCAGGCCTATGGCAACGTCACCGTCGCCGGCGGCAAGGTCTTCGTCGGCACCAACAACGATTATTCGCAGGAGGGCGGCCGCGATCCCCAGCACAAGGGCGACCGCTCGGTCCTCGTCTGCTTCGATGAAAAGACCGGCGCGTTCCTCTGGCAGCTCGTCGTGCCCAAGCTCAAATCCGGCAAGGTCAACGACTGGGAAAACCTCGGCATCCTTTCCTCGCCCACCGTCGAAGGCAACCGCGTCTATCTCGTCACCAGCCGCTGCGAAGTCATCTGCGTGGACGCCGACGGCATGGCCAACGGCAACGACGGCATGAAGGACGAAGCCAAATACGTCGTCAAAGACACCGGCAATCCCCCCGCCAAGATTGGCCCCAAGGACGCTGACATCATCTGGGTCTATGACATGATGGATGAACTCGGCGTCTTTCCGCACAACGCCTCCAATTCCTCGCCGCTCATCCTCGGCGACGCCGTCTATGTCTGCACCTCCAACGGCCAGGACTGGACGCACTCGAACATTCCTTCGCCGCTCTCGCCCAGCTTCATCGCGCTGGACAAAAAGACCGGGCAGTTCATCGCCGAAGACGATGCCGCCATCGGCCCGCGTATTTTCCACGGCCAATGGAGTTCCGCCTCCACCGGCGTCGTCAACGGCAAGCCCCTCATCTTCTTCGGCGGCGGCGACGGCTTCTGCTACGCCTTCGACCCCAAGCCCGTCAAAGGCGAGGACACCAGCTTCCTGAAAATCGTCTGGAAGTATGACGCCAACCCGCCCGAGTACAAAGTCAAAGACGGCAAGCCCATCAAATATCCGGATGCCGAAGGCCCCAGCGAAATCAACGCCACGCCCGTCTTCTACAAGAACCGCGTCTATGTCGCCACCGGCCAGGACCCCGAGCACGGCGAGGGCGTCGGCCATCTCGTTTGCCTCGATGCCGCCAAGACCGGCGACATCACCAAGTCCGGCGTCATCTGGGAGTACAAAGGCATCCACCGCAGCATCTCCACCGTGTCCATCGACCCGGCCAGCGGCCTGTTGTTCATCGGCGATTTCTCCGGCTTCGTTCATTGCCTCGATGCCGAGACCGGCAAGCTCTATTGGGTCCACGACATGAAGGCCCACATGTGGGGCTCCACCCTGGTGGCGGACGGCAAGGTCTATGTCGGCGACGAGGACGGCGACTTCGTTGTCATGGCGGCCAGCAAGGAAAAGAAGATTCTCAGCGAAACGAACCTCGGTTCGCCCGTCTATTCCACGCCCGTCGTTGCCAACGGCGTCATTTACGTGCAGTCCAACACGCACCTCTACGCCTTCCACGACGAAGCGCGCGCCAAACTCGCCAAACCTTGACCACGAATCGACCAACTTGCGCCACCGCCCGGCCGCCGCTCGGCAACCGTTGTACACCCGCGTGACGCCCCCAGTGGCCCATCGTCAACCCTCAGCAACCATCCATTCCTATGTCAGTCGATAAATCCGCCATCCAGGCCGCCAAGGCCCAACTGGATGCCCACGCCGTCGAAATCGTCAAATGGCACTTCAGCCCCGACACCGGCTGCCCCTTCTGGCTCGATTGGGCCAAGAAGGCCGGCTGGGATCCCGCCCAGGAAATCAAGTGCTTCGACGACATCATCAAAAAATTCCCGCACTTCCAGGACGAGTGGCTTCGCGACCTCCAGCCCGAGGTCTGGGTCCCCGCCGCGTTCAAGGGCAAGCCCTTCAACATCTTCGAAACCGGCGGCACCACCGGCATGCCCAAGCAACGCATCGGTTGGAACGATTTCCGCGTCGATTACAGCGAGTTCTCGGACAAAATCTCCGACGCCCATTTCCCGCGCAACCACTACTGGCTCATGATGGGCCCCACCGGCCCGCGCCGCCTGCGCCTGGCCATCGAGCACCTCGCCAACGTGCGCGGCAGCTCGTGTTATTTCATCGACCTCGACCCGCGCTGGGTGAAGAAGCTCATCTCCACCAAGCAATTCGACCAGGCCAAGGCCTACATGGAACACGTCGTGGACCAGGCGGCGACCATTCTCAAACATCGTCGCGTCAGCGGCCTGTTCACCACACCCAAGCTGCTCGAATCCCTCGCCGAGAAAGTCGATTTGTATGAAGCCGGCATTCGCGGCGTGTTCGTCGGCGGCACTTCGATGTCGCCCCAATACGTGCGCTTCATTGTCGAGGAAGTCCTCGAAGGGCGCATCGGTTTTTATCCGACGTATGGCAACACGTTGATGGGCCTGGCGGCTAGCGTTCCGTTGACCAAGGAAGACAACTTTTCCATCACCTACTACGCGCCGCAGCCGCGCGCGGTCCTGCGCGTTGTTGATCCGAACAAGACCGACACGCTCAAGAACTACGGTGAATGGGGCCGGGTGGAACTCACCACGCTAACGAAGGAATTCTTCATGCCGCGCTTCCTCGAGCGCGACGAAACCATCCGCCGCGAACCGCGCGCTCCCTACGCGTGGGACGGCGTGGGCGACGTCCGCCCCTTCGGCGCCATGGAAAAGAACATCGTCGAAGGCGTTTACTAACGCGCGTTTTCAAACCACCAAACGCCGGGAGCCGCATCGCAGGCTTCCGGCGTTATCATTTTCTGGCGTCGCCCTCATCCTTGAACTGGGTGCCTCCCTTATCGAATTTCCACCCGCCCCGCTGACTCCCCCGCCACTACTGCGCCCAAAACATTTCCACCTTCCGTCACCACCCAGACGTGGCCCGCGTACGTGCTTTGCAATCCGCTCAAACCGGGACGCACCTCCGTGTAAGGCTTCCTCTGCCCGTCGAAATCCACCCATTCGACCGACACGGTCTGCGCGCGGCGATTCACGAATTGCACCGAACTCGGTTTGCCCGCGTCGCGCGGCGATGCCGCCGGCGCCTTGCCCGGTTCCAGCCACGCCAACGGTTCACCCTGTAAATCCAGCGCCGGCGCTTCCTTCGGCCAGACGAACCGGCCCGCCTTGGCCACGTCGAAACCGGCGAGATGAACCCGCTCCGACTCCGGGCGTTTGGACGGTTTGGCGTAACGCCACGGATGGTCGCCGAACACTTCCACCAGCAGTTTCGCCACTTCGGGATCATACGCCTTGAGTTCGTCCCGCGTGTCGATCGGGCCGTGCTCGCGGTCGTTCGCCCGGTTGCAATCGAACCATGACTGCGCGGCCTCCGCCCAATACTCATTCCGATTTTGCATCGCGTAAGTGCCCTGCCACAGCCCGGCGGCCTTGGCGCTCTCGTAAGCCGCTTTCAAGCGCCCATCAAAGCCGGGATCGACCTTGCTCATCCCCCGCTCATGAATCGCATGGGCAAACTCGTGAATCAGGATGTTCTCGCGCGCGTAAGGGTCGCCGGGCAATTCCAGCAGATTCTCCTCGCCGCAACTCACCGCGGGCCGCGCCGCCGTTGCGCCCAGACCGCGCGCGCGCCGGTTCCAGTACGCCCGCGGCATCAGATCGCTGTGCTCCGGCACATCGGTGGTCATCTCCGTCGCCGCCATCACCACAAAACGCACACGATTGGTGGCCATTGCGTGGAGGATTTCCGGCCGATGCCCCACCATCCGCCGGATCAGATACGCCGCTTCCACCAGCGCAAAGTCCGACACCTTCGCCGACCCAAGCACTGGCAGCCCCTCGACGCTCACATGCTTGGTATAAACCGGCGAAAGCTTCCACGCCGCGACCAGCTCACGCGGCGGCAAAGCCACCTGAGGCTCGGCTCCCGCCGTCAAGGCCGCCAACGCGACTCCGATGGCAAGCAAAAACGTTTGTTTGATTAAACTGATGACCATGCAGGAACGATGGAATTGATGACCAATCTGCCACGGTGACAGTCTTCCGGCAACTTGCTTCCTGCAAGGTTCGCGGCAAGCGCCTCGGCGGAGTTTGCACACGTTGCAGGCGCAACGCGGGCGCGATTGCGAACGGGGCGTTTGCGGTCTGGGGCCGCGGAAGGGATACGGGGAATCGACGTCAGATCGGATCGATGGACACCTGGGCCGGTTTGGCGGCAAGGGCGCGGACGGCCATGAGGAGGTCCTTGACTTCGAAAGGCTTCATGAACGTGCGGCTGGCGCCGACGCGTTTGGCCCAGTCGAGCATGCGGGACTGGCCGTTGACGACCGCGCCGGAAATCGCGATGACCTTGAGGTCGGGATATTCCTTACGCAATTCCACGATGGTCTCGATGCCGCCGCGCTGGGGCATGACGATGTCCGTGATGATGACATCAATGACATTGCTGTGGAACTGGTCGAGGGCTTCGTCGCCGTTGCAGGCTTCAACCACGTCGTGTCCAGCGGTTTGGAGCGCCTCGCGCAGCATGCCGAGAAATTCGGCGTCATCATCGACTATCAACACTCTGGCCATATCGGGAGCGGGTTGGTTTGCTCTCAAACGTCTGCAAAAAGCAATATAAAGCACAAATGATGCCGTGGCAACTGGTTACGCAATTGCGACTTGCGCCCGAGAAACCGAACCAAAACCGGCCTTTTGGCGTATTAACTATACACCGCCGTTTCCGGGATGCCTGGAAACAAGGCCGTGAAGTGATCAACCATGCAAAGTGGCGCGCGGAATTGTTTTCGAGGACGGCTAAAAATGCGTAACGGGGCGGGCGGGAGTGACGTCACCAGCATTGAATCAACGGAATGCGCGGTATGAACACCGAATCCAGTCAGGCAACCGGTTGGAAAAAATATTGGCGCGGGGCAGTTCCCCTGGGCATCGCGGCGTTGACGCTGGCGGGCGGCGCGATTGGCCTGGCGCAGGTGCGGCCCGGTCAAGGCGCGGGGCAGCGGCCCAGTCCCGAAATCCTTTTCCGCCAGTTCGACACCAATCGCGACGGCAAACTGTCGTCGCAGGAATTTGGCGGCATCGCGCGCCTTTCGCCGCGGTTGCGCGACAATCCAGAACAGGCCGAGGGCGTGTTCCAGCAGGCGGATGTGAATTCGGACGGTTCGATGTCGCTCGAAGAATTTCGCACGTTCAGCGACCTGGCGGCGCGTGCCCAGGCGCGTCCCGGCGCTTCAGCGGGCGAACAGATGCGCCAGCGGCTCGACGCGGGATACGCCGCGCTGGACACGAACAAAAATGGCAAACTCGACCGCACGGAGTTCGAGCGCATCGGCCAGTTCGTCGTGCAATTGCAGAACAATCCCACGGCGACGCAATCGCTTTTCAACGAGCTGGACAAGAACACGGATGAAGCGGTGACCCTGGAGGAATACCGCGGGTTGGCCGCGCTGGCGCAACGCAATGCACCGAGGCGCCCGGCGGCCACACCGAAACCGGCGGTTGCGGAGCGCGCGCCCACGTCGGAGGAGCTGGAGTTTTTCGAGAAAAAGATCCGCCCCGTGCTGGCGAAGAGTTGTTATTCGTGCCATTCGGCTGATGCGGAAAAAATCAAGGGCGGCCTGGTACTGGACACGCGTGAGGGAATTCGCAAGGGCGGCGATACCGGACCCTCCGTGGTGCCGGGAGACGTGGAGCACAGTTTGCTCATCAAGGCGATTCGCTACGACGACGATGAGTTGCAGATGCCGCCCAAGAAGGACGGTGGGAAATTGCCCAGCGACGTCATTGCGGATTTCGAACAGTGGGTGCGCATGGGCGCGCCGGACCCGCGCGAGGGCAAGGCGTCCGTGGCGAAGGCCGTGAGCATCGAGAAGGGGCGCGAACATTGGGCGTTTCAACTGCCGAAGAAGGCCGCGGCGCCGGCGGTCAAGGACGCGAACTGGGCGCGCAGCGACATCGATCGCTACGTGCTGTCCGCGCTGGAGGCCAAGAATCTCAAGCCCGTGGGCGATGCCGATGCGCGCACGCTGCTACGCCGATTGTATTTTGATTTGATTGGCCTGCCGCCGACGCCCGAGGAGGTGGAAGCGTTTGTGCAGGAATACGACGCGGCGTCCGCCAGCGGCAACACCGACTCGGCGGTGGCCAAGGTCGTGGACCGGCTGCTGGCATCGCCGCAGTTTGGCGAACGCTGGGGGCGGCACTGGCTGGACGTGGCGCGTTACGCGGAGTCCAGCGGCAAGGAGAACAATATTGTTTATCCGCACGCGTGGCGTTATCGCGATTATGTCATCGCGTCGCTCAATGCGGACAAACCGTACGACCAGTTTCTCAAGGAACAGATCGCGGGCGACCTGATGCCGGCGAAGAACGATACGCAAAAGGCGGAACAACTGGTCGCAACCGGTTTCCTGGCGATTGGCCCGAAATCGCACAACACGCGCGACCAGCGGCAATTTCTGCTCGACCTGGCGGACGAACAGATTGACGCGATGTCGCAGGGGATGTTGGGACTCACCGTGGCGTGCGCGCGGTGCCACGACCACAAGTTCGATCCCATTCCGCAGAAGGATTACTACGCGCTGGCCGGCATTTTCCTGAGCACGGAAACGCGCTTTGGCACACCGCGCTTCATTCAAAACAATCAGGCCACGCCGTTGCTGGCGCTGCCCGAGAAGGCCGAGGTGACCGATGCGCCGCCAATGAGCCCGATGCAGATGACGGCGTTGCAACGGCGCCTAGACCAATCAAAGCAGGATCGCGACAACATCCTGGCCGAGGCGCGCGAAAAGGGCGACCGCGGCGCGTTCGCCAATCCGCGCTTGATTGGAACGGGCATTCAAATTGCCATCGCGGAGAAGATACTGGGGCGCTACGACGAAAAGGGCAATCCCGCGCGCTTCGCGATGGGCGTGCAGGACCGCGCCAATGCGCGTGACGCGCAGATCCTCTTGCGCGGCGAACTGGACAAACCCAGCGACACGGTGCCGCGCGGGTTCGTGCAGGTCGTCAGCACCAAGCCCGCGAAGCCCGTGTCGCGCGGCAGCGGCCGGCTCGAACTGGCGGAATGGGTGGCGTCCCCGGACAATCCGCTGACCGCGCGCGTGATGGCCAACCGCGTGTGGCTCCATCTGTTCGGCAACGGTCTCGTGCCCACACCCGACAATTTCGGCACCACCGGCCAGAAGCCCACGCATCCGGAATTGCTCGATCATCTCGCGCTGCGATTGGTGGACAACGGATGGTCGGTGAAAAAACTGGTGCGCGAAATCGTGCTGAGCCGCACGTATCAACTGGCGTCCGATTACAACGCGTCGAATTACGCCGTGGACCCCGACAACACGTGGCTGTGGCGCATGAGCAAACGGCGGCTGGATGCCGAATCGATTCGCGACGCGATGCTGGCCGTCGCGGGCCGGCTGGATTTGACGCCGCCGAAAGGTTCGCCGGTGGCAGCCTCCGAAGGCCCGGTGCAACAATTGTTGCGGCCCATACCGGGGATGGGAGGCGGGCCGGTCCGGTTCGGCCCGAAGGGTGGCCCGGGTCCCGGTGGCATGGGCGGCGATGGTGCCAATCTGTTGACGATGGACCGGCCGGTGCGCTCGGTGTATCTGCCGATTGTGCGCGACCAGGTGCCGGAGGTGCTCGACGTATTTGATTTCGCCGAGCCCAGCCTCGTCGTGGGCGAGCGCGATGACACCAGCGTGCCGTCGCAGGCGTTGTATTTGATGAACAACGCCACCGTGCAACGGCTCGCCGAGGCGATGGCGGACCGCATGCTGGCGAAGAATCTGCGCGGCGCGGAATTGGGCAAGGCGGCGTTCTACACGGCGTATTCGCGCCCGCCGACCGATGGCGAGTTGAAAGCCACGCTGGAATTCTTCGACCGCTTCGCCGCGACCGAAGGCAAGGGTTACAGCTCGAAGGACCGGTTTGGGCGCGCGAGTCTGGTGGCATTCTGCCAGGCGTTGTTTGGCAGCGCGGAGTTTCGTTATCTGAATTGAGCGGAGAGAATTATGAACATGCCGATCTTGAATTCGCAGCACAGCCGCCGGCAGATGCTCAAGAGCCTGTGGAACGGTTTTGGTTACCTGGCGTTCGCCGGACTGGCCGCGCGCGCCGCCGCCAAGGAACCCGCCGGGCCGCTGGCGCCCAAGCCGACGCATCACACGGCGCGCGCCAAGCACGTCATTTTCCTGTGCATGAGCGGCGGGCCATCGCACGTGGATACGTTCGATTACAAGCCGAAACTCCAGGCGGACAACGGCAAGACCATCGCCAACAAAGGGCGCGGCGGTTACGGGACGTTGCTGGCGTCGCCGTGGAAATTCTCGCAGCACGGCAAGAGCGGTTTGTGGATTTCCGAGTTGTTCCCCGAGGTGGCGAAGCACGCGGACGACCTGTGCATCATCAACAGCATGAAGACGGATTTGCCGGCGCACCCGCAGGCGTATTTGCAGATGCACACGGGAAGTTTTCAGTTCGTGCGGCCGTCCCTCGGCGCGTGGACACTCTACGGGCTGGGCAGCCAGAACGAAAATCTGCCGGGCTTCATCACGTTGAACCCGCCGCTCAACAACGGCGGCGCGCAGAATTACGGCAGCGCGTTTTTGCCGGCGATTTATCAGGGCACACGCATCGGTTCGGAAGCGCCGTTTGGCGCGCGCGGCCCCGGGCGCGATGCCGAGGCCAAGCTGCCGAACATTTCCAATCCGCGCCTCTCGCGCGACGGCCAGCGCGCGC
>JBFMBT010000218.1:0-11526 GCA_040754875.1 Verrucomicrobiota bacterium | reverse complement strand
GTGGGAGTCATGGGGTGGGAACAGCCAATAGCCCGATGGCCAATATTCAATGGACGCAGGGCGCACCGGGTTGCAAAACGCGGGCGCGGTGCTTCGTCTGGTTGGCGACTTTTCATGCGCAACCGTTGTCGTTGAGGACGCGGGAGCCGGGTGGCCCGCCGTTCCTCCTTGCCTGTTCGGACACGGCACGTGTCCTTGGGAGCAGTCTCGCATTTTGGGTCGAAATGTCAAGTGATAACCTGTGGCAGGCGTTGGCACTGGTTTGATGCCCGCTAAAGACGCGAAAGGACGCCAAAGGCAAACTTCAAGGAACAAGCCTCAAGCTCTGGAGAAGCAGGCGACGTTGGATTTCAGGGTGGGCGATCCTTGGTTGAAGCCAGGCGGCGGGATTCCTCGCTCTTGTTCCTCTGGAGAGGGAGGCGTTGCGACACGCGACAAAGCGCCATCGGGCTGGCGCACTCCAGGACGCTGGCGCGCTCGCATTGGGCCGGGTATTGCGAAGCGGCTTGAAAAATGAGCCTCGTTATCGCGGCTGCCACGAGGTGGCGAGATGGAAAAATCAAGGGCGAGAACGAGAACGAGAACGACGCGGGGCGGGGCAAGTGGGTGTCGTCCTACCGAGATTTCGCGTTGCGTTCGGGAAGTTCTGGGTGATTATACCGGACGATCATCATGGGCCACGATACATTCAACGTCGGTGACCTGACTGCTGTCATCGGCGACAACTCGGCCCAGGAACAGCATCGGGCTGGTTATAACGGGGTCTGGAGCCTCACGCATCGCACGGGCAAGCGGAGCCTGTTCGTGCCAACGGTGGCGGGGCTGAACCTGGAACACATCTTCAACGGCGAACCGGCGGAAGCGCCGGAGATATTCTTCGAGCCGCGCCATGCGCCGATGACGTTCAAGCGGATTTCCGAAACAGAGGCGGAATTGCATCAGCCGCCCACGCCGACGTATTACGTGGAATGCTGGACGCGCTTCAAGCTGGTGGCGCCGCATTACATCGACCTGAGTTTTCGTTGCGTGGCGCATCAGCATGTGTTTCCGCGCGGATATCTGGGGCTGTTCTGGGCCAGTTACATCAACGCGCCGGACGACAAGAGCATGTATTTCCTGGGCGGGCTGGAGGGGCAGGCGCCGTTATGGACGCAACTGGCCAGCCAGCGGCATAATGACGAATCAACGGTGCGGCATCGCAACGATGATTTGAACCTGACGTTCGCGCCGGAGAAACGCGACGCGTTGTTCAAAAATCTGTCGCCAATGCGTTATGACGAGCCGTTCTTCTACGGGCTGTTCGACAATCACATCTGGATCACCATGTTCGATCGCGCGGACGGGATTCGCCTGACGCAATCGCCCTCGGGCGGCGGCGCGGACAAGGAACGGCGGACGTCGAATCCCGCGTGGGATTTTCAATTCATCATCCGGCGGTGCGAGGTGAACAAGGAGTACGGGTTCAAGGCGAGGTGCGCGTTTCGCGAGCGGTGTTCGCGGGCGGAGGTGCTTGATGAGTATCGGAAGTGGAAAGCGGGATAAAGCTTCAAGCTCGAGACTTCAAACTTCAGGGAAGCACCAAATTCCAAGGTCAAAGCTCAAGGGAAGTTGGCGGTGGTGGCGTCGCCGCGGTTAATGCCACGCCGGCTTCAGATCCCACACATCGAACGTCACTCGTTTGAGCGTGCCCTGTTCCACGTTGAGTTCGAGGCCGCGGGACTCGGGCCCGGGCAGGATCAGACTGGTCAGCACGGTTTCGCCGTCGTTCACGAAGAGTTCAATCGAGGAGGTGTCCACGAACACGCGAAGCTTGAGCCGGTCACCCAGGAGACGGACCGGGGCGCGGGAAACAGTCGGGAACTCGCGGTGAAAATCGACGCGGCCGGACTTCGTGCGGTCGAGGGTGAGTTCGCCTTTGGCGATGTCGAAGCGGACGGCGGTGGTTTGGCCGGCACCCTTCCGGAAGTCGAGG
Organism: Verrucomicrobiota bacterium; assembly: GCA_040754875.1. Lineage (GTDB taxonomy): Bacteria > Verrucomicrobiota > Verrucomicrobiia > Limisphaerales > JBFMBT01 > JBFMBT01. Next base: position 9,554 of record JBFMBT010000218.1, on the reverse strand, counting down.
GTGAACACGGCGTCGGCCGACGGCGTGAACGCCGCTTCGAGTTCGTAACGGTCCGTCAAGGCGCCGTTCGTCTCGTTGACGACCATGCGTCCGGACAGGTCTTTCGCGCGCTGAACGTGGCGCTGCTCGCGGAGTTGCCGCAATTCCCCGACGGGTGTTTGCACGAGCAGCCACTGGCCGCCGGCGCTGCGCAGGGCCAACGAGCGGGGGAGGGACATCGCGCTGCGCCAGGGCGAGGTGGGCACGTCGTTCGCGTACTGCCAGTTGCTCATCCAGCCGAGCCAGAGGCGGCGGCCGTCGCGCTTCGGGACATCGCTCCATGAGACGGCGGCGTAGAAGTCTTTCGCGTAATCGACCCAACCCGCCGGTTCGCCGGGATGGGTGAACGCGCCGTCACCGAGAACGATGTGATCCACAAAGACCTGGCCCCAGACGCCGGAATGGCGGTCCACGAGCTGCAACGCCGCCATCTTCCCGCGCAACGCGGCGAGATCCCACGAATGCCACGCGAGCAAGCCGCTGTTCCGGCCGGTCGCCGTGCGGGCCACCGTGCCATCGACGATCAGGTTGAGGCAGGTTTCGCCGGGATGATTGCCGCCGCCGATCAGAAAGTTCAGGTGGCTGCGGTCGATGAGAAATGGCGGCGAAGTCAACGTGCCCTGGTCGTGGTCGCCGGAACCCCAACTGGTGGCCAGGCCGTTGCCAACATGGCCGGAGAAGCGATCGAAGTTTTTCACCGGCCCGCGCGTGAAGGAATCGCCCCGGGCCGTCCAGCCGCCGAAGTCCTCGCCCTCGAAATCCGCCAGCAGACGGCCTTGAGGCAGAAGCGCGGCGCCTTGCCTGGCCGCCGGCTGGTCCGGATCGAGGACGAAGCGCGTCCCGTCAAAGTCGCCGACGAAATACTGGCAGCCCGAGCCGCCGGCGATGGCGCCGCCGCCGATGTTCACGATCAGCACCCACCTGGACCGGCGGCCGCCCTCGACCGGGACCGGGAACAGGTCCGGGCATTCCCAGATGCCCTTCACCGCGCCGGCGGGCCCGAACTCGCTGAGAGGGGACCAGTCCTTCAAGTTCGGCGAGGCAAAGAACCGCACTTTACGTTCCGTGGGCAAGGCGACGGTCATCACCCATTTCGCCGTTGGCTCATGCCACATCACCTTGGGGTCGCGGAAATCACGCAGGCCAATGTCGAGCACCGGGTTGCCGGCGTATTTCGTCCAGGTGCGTCCGCGATCCGTGCTGAAGGCGAGGTGCTGGTTTTGCAGGGGCCGTTTCGTGTAATGGCCGGTGTAGATGGCCACCAGCGGCGGCCGGCCCTCCGTGCCGAAGCCGCTCGTGTTCCTCCAGTCCACGACCGCGCTGCCGGAGAAAATCATCACGTTGTTCTCCTCGTAAAGCGCGACGGGCAAATGCTCCCAATGCACCATGTCGCGGCTCACGGCGTGGCCCCAGCTCATGTGGCCCCACTTCGCGCCGAACGGATTGAACTGATAGAAGAGGTGATATTCGCCCTCGTAATAGACCATTCCGTTGGGGTCATTCATCCAATTGGTCGCGGGCGTGAAGTGGAACTGCGGCCGCCACGGCTCGCGATAGGCAGCGGCGGGCAATGCGGAGAACGCGCCGAGCGAAACGAGCATCAGCGCAACGGCAGGCTTCAGGGGCAGAGTCATGAGAGGTTGGTGTTCAAAGGGTGGTTGCGGCAAAGGGCGCTCAGGCGCCCGGGCAACGCCGGCGTCGCCCCCGGCTCGGAGCAGACGAACGACGCGACGGCATTGGCTTGGCGGTTGATGACGTCGAGCGGCAGGCGGCGAAGAAAGCCCATGACCATCGCGGCTGTGAACGCGTCGCCGGCGCCCACGGTATCCACGACTTTCACGGCCGGCGCGGGGGCGTCATCCTCGGCACAGCCTGCAATCAGCAGCGAACCGCGGGGCCCGCGCGTGAGAGCAGCCAGCCGGAGGTCGAAAGCCTTCGCGAGTTCGATCAGCAGCTTGCGCGGCGAGGCGGCGCGCAAGCCGCACAGTTCACCAACAACCGGCAGTTCTTCGTCGTTGAGCTTCACGGCGGAGGCGATTTGCAACGATGCGCGGATGGTTTCGGCGTCGTAGAAGCGTTGGCGCAGGTTGACGTCAAAGACGCGGAGGGCGGCCTGCGGCGTGGCCTGGACAAAGCGGCGGATCGTGTCGCGCGAGACGGGCGAACGCTGGCCCAGCGTGCCGAAGCACACGGCATCGCACCGGGCGGCAAGCGCGGCGAGGTCGTCCGACCACGCGAGATGATCCCACGCGGTGTCGGCGGCAAATTCGTAGGCGGGCTTGCCGGCGGCGTCGAGCGTCACGCGCACGCGGCCCGTGGGGCGGGCTGCGTCGCGGCTCACAAGGCTCCACTCGACGCCCCGCTGACGCAGGATTTTCATGGCGCGCTCGCCGAGTTCGTCGCGGTCAACGGCGCCGACCATCCACGACTGCGCGCCGAGGCTGGCGACGTGGCAGGCGAAGTTCGCGGGGGCGCCGCCAAAATGGGCGGCGTCGGGATACACGTCCCAAAGCACTTCGCCGATGCCAACGATGACAGGCCGCGCGCTCACAGAATGCCAAGCTTCTTCTCGACGTCTTCGAGCGGCACGCCCTTCGTTTCGATGACCATGGTTTTCACCCACACGAGTTGGAGGACCATCATGCCGCAGAAGAAGAAGAAGACCCAGCCGGGAGCGAACGCCGTGACCATTTTCGGGAAGAACGTGGTGAGCAGCGCCGCGAAGATCCAGTGCGTGAAGCTGCCGAGCGCCTGGCCCCCGGCGCGGTGGCGGTTGGGGAAAATCTCCGAAATCAACACCCAGATCACCGCGCCCTGGCCCACGGCGTGCGCGGCGATGAAGGCGAAGATGCACGCCGGCACGATCGCGAAATGCTCCGTGAAGAAGGCCCATGAAGTCAGCCCCAGCGAGGCGATGTAGCCGAACGACCCGAGGTAGAGCAGCGTCCGCCGGCCCAGCCGGTCGATCAGCCACAGCCCGACGAAGGTGAAGATCAGATTGGTCACGCCGATGCCGACGGATTGGAGCAGCGCGGCCCGCTCGCCCAGGCCGGTCATCTCAAAAATCCGCGGCGCGAAGTACAGGACCGCGTTGATGCCCGAGAGCTGGTTGAAAAACGCGACGAGGAACGCCAGCAGGATGGGCACGCGCAGCGGCCAGATCCAGAAGCCGCCGCGCGCGTGCGGTCTGGCCGCGGCGGCGTGAATCCGCTCCGCCAGCGCCTCGGCCTCGTCCAGCGATGATTCCGGCCGGATCATCCGCAAGACCTTGATGCCGGCCTCGCGGTCGCCCTTGCAGGTGATCAGCCAGCGCGGGCTTTCCGGGATGCCGAAGCACAGCACCGTGTAAAGCAGGGCGGGAACGGCCTCGATGCCCAGCATCCAGCGCCAGGCGACCGACGCGTCGGCCACGCGGCCGATGACGTAGTTCGACAGGAAGGCCATGAGAATGCCGAACACGATGTTGAACTGGAACATGCCCGCCAGCCGGCCGCGCGATTCGGGCGGCGAAATCTCCGCGATGTAGAGCGGCGCCGCGACCGTAGCCGCGCCCACGCCCAGACCGCCGATGAACCGCGCGATGCTCAGGGTCCATTCATCCGTCGCCAGTCCCGACCAGACGGCGGACACGAAATAAAAGATTCCAATCCACAGGAGCGTCGCCCGGCGGCCGAACCGGTCGGTCGGCGAGCCGCCGAACATCGCGCCAATGACCGTGCCGTACAGCGCCGAGGCCATGACGAAACCGTGCATGCCGTCGCTCAACGACCAGAGCTTCTGGATGGTCTGCTCGGCGCCGGAGATGACCACGGTGTCGAAACCGAACAGGAAGCCGGCGAGGGCAGAAGTCAGAGACCAGAAGAAAAGCCGGCTCGATGGGAAATTGCTTTTCTTCATATTGTGGCGGCTGAATCTGGGATGCTGTTTACCGCTTCGGGCGCAAAGCGGCAAACACAGACTAGACTGCTTTTCAAAAAGCTGATATTACCAATTTGAAAAGCAGTCATCACCATGTCTTCCAAGCCCAAGCATGCAAGAATCAGCGCCCAACTCGAAACCGACATTGCATCGGGCAAATTCACTCCCGGGGCACGGCTCCCCAGCGAAGTGCGGATGGTGAAGCAGTTCGCGGTCTCGCGCCCAACAATTGGCCGGGCACTGCGCGACTTGGAAGCCAAAGGACTGATCGAACGACGCGCCGGTTCCGGCACGTATGTTCGTTCCACCACTGCGCAAGCCGCCTGGTCCCGCATCTTTGGCCTGCTGGTTCCCGGGCTGGGCACAACGGAGATATTTCAAATCATCTCCGGAGAAATCGCCGGCCTCGCCCGCGTGAAGAATTTCGGTTTGCTCTGGGGCGGATCCACCAACCCACGTGAAGACACTGACGCAAGCCTTGAACACGCCGAGGAGTTGTGCAAACAGTTCATCGCCCGCAAAGTCAGCGGTGTTTTTTTCGCCCCCGCCGAACTTACTCCGGGTCAGGAGCAGGCCAATCGGCGGCTTGCGGAATCCCTGCGCGAGGCAGGCATCGCCGTCGTGCTCCTGGATCGCGACCTCATGGATTTTCCAAAGCGCAGCGACTTTGACCTGGTCTGTCTCGATAACATGGCCAGCGGTTACATGGTGGCGGAACACCTCATCAAGCTTGGCTGCAAAAGATTAATTTTTGTGGCACGCCCGATGTCCGCGGCGACGGTGGATGCTCGCATTGCGGGGGCTCGTGAAGCATTGGTGCGGCATCGCATTGAACCCGACCCGCGATGGATTCGCATTGGCGACCCCGCCGACGTGAAATTCGTTCGCGGCCTGGCAGCAGGCAAACAGGCCGATGCGTTCATCTGCGCCAATGACGACACGGCAGCATTGCTCATGCGCTCCATCGAAGCGTGCGGCTTTCGCACACCAAAAGACTTTCGCGTTGCCGGCTTCGACGACGTGAAATACGCCACTCTCGTCTCCCCATCCCTCACGACCATCCACCAACCGTGTCGCGATCTGGCCACGATTGCCTTCCGCACGATGCTGGAGCGATTGGCGGAACCCACATTGCCAGCGCGCAGCATTCTGCTCCCGCCACACCTTGTCGTCCGAGAATCCTGTGGCGCGTATCTGCCACGTCTAAAGGGCAATTGATTGAGCTGGATGAACATGAACAACAGGCGGCAGAGAAAATCGTGGCGTTCTCCCTCTCCCTTTCCCCCAATTCTGCACTGGCGGATTGAATGGAAGTTGCTTAGTTTCGTCCATTAGCAACACCGCATTTGTGAACATGTTCGCACGCACGCTTGGGTTGAGTCTGGCCGCCCTGACGGTATTGGGAATGCTTTCCACGGCAACGGCTTCCGAGGGCAAGGACGCCCGTAAAGTTCCCGCCAAGGTCGATTTCCTGCGCGATGTGCGCCCGATCATTTCGGGCAAGTGCTTCGCCTGCCATGGGCCGGATGAGGAATCGCGCAAGGCCAAGCTGCGCCTGGACCTGCGCGACGAAGCCATCAAGGACCGCAAAGGCACACGCGCCATCGCGCCGGGCAAGGCGAAGGAGAGCGAATTGGTGGCGCGCATCACAACGAAGAATCCGGATGACATCATGCCGCCGCCGAAATCGGGGCATCCGCTGACGCCTTACGAGATTGAGGTGTTGAAGAAATGGGTGGAGCAGGGCGCGGCCTATGCGGATCACTGGGCGTTTGTGAAGCCGCGGCGGCCGGAGCTGCCGCGGGTGCGGGCGAAGTCGTGGGCGCGGAATGAAATCGATTTCTTCATCCTGCAGCAACTCGAAGCGGCGAAGTTGAAGCCGTCGGCGCAGGCGGACCGGCATGCGTTGATCCGGAGGTTGTCGCTGGATTTGACGGGACTGCCGCCGACACCGCAAGAGGTCGAGGAGTTTGTGACCAACCGCAGTCCGGATGCGTATGAGAAACTGGTGGACCGCTTGTTGCGGTCGCCCGCGTACGGGGAGCGTTGGGCGCGGATGTGGCTGGACCTGGCGCGGTATGCGGACTCAGCGGGTTATGGTTCCGACCCGTTGCGGTTGAACATCTGGCCGTATCGCGACTGGGTGATCAACGCGTTCAACCGGAACCTGCCGTATGATCAGTTCACGATCGAACAGATGGCGGGCGACTTGCTGCCGAACGCGACGCCCGAGCAGATCGTGGCGACGGCGTTTCATCGCAACACGATGACGAACACTGAGGGCGGCACGGACGACGAGGAATTTCGCGTGGCGGCGGTGAAGGACCGCATCGGCACGACGATGCAGGTATGGATGGGGTTGACGATGGGTTGCGCGCAATGTCACACGCACAAGTTCGATCCGATTTCGCAGAAGGAATATTATTCGTTCTTCGCGTTCTTCAATCAAACCGAGGACAACGACCAGCCGACCGAAGCGCCGACCATGCCGCTGCCCACGCCCGAGCAGCGCGAGAAGATGGACAAGCTGAATGCGGAGATTGCGGTGCTGGACAGGCGGATGGGGAAGAATTCGAACGAGTATGACGCGGATTTGCGCGAGTGGGAGAAGAATGCGCTGCGGCCAATCGAGTGGACGGTGCTCAAACCGAGCAGCGCGCGCTCGGGCACGGATGATTTTCAGATTCGCGATGACGGGTCGGTGTTTGTTTCGGGCGCGAAGCAGCCGAAGAGCACTTATACGGTTACGGCGAGCACGCGTTTGAAGGGTATCACGGCGTTGCGATTGGAAGCGCTGGCGGACGAGCAGTTGCCGAAGGGCGGACCGGGACGCAGCGAGGGCGGCAACGCGGTGGTGAGCGAGTTCAAGGTGACGTCGCTGGCGGCGTCGGCGCGGAATTTCAACGGTCGCTACGTGCGCATCGAACTGCCGGGCGAAGGGCGCATCCTGTCGCTGGCGGAGGTGCAGGTGAGGCGCGGGGCGAAAAACCTGGCGTTGCAGGGGACGGCAACGCAGTCGAGCACAGCGTTCGACGGGCCTGCGAAGCTGGCGGTTGATGGCAACAGCAACGGGGATTTCGACGCCAAATCAGTGACCCATACCAAGACGGAAAAAGATCCATGGTGGGAAGTGGACCTGGGCAGCGAGATGGAGTTTGACCGGATCGGCATTTGGAACCGGACCGATGGCGGCGTGGGGACGCGGCTGGCGAATTACCGGGTGGTAGTGCTGGACGGCGCGCGCAAGAAGACATTCGAGAATACGTACAAGCCTTCGCCCAGTCCGAACGCGGAGGCGTTGCCGGCGGCGCCAATGAACCTGGCGTTGATCCGGCCCACGGCGGATTTCAGCCAGGAAAAATTTGAAGTCGGGAACGCGATTGACGGGAAGGACGACACGGGTTGGGCGTTTGGGCCGGAATTGGGCAAGCCGCACACGGCGGTGTTTGAGATTCAATCGCCGGTGAATGCGAAGGGCGAGGAAGTGCAGTTGACGTTCACGATCCAGCAGGCGTTTGGTGACAATCATACGCTGGGCAAGTTTCGCTTGTCCGCGACGACCGAGCCCGCGCCGGTGCATGAGTTGCCGGGGCGCATTCGCGAGATTCTGGCGAAGCAGGAGCGCACCGTGGCCGGGCGCGAGGAGTTGATGAATTATTTTCGGCCGTTGTCGAAGACGTATGCGACGCTGGCCAGGCAAGCCGCGGCCAAGCGCAAGGAATTGGGCGGCATCAAACCAATCGAAGTGCCGGTGATGCGCGAACTGGCAACGGACAAGCAGCGGCAGACGCACGTGTTGGTGAAGGGCAATTTTTTGTCGCCCGGCGACAAGGTGCAACCGGCGTTGGTGAAGGCGTTCAACCCGGCGCCGGCCAATGCGCCGATGAACCGGCTGGGCGTGGCGCAATGGCTGGTGAGCCGGGAAAATCCGTTGACGGCGCGCGTGGCGGTGAACCGGTTCTGGTCGCAACTGTTTGGGACGGGCATCGTGGAGACCGAGGAGGATTTCGGCACGCAAGGGCGGTTGCCGTCGCATCCGGAGTTGCTGGACTGGCTGGCGGTGGAATTCATGGACAACGGATGGGACGTCAAGAAGTTGCTGAAGACGGTGGTGATGTCGGCGACGTACCAGCAATCGGCGATGGTGACGAAGGCGCAGATGGACAAGGATCCGAGGAACATTTTGCTGTCGCGCTATCCGCGACGGCGGTTGGACGCGGAGACGGTGCGGGACCAGGCGCTGGCGTTGAGCGGATTGATGAGCCGGAAGATTGGCGGGCCGTCGGTGTATCCGCCGCAGCCGGACGGTTTGTGGCGCGCGGCGTTCAACGGGCAGCGCACGTGGGCGACGAGCACGGGCGAGGACCGGTATCGGCGCGGGCTGTACACGTTCTGGCGGCGGACGGTGCCGTATCCGAGCATGGCGGCGTTTGACGCGCCGAGCCGGGAGAATTGCACGATGCGGCGGCTGCCGACGAACACACCGTTGCAGGCGTTGGTGACGCTGAATGACCCGGCGTTCGTGGAGATGGCGCAGGCTTTGGGGCGGCGCATCACGAAGGAAGGCGGGGCAACGGTGGCCGAGCGCGCGCGGTATGGTTTGCGCCTGGCGCTGGCGCGGCCGCCGTCGGATGAGCAGGTCAAGGCATTGGTGACTTTGTTCGAGCAGGAACTGGCGACCTACCGCGCCGATGCGGAAGGCGCGAAGAAGCTGGCCACGGAACCGCTGGGGGCGTTGCCGGAAGGCATGGACGCCGCGGAACAGGCGGCGTGGACGGTGGTGGCGAATGTGTTGTTGAATCTGGATGGTGTGTTGACGAAGGGATGAGACACCGCGGAGATTGATAACAGAACCCGGTGTGATAGGATTCATATATGAGCATTACGATTCCAGATGAGGTCGTCGAAGCGGCCCATTTGACGGATGAGGAAGCGAAGATGGAGCTGGTGCTGGCACTTTTCGCGAGGGACCGGCTGACCACGGGGCAGGCCTGTCGGCTACTCGGCATGGATCGTATCTCATTCCAGCGGTTGATCGCGACGAGAAGCATCCCGATGCACTATGACGTCCAGGAATTTCGCGAGGATGTAGCGACCCTAAAGAAACGCAATCAGCTGTGATTGTCATCAGCGATACGTCTGTGCTGGTGAACCTGGCAGCTATCGGACAACTCGAATTGTTACGCAAACTCTATAGCGGAGTGATTGTACCGACCAAAGTGATGGAAGAAGTCCGGGCGACGGCTGACAAGTCGGCGCCGAACCGGCAAGTTGCGAGTTGTGAATGGATCGAGGTTCGTGCGGTCAACGACCTGAAACTTGAGGAGAGAATAGGGGCCAACCTCGACGAAGGGGAGGCCGCGGCGATCGCCTTGGCAATCGAAACGAGGGCAGACTTTCTTTTAATGGATGAGCGCCGAGGTCGTCGCGTCGCCGAAGGCGAGGGATTGACGGTCATCGGTCTGCTGGGCGTATTGGTGCGGGCGAAGAGCGCGGGGCACATATCAGCTGTAAGGCCGGTTTTGGATGACTTGGTTACTTCGACATCCTTTTACATGACCGATGCATTGAAGGCAGAAGTGCTTTCACAGGCAGGA
>JBFMBT010000217.1:0-11553 GCA_040754875.1 Verrucomicrobiota bacterium | reverse complement strand
AACGGCTGCATTTTCAGTAAGGACGTCGAAGAAGTAATTATGAAACAAAGCATCAATCGTCGTGAGTTTCTCGTGCGCGCGGGCAAGCTGGGCATGGCCGGCGCGGCGTTGAGCACCGGGCTGCCGCAGTTCGCGTCGGCCGCCGAGGCGAAGAATTATCCCAAAGGCAAGGCGGAGCATTGCATCTTCATCTGGCTGGGCGGCGGCGCGGCGCACATGGACACGTGGGACCCGAAGCGCCTGGGCGACCCGGTGAAGAAGGTCGCCGGCTCGGCGTATCCGGCGATTGATACCGCCATCAAGGGCGTGCAGGTATGCGAACACCTGAAACGCTGCGCGAACATTCTCGATCGCTTCGTGCTGTTGCGCACCGTGAACCACGACGTCATCGACGAGCACTCGGCGGCGACCAATCGCGTTCACACAGGCCGGCCCACCACGGGCACGATCGTCTATCCCTCGATTGGTTCCATCGTGGCGCATCAGCGCGGCGCGGCGGCGGACAAGATTCCGCCCTATGTGGTCATCGGTTATCCAAGCATCATGCGCGGGCCGGGATTCCTGGGCGCGAAATACGGCTACGTCTATCTGACCGACACCGAAGCGGGCCCCAACGGCCTGACGCGGCCGGAATACATCACCACGTCGCGCCAGGCGGAACGCGAGGCATTGCTGGGCAAGCTGCGCAAGGGCTACGTGGCGCGCAATACGGGCGACAAGGCGATTGCGAATTACGACGAAGCGTTGGGCGCGGGCTTCGATTTGAGCAACGGCGATTTCATGACGGCGTTCAACCTGGGCGCGGAACCGTCCAGCCTGCGGCAGGAGTATGGCGATGAATTCGGCCAGCGCTGCTTGCTGTCGCGCCGGTTGGTCGAGCGCGGCGTGCGGTTCATCGAGGTGTCGTTCAATTTGAATTTCATCAACGGCACCGGCTGGGACACGCACAACGACGGCCAGAAGAACCAGCACATCTTGATCCAACAACTCGACCAGGCGCTGGCGACGCTCGTGCTGGACCTGGAAAAGAAGAAGCTGCTCGACAAGACGCTGATCGTGGTCGCGACGGAATTTGGGCGTCCGCCGGAATTCGACGGCGGCGGCGGGCGCGGGCATTGGTCGAAGTCATTCAGCATCGCGCTGGCGGGCGGCGGTTTGAAGACCGGCCAGGCCGTTGGCGAAACCGATGAACTGGCGAAACTGCCTTTGAGCCGTCCGGTTTCCGTTCCGGACATGCACGCGACGATTCACTGCGCGCTGGGGATCAATCCCGGCAAGCATCTCTACGACGGCGATCGCCCGGTGCCCGTGACGGACATGGGCGAGCCAGTGAGGGAGATTTTCGGGTAGATTTCACCGCAAAGTTCCTGAGTGGAGATTGCCGAATTATGGTTGAAGGTATGTTCGATTATTCACTCGTGATCGTAGGGATCATTGTGTTCCTGTACGGAAGGATTTTGAGCGAGGCCAGGGAGCGCAAAGCTGTAAAACTGATCGCGTGCGCCTTCTTCGTGCCAGCTTCGTTTGATGTCGTTACGGGCGTGCCACGGTTTGTAGCTTGGTTTTTAGTTGGAAGTTTGGTTGCGAGCGCATGGTTTTTCCGCCTGCGAGCGCAAAAGGAATTCATAAGTGGGCATTGACGAAAAGGGGCGAAATCCACAGGGATGAAAGCAGGCGCGTAAACATGGTATTGGCAGGGCAGGGGGGGTCTGCTAATCATCGCCAACGCATGAATGACACCTCTTCTGTTTCGCGTCGGGGATTTCTGCAATCGGCGGTTGTAGCGGGCGCGGGCCTGGCGATGGTAGGCGCGACGCCGTTGGCCCGGGCAGCGTCGGCGGGCAAGAAGCTCAAGCTCGGGTTCGATAATTTTTCCGTGCGCGCCTTTGGCTGGAAGGCGCCGCAGTTGCTGGATTACGCCGCGTCGTTGAAGGTCGATACGGTTCTGTTTTCCGACCTCGATGTGTACGAGAATCACAGCGACGCGTATCTGAAGGATTTGAAGAAGAAGGCCGCGGACCTCGGCCTGGAAATCCAGGCGGGCACCGGCTCGATTTGCCCGACCTCAACATCGTACCCGCAGATTCAAAAGAAATGGGGCGACCCCGAGGCGCATTTGAAGCTGACCATTCGCGTGGCGAAGCTGCTCGGTTCGAAGGCGGCGCGTTGTTACCTGGGCACGGGGCGCGACCGCACATCCGAGGGCGGCATCGAGGCGCGCATCAAGGACACGGTGAAGGTGTGCAAGAGCGCGCGAAGCTTCGCGCTCGATGCGGGGGTGAAGATTGCCATCGAGAATCACGCGGGCGACATGCAGGCGTGGGAATTGCAGACGCTCGTCGAGGAAGCGGGCAAGGAGTACGTCGGCGTGACCGTGGACTCGGGCAATGCGGCGTGGACGCTGGAAGATCCGCTGGTGAATCTGGAAATCCTCGGGCCTTACGCGGCATCCAGCGGCATCCGCGACACGATGGTGTGGGAGACGGCGGAGGGCGCGTCAGCGAAGTGGGCGGCCATGGGCGAAGGCGTCGTGGATTGGAAGGTTTATATGAAACGCTACGCCGAGCTGTGCCCGGACACGCCGGTGCAACTGGAAATCATTTCCGAGTTCGGCAAGGCGCTGCCGTATTATCAGAACGATTTTTGGAAGCCGTTTCCCAAGGTGCGCGCAAACGAGTTCGCGAAATTCGTCGCCCTGGCCAAACGCGGCAAACCGGTACCGCCGTATCAGGCGCCGCCGGGCAAGGACAAGAACGTGGCGCTCCAGGAATTCCAGAAGAGCGAACTGGAACGCAGCATCAAGTATTGCAAGGAAGTGCTCGGCCTGGGGCTGAAGGCGTAGCATGGGCGTCTTCCGCCATCAGCACCGCGTCACCTACGCGGAATGCACGGTCGGCAACCACGTCTATTACGCGCGTTACTTCGACATTCTCGAAGCGGCGCGCGGGGAATTCTTTCGCGCGCTCGGCTGCCCGTTCACCGATCTCCACAATCAAGGCACGATTTTCCCCGCCATCGAGTGCCAGGCGAAATACAAAGGCGCGGCACGTTACGATGACCTGCTGACTGTCGAGGTGTGGTTGACGTTGCTGCGCGGCGTGCGGGTGACGTTCGCCTACCGCATCCTCAACGCCGCGGGGCAGACCATCATCGAGGCCACGACCGCCCACGCCTGCACGGACATTGATGAGAAGCCGAAGCGGATTCCGGCGGAGGTGATCGCAAGGTTAAGTTCGTTCTTAAATCCTAATGCTGAGTAGCTTTCGGCGAGTGGGACACTTCGGCTGTTTCGAGGTGTGTCACGCCTTGGAAATGTGTGACACAATGGCGCTTTTGGCGCGGTTGTGGCGTGTAGGTTGAATAGCTGTCTTGGGTTGTAAACGATTGGAGCTTATTTGGTTGCGGATTCAGCACTCACCATGGCACCACCCTTGCTAGGAAGGTAGGCAGTTTTAACAAACGATTTTATGGCAAAAGTACTTGGAATTGACCTGGGCACCACCAACTCCTGTATGTCCGTCATGGAGGGAGGCGAGCCAATGGTCCTTGAAAACTCCGAAGGCAAGCGCACCACGCCTTCGGTGGTCGCCTTCACGAAGAGCGGCGAACGGTTGGTAGGTGACGCGGCCAAGCGGCAAGCGGTCACCAATCCGCGTAACACGGTTTATTCGATCAAGCGGTTCATGGGCCGCAAGTTTGACGAGGTTCAGGAAGAAATCAAACGCGTGCCTTACAAGGTCGTTCGCGCTGCCAATGGTGATGCGTGCGTCGAAGTCGAAGTGGAAGGCAAGTCGAAGCAATTCAGCCCGCCCGAAGTTTCCGCCATGATTCTTGCCAAGCTGAAAGCCGACGCTGAAATGCGTCTCGGCGAAAAGATTACCCAGGCCGTCATCACGGTTCCGGCTTATTTCAACGACTCTCAGCGCCAGGCAACCAAGGACGCCGGGCGCATCGCGGGTCTGGAAGTGCTGCGCATCATCAACGAACCCACGGCGGCCTCGCTCGCCTACGGTCTCGACAAGAAGAAGGACGAGAAGATTGCCGTGTACGACCTGGGCGGCGGCACGTTCGATATTTCGGTGCTGGAAATCGGCGACGGCGTCTTTGAAGTGAAGGCGACCAACGGCGACACGCACCTGGGTGGTGACGACTGGGACAATCGCATCATGGATTGGATCCTGGACGAGTTCAAAAGGGAGCACGGGATGGATTTGCGCAAGCAGCCGGACGCGCTCCAGCGCATCAAGGAAGAAGCCGAGAAGGCCAAGATCGCGCTGTCCAGCTCGCAGACTTACGAAATCAACCTGCCGTTCATTACGGCGGACGCCAGCGGGCCCAAGCACATCAGTGCGAAACTGACGCGCGCGAAGATGGAGCAGTTGTGCGATGAATTGTTCGAACGCACCGTGGGGCCGACCAAGAATTGTCTCAAGGATGCCGGCATCACTTCGGAGAAGATTGATGAACTGGTGCTGGTCGGTGGCATGACGCGCATGCCGCGCGTGGTGGACACCGCGCATACCTTGGTCAACAAGCCGCCGCATCAGGGCGTCAACCCGGATGAAGTCGTGGCGGTGGGCGCGGCCATCCAGGGCGGCGTGCTCAAGGGCGAGGTGAAGGACGTGCTGTTACTGGACGTGACGCCGTTGTCACTGGGCATCGAGACGCTCGGCGGCGTGTTTACGCGATTGATCGAGCGCAACACCACCATCCCGACCCGTAAATCGGAAATCTTTTCGACCGCGTCGGACAATCAGCCGGGCGTGGAAATCCACGTGTTGCAGGGCGAACGCCAGTTCTCGCGCGACAACAAGACGATTGGCAAATTCAAGCTGGACAATATCCCGCCCGCGCCGCGCGGCGTGCCGCAGATCGAGGTCACATTTGACATCGACGCCAACGGCATCCTTCATGTGAGCGCGAAGGACCTGGGCACCGGCAAGGAGCAGAAGATTACCATCACGGCCAGCAGCGGTCTCTCGAAGGATGAGATTGAGAAGATGCGCCGCGATGCCGAAGCTCATGCCGATGAGGACAAGGCAAGGCGCGAGGAAGTCGAGACGCGCAACGAGGCGGAGAACGCCGTGTATCGCACCGAGAAGATGCTCAAGGAAGCGGGCGACAAGATTTCCGCGGGCGACAAGACGCGCATCGAAGACGCGGTCAAGGCGGTGAAGGAAGCCCTCAAGGGCAGTGACAGCGCGGCGGTGAAATCCGCCAGCGAGAAGTTGATGGATGTGTGGCAGAGCGTCTCGGCCGAGCTGTACAAGGCGGCGGGCGAGCGCGCACAGTCGGCCAAGGGCGGCGAGTCCACCACGGGCACGGCGGGCGGCAAGTCCGACTCGGGCAAGGGTAAGGACGAAGGCCCGATCATCGACGCCGAGGTTGTGGACGAGAAGAAAGATTAACCCGCAGGCTCTTCAAACACGGAATTGAAGGGCCTGTTTGCTTTTCCTGCGGCGGGTGCTGCGGGATTTGATTCCGGAAGCAGTAATCAAACAAACGAAAACATAGAAAGAACAACGTATGGCAGTAAACCTGAAACCCCTCGGCGATCGCGTTCTGGTTGAACCGGCCGAAGAGAAGGAAGTCAAGAAGGGCGGCATCATCATCCCCGATACCGCAAAGGAAAAGCCCATGGAGAGCATCGTCGTGGCGCTCGGCACGGGCAAGACCGACGACAACGGCAAGAAAGTCCCCTTCGAGGTCAAGAAGGGCGATCGCGTGCTCGTCAGCAAGTACGGCGGCACGGAGATCAAACTCGACGGCAAGGAATACAAGATTCTGAACTCGGACGACATCCTCGCCGTCATCGAGTAATAACAATCAACCAAAGGAAACTAAATTATGGCAGCCAAACAGTTATTGTTCGACGAAGCCGCACGCCAGACCCTGCTCAAGGGTGTCTCGAAGCTGGCGCGCGCAGTCACCGCCACGCTCGGCCCCAAAGGCCGCAACGTCGTGCTCGACAAAAAATTCGGTTCCCCCACGGTGACCAAGGACGGTGTCACGGTGGCCAAGGAAATCGAGCTGGAAGACCCGTACGAGAACATGGGCGCCCAGATGGTCCGCGAAGTCGCCAGCAAGACCAGCGACGCGGCCGGTGACGGCACCACGACGGCGACGGTTCTGGCCGAGGCGATTTATCGCGAAGGCTTGAAGAACGTCACCGCCGGCGCCAGCCCCATCAGCCTGCAACGCGGCATCCAGAAAGCCGTGGACGCGGCCGTAGAGCAGCTCGCCAAGATCGCCAAGAAGGTCAAGGACAAGGAAGAGATCAAGCAGGTGGCGACCGTTTCGGCCAACTGGGACACGACCATCGGCGAGATCATCGCCGAGGCCATGGACAAGGTCGGCAAGGACGGCACCATCACGGTCGAAGAAGCCAAGTCCATCGAGACGACGCTCGACGTGGTCGAAGGCATGCAGTTCGACAAGGGCTATCTCTCGCCCTACTTCGTGACCAACGCGGAGTCGATGGAATGCAAGATGGATGAGGCGTATGTCCTCATTTACGAGAAGAAGATCAGCAGCTTGAAGGACCTGCTGCCGATCCTCGAGAAGATCGCCAAGTCGGGCAAGCCGCTGTTGATCATCGCGGAAGAAGTCGAGGGCGAAGCGCTCGCGACGCTCGTGGTGAACAAGTTGCGCGGCACGCTCAACGTCTGCGCCGTCAAGGCCCCGGGCTTCGGCGACCGCCGCAAGGCGATGCTCGAAGACATTGCCATCCTCACGGGCGGCAAGTGCATCACCGAAGACCTCGGCATCAAGCTCGAGAACCTCGGCATGGAAGACCTCGGCCGCGCCAAGAGCATTGTCGTGGACAAGGAAAACACGACCATCGTCGAAGGCTACGGAAAGTCCTCTGAGATCCAGGGCCGCGTGAATCAGATCCGCCGCCAGATTGAAGAGACCACGTCGGACTACGACCGCGAGAAGCTGCAGGAACGCCTGGCCAAGCTGGCCGGTGGCGTGGCCGTCATCAACGTCGGCGCCGCGACCGAAACCGAAATGAAGGAAAAGAAGGCGCGCGTCGAAGACGCGTTGCACGCGACCCGCGCGGCTGTCGAGGAAGGCATCGTTCCTGGCGGTGGCGTGGCGTTGCTGCGTTGCTTGTCGGCCATTGAAGCCCTGAAGCTGAGTGGCGACGAGCAGATCGGCGTGGACATCGTCAAGCGCGCGGTGGAATCGCCGTTGCGCGCCCTCGCTTCGAATGCCGGCGTGGAAGGCTCCATCGTCGTGCAGGAAGTCAAGAAGCGCAAAGGCAACGAAGGTTACAACGTCGCGACGGGCGAATACGAAGACCTCGTCAAGGCGGGCGTGGTGGATCCGAAGAAGGTCACGCGCACGGCCCTGCAGAACGCGGGCTCGATCGCCGGTCTGTTGCTGACGACCGAATGCCTCATCACTGAGATTCCGGAAGAGAAGAAGCCGGCGGCCGGCGGTGGCGACCACCACGGCATGGGCGGCGGCATGGACTACTAAGTCCGTCCGGTTTCCCAGCGAAACCATTACCAAAGGCGGGGTTGGCGCAAGCCGGCCCCGCCTTCGCTTCATGAGATGCGGAGGTAAATGGCTTTCAGGTACTCCGCTTCAGGGAATGAAGCGGGATGATCCGCCGGATGGCGCGTCGTGCGCAGCTCGGTAAACGGTCGCGTGGATTGGCGCGCGCACTGGCGGATCTTGTCGAAGAATTCATCGGCTTTGACATGGGCCGAGCAGGAAGCGGCGACGAGGATGCCGCCAGTGCGAAGCAGCCGGATCGCGTTGGTCGCGAGATGGCCATACGCCTGCAACGCGCGGTCGTGTTCGTCCTGGCGTTTCGCCAGGGAAGGCGGATCGACGATGAGCAGATCGAATTTTTGTTCGCGCGCATCGGCCAGCCAGTCAAAGGCGTTCGCCTGGATGCTTTCATGCGCGCATTGGCGGACGTTCGCGACTGATTGGTTCAAGGCGAAATTCCGCCCGGCGCTGTCGAGCGCGTGTTGGCTGAGGTCGATGTCAGTGACGCTGCGCGCGCCGCCACGCGCGGCATACAGGGAGAAGCCTCCGGAAAAGCTGAAGGCGTTCAAGACGGCGCGGCCTTGCGCGAGCGATTCGACGAATGCGCGATTCTCGCGTTGGTCCAGAAAGAAGCCGGTTTTCTGGCCGCTGATGACGTCGGCTTCGAAGCGCAAGCCGTTTTCCAGGAACACGACGGGTTCGGAAAGCGAAGGGCCAAACAGGATTTCACCGTCGGCGTGCCCGAATGTTTCCTTGGCGACAGATTGAATGTTGCGGCTCAGACGCAACACGAGGCGTTGCGGCGCGAGCGTGTCGAGGATGTGGCGGACGACGTCATCCAATCGCGGAAACCACGCGGCCGTGTACAGCTTAAGCACAAGCGTGGTGTCGTAACGATCCAGCACCAGGCCGGGCCAGCCGTCGCTTTCACCGTGCAGGATGCGATAACCGGTGGTCGTGGCGGCGAACCATGTTTCGCGTTTGCGAACGGCCTGCATCAGGCGCTCGCGCCACCAGGCATCGTCGAGGGTTGCAGGTTTGCCGGCATGCAACACGCGCAGGCGCAGCGGCGATTCGGGATCGAACAGGCCCACGGCGAGGAAGCGATTGTGGCGATCATAGATGACGCCGAGTTCGCCGAGGGTGCCGTCGCGGCTTTGTTCGCGGATGCTGCTGGCAAACAACCACGGATGTCCGGAGCGCACCGCCTTTTCCGCAGCCGCCGTGACACGCAGGCGGAGCAGGGGAGGGCGCGATGGTTTTGGTTCGCTCATGGGAACGCCGCACGCACTGTGGCGGAGCGACGTGGTTTTGGCGAGCTTGGCCGGAATGCGTGCCGCTAATCTTCTGCATTGACTTCGTTCATCGTGGGTGGCACTGTTCGCGCCACGATGAGCGCGACGGTTGATCAAAACTTTGGCAACAGCATCCTGGTGCTGCGTCGCGCCATTTGGGGCGTCATGAAGTACGGCCCCATTGGCAGGCAGGAGGAAAGCCCATAGTATAACCGACCAAAGAATTTCCAACCCTGCTTGCCGAAAGGTGAGCAGGGTTTTTTATTCCCGTGAACCCAACCAACTCCAATCTGATCACCAGCCTCAAGGCGCTGCCGCGTGCGGTATGGATCTTGTTCTTCGGCACATTCCTCAACCGGTTCGGAAGTTTCGTGATTCCCTTTCTGACCTTGTACATGACGCGTCAGGGATTCACGGTCGGCAACGCGGGGCTGGCGATTGCCGCGTATGGGATTGGGCATTGCGGGGCGTCAGCCATTGGCGGGCACCTCGCCGACACGTTCGGGCGCCGTCGCACGATTGTGTTGTCCATGTTCACCGCGGCGGTGGCAATGATGCTGCTCTCGCAGGCGCGCGAATTGTGGTCGATCATTCTCTGCACGGGGTTGGTGGGGTTGACGGCGGAACTCTACCGGCCGGCCAGCAGCGCGCTGCTAACGGACCTGGTGACACCGGAGCAACGCGTGACGGCGTTTGCCACCTATCGGCTCGCGCTCAACGCGGGGTGGGCATTCGGGCCGGCGACGGCGGGATTTCTGGCGGAGCACTCTTACTTCTGGCTGTTCGTGGGGGATGCGTTGACCTCGGTGGCTTATGGTTTTGTCGCGTTGGTGGCCTTGCCGCACGGCTTGCGCAGCACCGTGAAGAAAGCGCCGTGGAACGAAGCGGTCCGGTTGATCAGGCGCGACGAGAATTTCATGTACTTGCTGGCCGGCACGCTGGCGATTGCCCTCGTTTTCATGCAGATGACTTCGACGTTCAGTTTGCATGTCACCAGCCAGGGATTTTCGAGCAAGGTATTCGGACTGATTTTGTCGCTGAACGGTGTGCTCATTGTTTTTTTTGAGTTGCCGCTGACGATGTTCACGCAACGGTTTCCTGCGCCGCGCGTGATGGCGGTGGGATACTTGTTGATTGGGGCGGGCTTTGGGTTGAACGCGTTTGCGCACACGGTGCCGGCGCTGGTGTTGACGATGACGCTGTTCACCATCGGCGAAATGGTGTCCATGCCGGTGTCATCGGCCTATGTGGCAAGCCTGGCACCGCCGGAAATGCGCGGACGTTACATGGGCACGCTGGGATTCGTGTGGGCGCTGGCGCTGGTGATTGGGCCGGACCTGGGAATGCAATTGTTTTCGCGCAGTCCGGCGGGCGTGTGGGCCGTTTGCGGCGGATTGGGAGTGGTGGCGGCGTGGTTGATCTGGCGCAAGTAGGCGGAAGTCAAGGGATTCGCTGACCTTGACCAACCGCCAAAGGGGCGCGATACTAACGCCAGTTGCTGGGGGCGTACTGGTTTCGACCTGAGTGATACGCCAGAGGCGGCATGTCGAGGATGGTTCGTTGGCCTCGTTAATCATCGGACCAAAACATAACTGCTAACGAAGAATTAGCTCTCGCGGCCTAATGTGCTGCGACGTCCGCCACTGGACACCTGCTACGGTGGACGGACGCAACAGCAGGTTAGGTTGATGGCGGAGACTGCGCGACATCGGCCGAAAGAACTTCATGCGGACTACGCGGTGCGACTCGCGTCGGAACGTTATCGCACTGCCGACAACTCTCTTCCGACTAAACATGTAGTCGCGGCTGGTATGTCAGACAGGGACGCGGGTTCAACTCCCGCCGCCTCCACCATTTTCATTGGTGTTTTTGAATATTCTTGACGGTTGGGTACAAATTGGGTACGAAATGCCCATGAAAACCCGCCAAACTCCGGCCAAGGAGGCCGCCGCTGAAACCATCAAACGAGGCAACGTCACGGTCAAAATCTACCCCGTCAAAAACTCCCGGACGTTGATGTCCGGAGAGCGGAAAGACTACGTTCAATACGCGGTCGCCTATTATCACGAGGGTATCAACCGTCGCCTCCTTCAACATGAAGCGACCTACTTGGCCGTGGCTTGATTCGGCAACAGCAACCCCATTCTCACCGGAGTCTTGCGCAACAACAGCCACGATTAGGACGAAGGCGAGTACGCCCATCGCGCTTTTGGGGACTGAAAGAGACGTGTGCATTCCACACACATTTCAACCCTTTTTCCGCAACAGTCAAGCGTGTGGTTTTCACACGCCCATGAAAAAGACTAGGCGCGCATCCCAGCGTAACATCATCGGTCAGCGGGTTCACGATGCCCGCCTCAAGTGTAATCCGCCGGTATCGCAGGAGGACTTGGCTGGGCGCATGGCCGCCAAGGGCATCCTGCTGGATCGCAGCGCCATCTCCCGCATCGAAACGCAGGAACGCTATGTCATGGATTACGAGGCCGATGCGCTCGCCGACTGCCTCGGGGTGTCGATCGGCTGGCTCTACAATCGCGCCTGAGCGGGCAGGGCAGGGAGGAGCCCAGTTCATTGGGCTGTTTGCAATCGCTTCCACGCCGCCAGATACTTCGCAGGTGAGCCACGTCCTTGTCCGTGATGGTTTCCAGCCGCCGCATGTCCATGTTGTCTTCCAAGTCGGCCAGCTTCACCCTTGTGCGCCAGCGCGTTCGTGGCCGCGCGGCGTGATAAAGTCCTCATAAGCTTCGCCTTCGCG
>JBFMBT010000216.1:0-11554 GCA_040754875.1 Verrucomicrobiota bacterium | reverse complement strand
CCCCCCCGCCATCTCACTTCGCTCTCAACCCCAGCCCGCCGCCGGGCTTCGAGCTTATTCGCGCCTATTCGACCCTTTTCGAGCTTATTCGAGCCTATTCGAGCTTATTCGAGGTTATCGGGAGGGGGGAGCGCCGTCTCGCTTAAATCTGAACTCCGAACCATGAATCCACCCCATTTAACTTATGTAACCCATTTAACCATTCACCGATCTCACGCCTCACGTCTCACGCCTCACGCCGCTCCCGCCGCCTTCCCAAAACTAACTTGCTTTGCGGTCATCGCGCCTTACTTTCCACCGATGTTTGCGACCGAAATTGCTTTGCCTGAAACACAACCCGACAACGCCCCACAGCCCGTTCCTGACATGGATTTGCTCGCGCACCCCGACCGTTTTGCCAGCCGCCACATCGGCCCCGATGCCGCCGACATCACGCAAATGCTCCAGACGCTCGACTGCCCGAGCCTGGATGAATTGATCGACACGGCGGTGCCGCCCGCCATCCGCCTGGGCAAGCCGCTGAACCTGCCCGCGGCCCTGACCGAGTTCGAAGGGCTCGAACGCCTGCGCGCCATCGCCGCCAGGAACCAGGTGTTCCGCTCGTATCTGGGGATGGGCTACCACGATTGCATCACGCCCCCGGTCATCCAGCGCAACATCCTGGAAAACCCGGGCTGGTACACCCAATACACCCCCTATCAGGCGGAGATTTCCCAGGGACGCCTCGAAGCGCTGCTGAATTTTCAAACCATGGTGTGCGACCTGACCGCGCTGGACATCGCCAACGCCTCGATGCTCGATGAAGCCACCGCCGCCGCCGAAGCGATGATGATGTGCCATCGCCTCAAGTCCGACGAAGGGCGCAACGTGTTTTTTGTCTCCGAAGAATGCCATCCGCAGACCATCGACGTCGTCCACACGCGCGCGCAGGCGCTGGGCATTGAAATTGTCGAAGGCGACCACGCCACGGCGGAATTTGACGGCAAGGTGTTCGGCGCGCTGGTGCAATATCCGGCGACCGATGGCGCGATCTTTGATTACCAGCCGTTCGTGGAGAAGGCGCACGCGGCCGGCGCGCTGGTCGTCGTCGCCGCGGATTTGTTGAGTCTGACGCTGCTGCGCGCACCGGGCGAATTCGGCGCGGACATCGCCGTTGGCAGCGCGCAACGGTTCGGCGTGCCACTCGGTTACGGCGGGCCGCACGCGGCGTTCTTCGCCACGCGCGATGCCTTCAAGCGCCAGATGCCCGGACGCCTGGTCGGTGTTTCCAAGGATTCGCGCGGCAAGCCGGGCCTGCGCCTGTCGCTGGGCACGCGCGAGCAACACATCCGCCGCGAAAAAGCCACGAGCAACATCTGCACGGCGCAGGCGCTGCTGGCGAACATGGCGGCGATGTATGCGTGCTATCACGGCCCCGAGGGCTTGAAGAAGATTGCTCGTCGCGTACATGCGCTGGCGAAAATCCTCGCCGCGGGCTTGCGCAGGCTCGGTTTCGACACGGGCAAGTCGCCGTTCTTCGACACCGTGCGCGTGGACCTGGGCGGCAAACGCGCCGCCGACGTGGTGCGCATCGCCGAGGCGCATCGTATCAATTTGCGCACGCTCACGCCGCACACGCTGGGCATCGCGCTGGACGAAACGGTGTCGCTCAACGACCTCGACGTGTTGTTCCAGATCTTTGCCGACGATTCCGCCCCGCCGTTCACCGCGGAGGAACTCGCCGCCGGCGTGGACGCCGAATACACCGCGCCCCATGCGCGCACGAGCCGTTACCTCACGCATCCGGTCTTCAACCGTTATCACTCGGAAACGGAGATGCTGCGTTACCTGAAGCGGCTGGAGTCGCGCGACCTGTCGCTGACCACGTCGATGATCCCGCTCGGCTCGTGCACGATGAAACTCAACGCCACCGCCGAGATGTATCCGGTGAGCTGGCCGGAGTTTGGCAGGATTCATCCCTTCGCGCCGCTGCGCCAGACGCAGGGTTACCGGCAGTTGTTCCAGCAACTCGAGGAATGGCTGGCGGAAATCACGGGCTTCGCCGGGATTTCCTTGCAACCCAACGCCGGTTCGCAGGGCGAATACGCGGGCCTGCTGGTCATTCGCGCTTATCACGCGAGCCGCGGCGAAAGCCACCGCAACGTCTGCCTCATCCCCACCTCGGCGCACGGCACCAACCCCGCCAGCGCCGTCATGGCCGGCTTCAAAGTCGTCGCCGTCGCCTGCGACAAGGAAGGCAACATCGACGTCGCCGACCTGCGCGCGAAAACCGAAGCCCACAAGAACGACCTCGCGGCGTTGATGGTCACCTATCCCTCGACGCACGGCGTGTTCGAGGAAAGCATCAAGGAAATCTGCCAGATCGTGCACGAGCACGGCGGCCAGCTTTACATGGACGGCGCGAACCTGAACGCGCAGGTCGGCCTGTGCCGGCCCGCGGACATCGGCGCGGACGTCTGCCACTTGAACCTGCACAAGACGTTTTGCATCCCGCACGGCGGCGGCGGTCCCGGCATGGGGCCGATTGGCGTCGCCGAGCATCTCGTGGATTTCCTCCCCGGCCATCCGGTGGTGAACCTCGGCGGCGAAGACCCCATCGGCGCCGTGTCCGCCGCCCCGTGGGGCAGCGCCAGCATCCTGCCGATTTCGTGGGTGTATATCGCCTTGATGGGCGCCGACGGGCTGACCGAGGCGACCAAGGCCGCCATCCTGAATGCCAATTATATTGCCAGGCGGTTGGAGCCATATTTCCCGGTGCTGTACAAGGGCCACGGCGGCTGGGTCGCGCACGAATGCATTCTCGATTTGCGCCAGTTCAAGAGCGTCACCGCCGAGGACGTCGCCAAGCGCTTGATGGACTATGGGTTCCACGCGCCGACATTGTCCTGGCCGGTGGCAGGCACGTTGATGGTCGAACCGACGGAAAGCGAATCCAAGGCCGAGCTGGACCGTTTTTGCGACGCGATGATTGCCATTCACGGCGAAATCACCGCCATTGAGTCGGGCCAGATGGACAAACAGAACAACCCGTTGAAGAACGCCCCGCACACGGCGGACATGATCGCGACTGGGAATTGGGACCACCCATACACGCGCGAACAGGCCGCGTTCCCCGCGCCGTGGCTGCGCGAACACAAGTTCTGGCCGCACGTGGGACGCGTTGACAATGTGTTCGGCGACCGCAACCTGGTGTGTTCCTGCGCCGGCATGGAAGCCTACCAGTCGTGAACGGCCGGTGTTCCGCTGCTGTCCAATGCAAAACATCCGTACGCAAAAAATCGCATTGAACAACTGGCGGATCGGATTAGACTGAAAGTTACAGTGGACCACGGACCGATAGTGATTGCGCTGTTGGTGTTGCTGGGTCTTTCGTTGACCACAGCAATTGTGTTGACGTGTCTGGTCAGTTATTGGCTGCGACAACGCACGTTGCGGGGAATGCTCCCTCCCCCGCCCCCCAGCGAACGCGGCGGCCTGTTCCCGCGCCCCGGTTTCCGTCCCGCCCTGTATCATCAACCCAGCCGCTGGCTCGCCATCAAGAGCACCGACCTCGCCGAAGTCCAGGAAGCTTTCGGCCTGCACAATCCCACGCCCTGCTCGTGGGAGGAAGGCCTCGCGCGCTCGCAGGAACACAAGCTCTTCATCTTCCCGCCGCTGGCCGGCTGGATTCTCGTCATGGGTTCGGGCCTGCCCGAGCCGGACGAAGACATCGACGATTTCTACCGGTTCATCGTCGGCTTGAGCCGCAAGCTCGGCCACGTGCAGTTCTTCAGTTCCAACCGCGTGTTGTATCATCACGCCTGGATCCGCGCCGACAGCGGCCGCGTGTTGCGCGCGTATGCGTGGGCCGGCGAAGTGCTGTGGAACCAGGGCATGATGACCCCGGCGGAAATCGACCTCGGCATGCGCTGCCATCAATACGGCGAACACGCCGGCGGTTCGCGCCTGCCCGGTTCCAGCGCCGGCCAGGCCAACGCCGAGAAAGTCCCGCAACTGGCTGCGCGTTGGAGCCTCGATCCGATGGCCATCGACGAACGCCTGTTCCGCCGCAGCCAGGGCATCGCGGGCGAGCCGTCGAAATCATTCTAACGTTCGCATTGCCTTGGATGGTGTGGTCGCGGTAAACTCGGGTCAACAACCCACGAGCTATTATGTCTCTGGAATTCGCCCTCCAAAAATACCCCAAAAAGGTCACCCTGAAAGACGGCCTCAACGTCACGCTGCGCCCGCTTCGCCGCGACGATGAAAAGGTGTTTCACGAATTCTTCCTCTCCGTCCCCGCGCAGGAACGCATGTTCATCAAGCATCGCGTCACCGAGATCGAGGTCATCCGCACCTGGTGCCAGAGCCTCGACTACGGCCGCAATCTCCCCCTGCTCGCGCTGGCCGATGGCAAGGTCGTGGGCGATGCCACGCTGCACCAGCAATTGGGCGGCTGGAAGCGCCACATCGGGCGCGTCAGCGTGCTCGTCCATCCGCAATATCGCGGTCGCGGCCTGGCGCGCCTGTTGATTTCCGAACTGCTCGATATCGCGCGCTTCACCGGCCTGGAGCACGTCGAAGCCGAATTCATCGCGCAACAGGAAGCCGCCATCAAGGTCTTCGCCATGCTCGGCTTCACCGAATTCCTGCGCCTCGAGGATTACGTCAAGGACATGCAGGCCATCACGCACGACTACGTGCTTATGGGACTGCAATTGACCACCGACGAGGAATACGCCGGCATGGGTTGACGCGCGTCGATGCCCTCCCCTCCCGAAACTTGTCCAAACTGCGGAGCCGACGTTCCGCCCGATGCGAAGGCCTGCCCCGAATGCGGCGCCGATGAACGCACCGGCTGGTCCGAGGAAGCCGCTTCCAGCGGATTGGATTTGCCCGACGAGGAATTCGATTACGACGACTTCGTCAAACGCGAGTTCGGCAAAGAGAACGAGGTCAAGCCTTCCGGCCTGTCGTGGTTCTGGTGGGTTGCCGCGATCATCACGCTGCTCGCCGTCGTGCTGATGTTTGTGTGAGCGTCATCATGCGGTCGGGATGCGGAAGGGAGCGCGGCGTTTACGCCGCTTCAACGCCGAACGGAATCGTGCGCCCGGTCACCCAAAACTGCTGAACAATCCGCGATGAAGCGGGCTGAAGCCCGTGCCCCAAATGCTGCGGCCGCGCTACTGGCTGCTCGCCGACTTCACTTCGGAGATGCACCAGAGACTGTTGTGCGTGCGCAGGAAAAACTCGCCGTTGGAAAGCACCAGCGATGAATTGGTCGGTTCCTTGACGGGATTCGTCGCCAGCAACTCGAACTTCGGACTCGCCCGCAGCACCAGCGTGTCGCCAAACTGATTCGGAATGTAAATGCGGTCACTCACCAGCGTCATCGATGACCACGATTCCGAGCGCGGCCCGGTGCCGCGCAACCGCTCCTCCCACAGCGTTTTCCCGGTCTTCAGTTCGAGGCATTCCGCAATGCCGTCCGTGTTCAAAATGTAGATATGCCCGTTGTGAATGACGCCCGAACCAAGGCGATTCTTCGTGCGCTCTTGGATCCACAACCGATGCGTCCCCGTCACATCGCCGTTGCCACCCGCCTTCACCGCAATCGTCGTGCCCAGAAATCCACCCATCGCCACCACCACGCCATCGCCATAAATCGGCGAGGTATAAATCAATGGATTCAATCCCGCGCAATGCCACAGCACCTGGCCCGTCTTCGGATCCAGCGCCCGCACTTCCTGCGGAAAACTCATGATGAGTTCGTCGCGCCCGTTGGCCTTCACAATGATCGGCGTGCTGAACGAACCATCGATGACCTCGCGCGCGTCGCGAAAACCATCCGTCCGCGGCCCCGGCTTCACCGGCGGCTCCTGGTAACGCCACAACTCGCGCCCATCCTTCTTGTTCAACGCGACGAGAAACGCATCATCGCCCGGCCCGTGATAAACGTAGCAGATGTCGCCATGAATCACCGGCGACGATGAATTGCCCCATTCGTGGTCCTGCGGGCCGAGGTCTTTCTTCCACAGCTCCTTCCCGTTGAAATCGTAGCAATACACGCCCGCCGACGCGAACGTCACCACCACTCGCTCGCCATCCGTCGCCGGCGACGCCGAACAATACGGATTCGTTTTGTGCGTCCGCTCCGGCTTCGTGTAGGTCACGCCCTTTTGCCAGAGCAATTTGCCATCGCCCCGGTCAAAGCACATCAGCGTGCGGAAATTCTCCGCCTCCACCACCTGCGTCACAAACACGCGGTCGCCCCAGACGATGGGCGTCGAGTTGCCGCGATTCGGCAGCGCCACCTTCCAGCGCACGTTCTTCGCCGCGCTCCATTCCACCGGCGCATGCTGCTCGGCCGCGATGCCGCTGCCATCCACGCCCCCGCGCCACCCCGGCCAGTTGGCCGCCGGCACCGGCGTCGCCAGGTGAACAACGGTGCCAATCAAAAGACTTCCAAAGACTCGGTGTGATGTCGCGCCGGGAAATTTCATGTTGCGAAATATAGCAGCGAACGGCCGCCGTTCAAGTGCGCCGGAAACCAGGCTCAAAAGACGGGGTGCGATTAGAAGTGCGCGCTGAGGTTCGGAGTCCCGCCTTCAGGCGGTTGGGCGTCGCCCCGTTCACAACCAAAGGAAATCTCCCCGCGCCTCGAATGGCAACGCCTTGACCGGCTGAAGCCGGGACTCCCGAACCTCTCACATTCAATCACGCCCCAAAAGATCCGGTCAAATCGCCTTGCCCAAAATGCCTTCCAATTCTTCATGCGTGAGCGGAATCGGATTCGCCTTCATGCTGCTGGCCTGCATCGCCTTTTCCACCGTGGCCGGAATGTCCCGGGCCGTCATTTCGTAACCGCGCAACGGCGGAATCTTGAGCCGCTGGCACAACTCCGCCACCCACGCGATGCCGCCCTCCGCAGTCGTCGTATGCACGCCGGTGAGAATGCGCGCCACCTCCTCATAGCGCTGAATCGCCACGTGACCCGGATGCCGTTGGCGCAACGCGTGCAGATTCGCTTCCATCACGTGCGGCAGCAAGGCCGCGCACACGGCGCCGTGGGGCGCGGGAAACATGCCGCCAATCGGCGCCGCAAATCCATGCACCGCGCCCAGGCCGGCATTGGCCAGGCACAACCCCCCGAACAAACTGGCCAGCGCCATGTCTTCGCGCGCCGGCTTGTCCTGCCCGTGTTCGAACGCGCGCGCCAGCGACCGCGCCACGCGTCGCATGCCTTCCACACACAAGCCATCGGTCAATGGGTTCGCGCGGCAGGAAACGTACGGCTCGATGAGTTGCGTGAGCGCATCCAACCCCGTGCTGGCCGTCAACGCCGGAGGCAGGTGATGCGTCAATTCCGGGTCCACCACCGCCACGCGTGCCAGCATCAACGGGCTGCGCAAGCTGGCCTTCACGCGATGTTCGGGCGAAGCGATCACTGCGTTGCGCGTGACCTCCGCGCCGGCCCCGGCCGTGGTGGGGACCGCGATGAATGGCGCGCTCTGGCGCGTGAGCGCCTTGCCGCGACCGATCACTTCCAGGTAATCCAGCAATTCTCCCTCATTCGTCAGCATCGCGGCAATGGCTTTCGCCGCATCGATGGCGCTGCCACCGCCGAAGCCGATCACCACATCGCACTCCGCTTCGCGCGCGCGTTGCACGCCCTGGACGACCGCGTGCGTCGTCGGTTCGCCGCGCACGGCAAACGGTGCGCCATGCACGTGTTCCTGCGTCAGCCAATGCAACAACGGTTCCGCGCGCTCGACGGAACTGCCCGTCACGATCAGCGCGCGTTTGCCGAATGACTTCGCCGCCAGTGCCGCTTCGCGCAGCGCGCCCGCCCCAAACACAATGCGCGTGGCCGTCGCAAATTCAAACCGGATGGGCGCGCTACCAGCCATGGTCTTCGGGGAAAACGTTGGCGTATTTCACGCTGCTGCGCGGCTCGGCCATCATGCCGGCGACCGCATCGCGCCATTTCGCGTAGTGCGCCGTTTCCTTGTGTTTCGCCGGCGCCTCGGCGTCGCGATACGCCTCCACCAGCACGAAGCGCGTCGGGTCGTCCTGCTGCTGGCAAACATCAAACCGGGCGATGCCCGGCTCCTGCACACTGTGGCGCGCGTTTTCCAGCGTCGCCTGTTTGAACGCCTCGACACACTCCGCCTTCACGTGAACCTGGACATGAACCACGAGCATGGGATTCCTTTTTGCCAAGGGAAACGCAGCCGGACGCAATGTGTCAATGGCTTTGTCGCCGCCACTTTAACCTTTCTCGCGCCCCGGCTTGCCGGTTTACTTCGCGCATGGCCTGGCCCGCTGATTATCACATGCACACGCCGCTTTGCCGGCACGCCACCGGCGAACCGACCGAATACGCCGCGCGCGCGCTGGCCGTCGGGCTCACCGAGATTGGCTTCACCGACCACTCGCCGATGCGGCAGGACGATTTCGACAACTGGCGCATGCGCTACGACCAGCTCGACGAATACGTCGAAAAAGTCCGCCAGGCGCAACGCGATCACCCGTCGCTCACCATCAAGCTTTCGCTCGAAGTCGATTATTTGCCCGGCCACGAAGACTGGATTCGCGAACTGGCCGCGCGCCATCCGTGGGATTATTTCATCGGCTCGGTCCATTACGTCTCGGACAGTTGGGATGTCGATAACCCCACCAAGCTATCCGAATGGAAGCGCCGCAATCCCACGGACGTCTGGACCGCGTACTTCGAGCGCCTCACCATGGCCGCGGAATCGGGCTTGTTCGAAATCATCGGTCACGCGGATTTGCCGAAAAAATTCTGCTTCTACCCCGACCGCGACTGCACGCCGCTGTTCCAACGTTTTCTCGACGCCGCGAAGCGCAAGGACGTGGCCATCGAACTGAACACCGCCGGCTTACGCAAGGACTGCCAAGAGATTTATCCCAGCCGCCAGATTATCCAACTCGCCAAAACCACCGGCGTCGCCATCACGTTTGGTTCCGACGCGCATGCGCCGCAGGAAGTGGGCGCGGACTTCACCGCGGCCGTCCAACTGGCGAAGGACGTGGGTTACACGCATTGCCGGCGCTTCACGCAGCGCAAGGTGCTTGCAGTTACCATCTGAAACTCACGCGCCGGACAGCGCGCGTTTGAATTCCCCAAACTTCCTCCCCAGCACCGTCCAGAATTTGTGTGGACGCGCCGGCAGGTAGCGTTGCATCGCCAGCGCGCGAAAATTCTGCAGCAACTGGTTGCGCGAGTGCTGCCAGAAGAACATGTCCACCGAGAAATTGATGACGAACCACCAGCCGAGAATCATCCAGAATTCCGGGCTGAATCGGATGTTCAACTTCCAAAATGCAAACGCGAAGAAGCCCATCGAAAACTGAAACAGCAGCCAGGGCACCACCATGACGCGCACAATCGTGTCCCCGGCGGCGCGCTTCACATCCTTCGCCGTCATCGCTTTCCACATCCCCAGCCAGGTCAACGCGACCAGGTCCGCCACAAAGATCGTCATGCCGGCGAAAAACGTCAGCGCCAGTTCACCCAGATCATTCTGGCTCATCCCCCACGTGCCACGATGCGCATACACGCTCATCAGCAAAAGACCATCCGCGCACAGCACGCCAATCGTCGGCCAGAAAAACTGCCGTTGCAACGCGAAAACCTGCCCGCGCAAAATCTCCTCCACCTTCAACGGCGTGCACAAAATCAATTCCAGCGCGCCGCTGCGGTGGTCATCCGAAAACTGCTTCACCACCTCGCCCGCCAGCCAGAATTTCAACACGCCTTGCAGGATCAGCGCTCCGCCAATCGCCACCGGCGGCACCAGCCAGTCGTTGCCCATCTTCGCGTAACCCCACCACCACAAGCCGCCCGCCGCGGCGATGAACAACCACACGGTGACCGGCTTCAACCGATCCCGCGCCGTCAGCCAGAACACCGCATTGACGTCCAGCAGCCGCCGCCGATACGCCGCGCGCGTGGCGGCGTTGCCTTGCAGGAGATCCTTCAGCCGCTCGCTCCAGCGCCGCCGCGTCACGCTTTGTGGCTTGTCCTGCCAGCGATGCGGCAGCATCACGCACGCCAGCACGAGCATCAGCCAGCTCAGCGCGTGCGTGATCGACACCGACACCCAGAACATTTTTTTCCACAGCCCCGTGTGCATCGCGTCCAGCGCCGCCGCGCACGCGAACCCCGGGCTGCCCACCAGAAAAGGCGCCCACCACTCCTTGGACATGGGGATGTTCTTGATCTCGAAATAAATCATGACCGCCGCCCCCAACAGCGGCAGTCCCCCCACGAAACCCATCACGATCAGCGCGCTCCAGCTCGTCACACTCCGCAATTGCGTCAGCAGGCTCGAACACAGCAATCCGGCCGACAGCGAAAAGAACATCGTGTTCAGCAACACCAGCAGCACGCGCAGCACCTCCGCCAGCGTCACCCCGCCCAGCAGCAGCAGCACCGACATCACCGGCAGCGTGGACATCAACCCGTAGCCCGCCCGCAGCGACGTCGCCGCCAGCTTGCCGAACACCACATCGTAGCCCTTCAAATCCGTCAGGAACAACAGCCCCAGCGTGCCATCGCGCTTCTCGCCGCTGATGCAATCGGCCGTCAAATGCAGCCCCGAGGTCATGGCGAAAATAAACGCGAAGAACGTGAAATAATAGAGCAGCTGCTGGCCAATCTGCCGTGGCGCGAACGGCGTAAACGCCAGCATGCCGAGCACAATCAGGAACAAAATCCCTGCGTTGGTCAGCCGCGACCAATAAGTCCTGCTTTGCCGCGCGGCCACACTCAACTCCCGCCGCACAATCGGAAACGCTGTCATGATGCCTGTTGTTTTCGCCGCCCCTGATGCGACATCCTCGCACACCCTTGCCCCCTTGCCAAGCGCCCCCTCTTCTTCTTCTTCGTCCTCGTCCTCGTCCTCGTCCTCGTCCTCGAACTCTGCCCCTACTTGCGGGAACGGCGCCTCCCTCTCCTGGGGGGAGAGGGCCGGGGTGAGGGCGAGCTTCAAACCACCAAGCTGATTTAATTACCCGGACACCGAAATCAACCGAATGAGTTCAAACGAATGGAAACTTTGAACTTTGAACACCGTTCACCGAACACCCCCCGGCAAGGGGCCAAAATACTCCGCCGGCAAAATCCGGATGCGCCCCGCCTCCTGGTCATGATACCGCCAGCCCAGATGCCGCCACGCCCCGGCGCTCACCCACACAAACTCATTCTTCAAATCATCAATCACCGCCGCCTCCCCCGGCGCGACTGATGCAAACGTTCGCAAACACTCACCCGTCTCCGCGTCCCATAGCTTGAGCGTGTTGTCCGAAGCCCCCGAGAGCACCCGCCGCCCATCCGCGCCGAACGCGCAGGCATTCACCCAATCCTCGTGACCGGCGAGCGTGCGCAGCTCCCGCCCCGTCTCCGCGTCCCATAGCTTGACCGTGTTGTCCCAAGCCCCCGAGAGCACCCGCCGCCCATCCGCGCTGAACGCGCAGGCATTCACCGGAGCGGCGTGACCGGCGAACGTGCGCAGCTCCCGCCCCGTCTCCGCGTCCCATAGCTTGAGCG
>JBFMBT010000215.1:0-11557 GCA_040754875.1 Verrucomicrobiota bacterium | reverse complement strand
CCCGGCTTCAGCCGGCAAAATCGTGGCAGCGCCATAGCCATTGAACGATCCCAGCGCCCCGCATCGGTCACGCCTTGCCGCCTGAAGGCGGGACTCCGAACCGCCGCGTCCCAAATTTGCCAAGGTGCTCTATGAAACTCTCACCCGATGATCCGAAATTGACGGCGTACGCGCTGGGCGAATTGAATCCCGCCGAGCGCGCCGATGTGGAACGCGCCCTCGCCGATTCCCCTGAATGCCGCCAGGCCGTCGAGGAAATCCGCGAACTGGCCGGCGTGCTCAAGGACGAACTGGTCAAGGAACCCTGCCCCGCCGTCGCCCTGGACGCGGCGAAGATTGTGCCGTTTCCGCAGGCGGAGCAACCCGCTGGGAAGGACGAAAAGGTGGTGCTGCTGCCGCGGCAACAGTTCTATGTGCGCGTGGGTGTCGCGGCGGTGGCGGCGTGTTTGATTGGGGCTTTCATGATCCAATTGTTCATGCGCGAACACAACCCGAACAGTGTGATTCGTATAGCCCAGATTGATCAACCCAAAGATGGGAAAGAAGTATTGGAGTTGCTCCAACAAGAGCCGGATTCGGCGGCGCGCAACGCGAATCAGCCGCAATCTGCCAGCAGCGGCGGAACAGTTGCCGTCAATCAACTTGGGGCGGTTATCGTGACCAACTTGACGCTCACAGCCAGTGCCACAGATACCCCCGACGTTACCTTTGGCTCCACTACGTACACCCTGGCGATGGCGGACGGCGACGGCGAAAGAAGTGGGCGCGGGCCAGCGGACCCAGGTTCCATCACGGTGAACCGATCCGGCGGGGTCAATGGGTCGATCACGGTTGATTACTCCACGACCGATTTCAGTTTGAGTGGCCCAAGCTTGCCGAGCATAGGACTGACGGCACAGAACAGCTACGGAGCGGGTGCGAATAATCTCCCGACCGCCGGACAGAATGTCCAACCATCGGGAGCCACCATATATTCTGTCAATGCCACCGGTTACGTTAATGTTCAAAACCCTGAGGCCGCCAAACCGGTCGAATACGTTTACTTTGATGGTCTTGCCGATCAATCCGCCGCCAATGACGTTACCCGTAGGCATATCGCCAGGCTGAACGCCGGCGGGACGGTGCAAACCGGCCTGTGGACCATCGTCGCTGACGATGGGGTTCAAACCGAAGGTGACGCTCGCAAAATGTACAAACTCCGCCTCGCCGATGGCAGGGTCCAGGAACTCAGCGAAAAGGAACTCACCGACCTCCAGGCGAACGGCCGCAACTGGTTTTTCACGAACGGCGCTCCTGTTCATTTCGCCTGGGCCAAAGACACCACCCCTGCCGGCACCACCGCCTCCTACCCGCAATACATCGAGAACGCCTTCAAAGCTTCGCTGCAATACCCGCTCTCCACGTTCTCCATCGATGTCGATACCGCCTCCTACGCGAACGTGCGCCGCTTCCTCAATCGCGGCCAGCTCCCGCCGCGCGACGCCGTGCGCCTCGAGGAACTCATCAATTATTTCTCCTATTCCTATCCGCCGCCGCGCGACAAGGAGCCGTTCTCGGTGAATCTCGAAGTGGCCGCCTGCCCGTGGAAGGCCGAGCATCGCCTGGTGCGCGTCGGCATCAAGGGCCGCGAAATCAAGCCGGACAAACGCCCCGCCAGCAACTTCGTCTTCCTGCTCGATGTCTCCGGCTCCATGCAGCCCGCCGAGCGCCTCCCGCTCGTCAAGCAGGCCATGAGCATGCTCGTCAAGCGCATGACCGAAAGCGACCGCGTCGCCATCGTCGTCTATGCCAGCGAAGCCGGCGTGAAACTCGTGTCCACCTCCTGCGCGCAAAAGGAAAAGATCCTCGCCGTCATCGACGCCCTCGAAGCCGGCGGCTCGACCAACGGCGGCGAAGGCATCCAGGAAGCCTACCGCCTCGCCTCGGAAAACTTCATCCGGGGCGGCGTCAACCGTGTCATTCTCTGCACCGACGGCGATTTCAATGTCGGCATCACGGACCAGAACGCGCTGGTGAATCTCATCCAGGAAAAGGCGAAGAGCGGCGTTTATCTCAGTGCGCTCGGCGTGGGCGATGACAATTACAAGGACGCCACGCTCCAGAAACTCGCCGACAAGGGCAACGGCAATTATCATTACATCGACACGCTCGAAGAAGCGCAGAAGGTGCTTATCGAGCAGATGAACGGCACGCTGGTGACCATCGCGAAGGACGTGAAAATCCAGATCGAATTCAACCCGGCGCAGGTCGCCGCCTACCGCCTCATCGGTTACGAGAAGCGCCTCATGCGCCGCCAGGATTTCAACGACGACACCAAGGACGCAGGGGAAATCGGCGCGGGCCACACGGTCACCGCGCTTTACGAGATCATGCCGGCCGGTGAAGCCGCGTTCACCGCGGCGGCGACCGGCCTGAAGTACCAGCCGGTGGCACAGGCGCCGCGCCCGGCCGCCAACGCCAGCAAGGAATTGCTCACGCTCAAGCTGCGTTACAAGCAGCCCGAGGCCAATGAAAGCAAGCTGCTGGAATTCCCGCTCACGGATTCCGGCAACAACTACGCGCGCGCTTCCAGCGACTTCAAGTTCGCCGCGTCCGTGGCCGCCTTCGGCATGCTGCTCAAGGATTCGCAGTTCAAGGGCGCCGCGAACTTCGACACCGTCCTGGAACTCGCCGAGGAAGCCAAAGGCAACGACGGCTACCGCGCCGAATTCCTCAATCTGGTGAAGAAAGCCAAGGCGCTGAAGGCTGGCTCTCCGGAAAACCGTTGAAGAGTGGTCTTCGCCTTCCTCATTCGCGCAGTCAGTGGCTTGGTCTAGAGCGGTTAAAGTTTAACTATGGCCGCAAGTGGAGCGCGGGCTTTAGCCCGCTTCGCGTGGTTTGTGCTGGCGGCGTTGAAGCGGCGTGAACGCCGCGCTCCTTGTGCCGGATTTAAACGCGGCTACAGAATTTTGGAAGCAGCTCTAATTGGGGGGGTAAAATGGCGGAGGCCGTAAACGCGATGGACTCGGTTCGCGGCCTCCAACAAGGGGGCAAACGAGTGTGACGGCAGGGGTCACACACGCTCACCCCGGTTTTGATCGCAGGAGGAACTGCTGATCAAATCAACTTCACTTTGCCCTGCTGGTGGTGCCAGCTTCAGTTCTCACCTGCACTATTAGCATAACCCTTGCCGACACTTTTTTCAAATCAGCGGCGAGAAAATTTTACGCGCCAAATCCGCCGGATCGTCACGGGCGCACCGTGGCCAGGGTCAGCCCGATGACCCCCGCCACGGCGATGAAACCGCCTATCAATGAACGGGTAGTGGGCTTTTCGCCCTCCAGGATGCGCGTCATCGGCACCACCACCAACGGCGTCATGGCCACGATGGGCAGGACTATTCCTGTAGGAGTTGTCTTGAGCGCCCATTGATAACAGCTCACGCCCAGCGCGGGCCCAGCCAGTCCGTTGATGATCACCAGATGCCAGCCTTTGCGCCAGCGGTCCGGGTTCACGGGCGTTTCCTCCTTCACGTCCGCCGCGCCGGTCAAGCGGCCCCAGACCACGGAGCGCTTCAAGAACAGGAGAAACACGCCCGACACCAGCACGCCGCCAATGATGCGTTGGTAGGCGGCGGAAATGCCGTCAATGCTCTCGCCGCTGTCGGCGATGACCTCATACGCCTTGCGGCTGAGCACCGCGCCGAGTCCCTGTCCATACGCGGCGATGAGTCCAAACACCACGCCGGCGGCGAGCGTCCGGCGCGTCACTTCCAGATGCCCGCCCGGCGCCAGCGCCATGCCCACGCCCCCGAGAATCACCAGCGCGCAAAGCATCTGGAGCCACGTCAGCGTCGTGCCGAGCCAGAGCCATTCGGTGAGCGCGGCGAACGGCGCGGCCAGGCATTGCACCAGCAGGATGGTCAGGCGCGACCCGATGCGCTTGTACCCCTGGAACAGGGCCAGGTCGCCCAGGCCGAACCCGATGCAACCGCTGACCAGCAGCACCGCGAACCCGGCCGACGTCGCCTGGCCGATGGTGTAGGCGTAAATCCCGAGCAGCAACGTCGCCACGCACAAACGCCAGAAATTCGCCTCCGTGCCGCCCATCCATTTGGTCGCGCGCGCGCCCGAAACGGCCGAAGCTGCGAAGAAGATGGTCGTTAGAAATGCCGCCAGCATGCGGTTATGGCGCTGCGGCCTTCGCCACGGTGGATTTGCCGACGCGATACAACTGCGTCTCCGTGCGGATGAACAACGCGCCGTCCATCGCCGCAAACGACGCCAGCGTGCGTTCGCCCAGCGAATTCTCCGCCAGCTTCTCGAACGTCTTGCCGGGCTTCAGCACGAAGCAAACGCCCTGCTCGTTCGGACAATAAATTTTTCCATCCGCATACAAGGGCGAGGCGGAGAAATTCCCGCCCAGCCGCTCCGACCAATGCACCGCGCCGGTCTTCGCGTCCACGCACGAGGCGATCCCGCTGTCCGCCACCAGATACAGTTCGTCGCCCACCAGCAACGGCGACGGCGTGTGCGGCGCGCCGCGGGCCAGCGTCCACGCCACATGCGTGTCCGTCACATCGCCCTGGCCATCGGCGCGGATGGCCATCAGCGAAGGCCGGTCAAAGCCCGTGCTGAGGAAAATCATCCCGTGGCCGAACGCCGGTTGCGGAATGACCGAATATCCTTCGCCGTAGCGCGCGCGCCATAATTCTTTGCCGTCCTTCGGATTCAACGCGCACACCGCGCCGCTGCCCGGGCTGACGATTTGCATCTGCCCCTTCACCGCGATGACCTGCGGCGTGCTGAACGAAAACTTCTTCCGCACGTCCGCCACGCGCGGCGCCTTCCAGCGCACCTTGCCGGTCGCCTTGTCCAGCGCGACGATGAACGGGTTTTGCGCGCCGTCGCAACTGAACACCAGCACGTCCTCGACGATGACGGGCGAGCCGCCGCTGCCATGCACCGGCGGATAACCCAGCTCGGTGTTGCGCCACAGCACCTTGCCCTTCAAGTCCAGGCACGCCGTGCCTTGATGGCCAAAATGCACATACAGCCGGCCGGCCTCGACAATGGGCGTCGGGCTGGCGTGGCTGTTCTTTTGATGGATCTTGGGCGACGCCGCGGGCGTGAATACGTCTGTGTTCCACAGAATCTTGCCGCTCGCCGCATCCAGACACAATGCGCCCAACGATTGCCCGGAGCCGCCCGGCTTCGATGCCGTCAGAAAAATGCGCCCTTGGTGCAACACCGGCGACGACCACCCCTGGCCGACCGCCTGTTTCCACACCACGTTCTTATCCGCGCTCCATTCGGTGGGGAGATTTTTTGCCGGTGAAATCCCGTTGCGTTCCGGCCCGCGAAACTGCGGCCATTCGTCCGCGCCAGCCGCGGCGATGGTCCAACCCGCCAGCGCCGCCGCCACCAATGCGATTCGATTCATGGGCGCGCACGGTAGCAGCGAACCCACCGCCTGCAAATGGCGAAAACGCGGCCGGAGACGGGTTTCGACCGGCGTGCTGCGTTTAAACGGGCTTGCTTCCATTGCCATAAATATTTTTGTCTGGCCGGATAGGTGGATTTATGTGGATTTGGGCGGACGGTGGCGGTTTTTGATTTGCGATTCGCGATTTTTGATGGATAGCCAGGCTGCGCCAGTGGGGTTCGCCTTCACCCCGGCCCAGACGGAGTTGCCTCGTCCTCGGAAAAATTTTCCGGCCAATGCGCAAGAGGCTGGAAAAAGGTGGAATGAAGTGGAAAACGCCGCAACGGCCGGGTTCACGGTTCGGAGTTCATGGTTCATGGTTTTTGGCTGCAAAACCTGTTTGGGTTAAACGCGTTACGTCAGCAAACCGGGCCAGTGCCCGAGGTTCGGCAAAAAATCTGTGCCGGGCGCTGATGTGGATTTACGTGGATTTGGGCGGACCATGGTGGAGTTCAAGGTTCAAAAGTTCAAAGTTCAAGGTTCGGGCGGGGGGGAGGTGGGCGCGAATAGCCGCAGGCGGAGTTGCCTCGTTGTCGGGAAAAAATTTCCGGCCAAGGCGGAAAAGGGTGGCAAAAGGTGGAATGAGGTGGAAAACGCCGGGAGGGCTTGGGCAACTGCGGGCACCTCCAAAAAATAAGTGACGGTATGGGACGGTAGGTGACGGAAGCCGACGGCGGCACGTGAAATCCAAAAGAAATACCCAGACCGCCGGCCGGGTGCGCGGTGGGTGTACACGAGGGAGCGCGGACGGATGGCGGCGGGCCGGTCCGTTCTGGACGGTGGCGCTCCCTGGCGCATGGGGTTAATGTGTCATGCAGTGATAACAATGTCAACCGTTCAATTGAAGCGTTGGAACTGAAATCAACCGAATGGGGCAAGGGGCGCAACGAGCGGGGGCGTGACCCTTTTTCGCATAGTGGCACAACCGAAACTGCAAATGGCAGCCCATTTGACAATACTGAGACCCCTTTTACCTGCAAATGGCGAAAAACGCGGCCAACCTTCCTAAGCCAACTCATCCAACGCCACTTCCGCCGCCGCCAGAGAACGCTTGAGCCGGTCGCCCCCGAACTCATCAAAGCCCACCCGCACAAATTTCACATCCGTCAGCCCGATGAAGCCCAGGACGGTCTGGAGATGCGGCTCAAGAAAGTTCGTGTGCGCCAGCGCCCCGCCGGGAAGAATCGCCCCGTCTCCGGCCGCCGTGACGACAATGACCGGTCGTGACGGCAACAGCGGCCGGTAATGCTCCGCCGCGTTTGCGTCGAATCCGAACGTCCTGCCCACCCGGACAACCTGGTCGAAATAGGCCTTGAGCTGCGCGGGCATCCCGAAGTTATACACCGGCGCTCCCATGACGATAACATCGGCCGTTGCCAGTTCCTCGATCAAAGTTTCGCTCAGCCGCAAGGCTTCATTCATTGCGGAGGTGCGCTCGCCTGGACTGGCAAACGCCGCGGCGATCCACGATTCGTTGACCGCTGGTGGCGGATCCTGTCCCACATCGCGGAGAACCATCGCGCCATCGGGATTACGGGCGCGCCAGGCTTCGGCGAAGCGCTGGGTGAGATGACGGGTGATGGAGCGCGTGACGCGTCCGCTGGAGTTGATGACGAGCAACGTTTTCATGCGCGCAACTTACGCGCGCCACACCGGCCTTGCTCCGTCGCAAAATTGTGACTCACTCACGCAAAAGTGAGCGGCAAGCGTGTGAGAGCACTCCGGTTCACGCCCGTGATTTCCCCCGCCTGCGCCGCGCCAGATACGCCGCACCCCATGTTTCCAACTGGTCCATCACCTCCGACAACGTGGCGCCGAATTCGCTCAGGCGGTATTCCACGCGCGCGGGGATTTCCGCATAGACGGTCCGCGACACGATGCCGTCGGCTTCGAGTTGGCGCAACTGCACCGTCAGCGCCTGCGCCGTGATGCCCGGCAGCGACGCCTGTAATTCACAAAATCGTTTCCGGCCCCCCTTCAGCTCGAACAAAATCGACGGTTTCCACCGCCCGCGGATGACATCCAGCGCCGCCCGCACCGGACAATTGTCCTGCAATCGGTCGAACTTCTGAGCGTAGTCGGCAACTGATTTCATGCCTCAAAGGTGCGCCGACGACGGCCCCATGGCAACGGTCAAACACGCATGACTACCGAACGCCGCCAAACAAAAAGGCAGGCGTCGCCGCCTGCCCTCGTGTGATTTGTCAAAGGAGCTTCCGATCAATCGCGGACGCGAATGGTCCACATGCCGCGTTGCAAGCCGAGGTTGGTGGTCGTCGCACCGGGTGCCAGCATTTCCATCCCCAGATGCGCAATCACACGATTATCAATTTGCTTATGGCTTATGGCTTATGGCTTAGTCCTCCGTATAATCAACTCGCCACGCTGCTCCGTCAGGATCGGTCCCCCAAACGTAAACCATCTCGGAGCTTGAATAGGTTCCCTGCGGGTCTTCGTATTCTGCGAATTCAAAAACAACGTCACCCCAGTTCATGTCAGATTCAACAAACGCATCCCACCAATCTTCATAGACGGTTACAGAAACGATTGTGTACTCGTTCGTGTGCAGGAAAAAATCTACATCGCAAAATACAGTCTCCCAAGATTGACTGGTTTCGTTCCAGGCGTTGACGTAGAGGCAAGGATTCGAACCGTTGAGAATGTCGTGACCAGTTTGGTTTTCGACTCTTAACAGGAATGAGTATGAAGCGCTCGCAGGTAGTGTTATTGCCAGAAATACTAACATGCAGAACGTAGCGCCGAGAAAGCGACGCAAGTTTGAGATCGGAGTGGCAAATATGGATCGGTTTGATTTCATGTAGTATGTAGTTTTTGGTATTGAGGTTTACCTTAGCGAGTTAACTTTTAATGCATTTATCGTAAATGTCAACAATGAAAATAATGTGGCATAATTGTAAAGACAGGTTTGTTGTTACATTATTGAGAGTTAATTAAATACAAATAAAAGCGCGCATTCGCGCTCTGACCGTTTCGGATCAGTCTTGCGTGTGGATCGTCCACATTTTCGTCTGCTGAGTGGCATTGGTCGTCGTGGCTAGCGGGTTCAGCAACTCGGCATGGCCGTCCACGAATCCAAAGTTGAACAATCCATTGTGGTGTCTCGACCAGTAGGCAGTCGAACTGGGAGCAATGCTGGTGGGCACCGAGGACATGTAACGTCCTCCGGCCGCGCTCCAGTTCACCTGGTCCACCCAGGCAATCCAATTACCCACACGTTGTTCGCCGTCGTGAATCCGCTCCGTGAATGCGATTGTGTCGCTCGGCCCCAACACCAACGCTGTGCGCACGGAAGGAATGTTGCGCGTCTTCATCGCGGACCAGCTCCCGGACAGCGGCGGATCGGGCACCCAGGCAGGTTTTGTTCCGGCGTTGCCGTAAGCGATGCCGACTCCAGTTCGCGCCAGCGAACTGATCGGCAGATTGGTCTGGGCGCCCTGGACCAGATTGGGCCCTACCGTCATTTTATAACGTGGCATGGCATAGCCCCGGCGCATGCGCGGCGTATTGTTCGAAACTGGCTGGCGCGGCGTGAATGGATCGGATGGACAGTCCAGCATTTTCGGTGAATTGAACGCGGCCGGCTGCCACGAGGCCAGGCCTCCCATGTTGCCGCCGCCCAGATAATTCCAGAGCAGTTTATCCCAGGAGCCGTACGTGCCGTCCGGCATTTGCAAACCTGCGTAAGGCAGTTTGTCACTGTTGTCGCCGGTGTACATGACTGTGGCGGTCAACACCTGTTTGACATTGCTCAGGCAACTGGACGCCCGGGCGCTCGCCTTGGCCTTGGCCAGCGCCGGCAGCAGCATGGCGGCCAGGATGGCGATGATCGCAATCACCACCAAGAGTTCAATTAAGGTGAAGGCGCAGCGACGGATTTCTGCGGGCTTGGGGCTTATGTTAGGCATGGGTATGATAGGTATTTTCTTCATTGCAGTTCGGTTTACAGATTCATCAGCACGACCTTTTGCGTTTTCGGATCGATGGCGAATTTCTTGCCGGGAGGCGCTGCGGGCACGGCCTTGATCAATCCGGCGCGGACCAGTTCCGATAAATCTTTCACCGGCCCCGCAGCGTTCTGCTTCGCTTCCATGGCGGCCACTTCTTCGGCTTCCGTTTTGTACGCGCGAATCTCGCCGCTGCTCGTGGTCGCGCGCGCTTCTTGGAAATCCGTGAGGATCTTGTTGAGCAGATCCAGGTCCGACAGCGCCTCGCCCCGCTCATTGGTCGGGCGGTCCGCCGAGGCGAAATCAACGGCGGGCACAGGCGGCTGCGCCGAGGCTTCCTGCTCCGAGCTTTGTTGGGCAGGGGTGTCGAGTTCTCCCGGGGTTCCACTCAGGCTCGGCATCGTTGCCGTATTGGCCGGCGCCGTTGATCCGGCTTCCGGCGCTGCCTCCTTTTTCTCCGTGCAACCGAGGGTGAGAACCAGCACCAGAGCAGTGAGTGAACTTGGGTACTTCAGCATCATAATTAATAGCAGTTATGTGAATTGCGCGCAGATAATGTTTGCATACATTAGTTTTAACAATAGGCATTTTGGGTGATTTGAAGTGAGATTAGAAACGTTTAAAATAAATCAACCCGTCGAAACTCGGTGCTAATAATTGCAGCGCAACGACAAGCGCGGTACCGGCTCGCTTGACCTGCGACTGAAGTCAATGGAAAGGGCGGCTTGCGTGCCTACGGGGCCAAATGGAAAAGGCAGGCGTTGCCGCCTGCCTTGCGCGAGTGAAGATGCCGTTTTAGATCAGTCCTGCGTGTGGATCGTCCACATTTTCGTCTGCCTCGTCGCGTTGGTGGTGGTGGCCAGGGGGTTCAACAGCTCGGCGTGTCCGTCCACGAATCCGAAGTTGAACATGCCGTTGTGGTGCCTGGACCAGTAAGCGGTCGAACTGGGAGCGATGGTGGTCGGCACCGCGGACATGTAGCGCCCGCCGGCCGAGCTCCAGTTCACCTGATCGACCCAGGCAATCCAATTGCCCACGCGCTGCTCGCCGTCGTGAATCCGCTCCGTGTAGGAGATCGTGTCGCTCGCCGCCAACACCAACGCTGTCCGGATGGAAGGAATGTTTGCCGTCTTCAAGGCGGACCAGTTGCCGGTCAGCGGCGGATCGGGCGTCCAGCCGGGTTTGCCGGCATTGCCATAAGCGATGCCGACGCCCGTTCGCGCCAGCGAACTGATGGGCAGATTGGTCTGGGCGCCCTGGACCAGATTGGGCCCCACCGTCATTTTATAACGTGGCATGGCATAGCCCCGGCGCAGGCGCGGCGTGTTGTTTGAAATCGGCTGGCGCGGCGTGAACGGGTTCGAGGGACAGTCCAGCATTTTCGGGGAATTGAAGGCCGCCGGCTGCCACGAGGCCAGGCCTCCCATGTTGCCGCCGCCCAGATAATTCCAGAGCAATTTATCCCACGAGCCGTAGGTGCCATTGGGCATTTGCAGGCCCGCGTACGGCAGCTTGTCATTACTGTCGCCAGTGTACATGGCCGTGGCGGTCAGCACTTGTTTGAGGTTGCTCAGGCAACTGGACGCCCGGGCGCTCGCCTTGGCCTTGGCCAGCGCGGGCAGCAGCATGGCCGCCAGAATGGCAATGATCGCGATCACCACGAGGAGTTCAATGAGGGTGAAGGCGCGGCGGACTTTCGCCGGTTTGATATTTGGGTTTTGCATGGCTGGATTTGGGTTTTGTCGTTTCCGTTCAGTTTACAAATTCACCAACACGACCTTGTGCGTCTTGGGGTCGATGGCGAATTTCTTGCCGGGCGGCGCGGCGGGCACGGCCTTGATCACTCCCGCCCGGACCAGTTCCGACAAATCCTTCACCGGTTCAGCCGCCTTCTGCTGCGCTTCCATGGCGGCCACCTCTTCGGCCTCTGTCTTGTAGGCGCGGATCTCACCGCTGCTGGTGGTCGCCCGCGCCTCTTGGTAGTCGGAAAGGATTTGATTGAGCAGATCCAGGTCCGACATTGCTTCGCCCCGCTCATTGGTCGGGCGGCTCTCCGAAGCGAAATCAATGGCGGGCGGCTGCGCCGGGGTTTCCGGCCCCGAGGATTGTTGGGCCGGAGTGCCGATTTC
>JBFMBT010000214.1:0-11610 GCA_040754875.1 Verrucomicrobiota bacterium | reverse complement strand
GAGAGCGCAAACATGATCAGCAGCGTCATCAAGCGGAAGTGCTTTACCGCAAGCGCCACGTACATCATCACGTCGGCAAAATTCACATTCCGCTTCTTAAAACCAGGTAACATAATTTGGCTCTCGCCGGGTATTTCTCGTCAGGCCGCTTTAAATTCCAGTGGACATTGCACCAAAATGGGCGCCTTGTAAACTGTCAGGGGAAAAACAAAGAGCTGCCGGGTATTCCATATCCAACAGACTACCACGGCAGCTCACAAAAACAGATGTTCGGC
The DNA here is from genome assembly GCA_040754875.1 of Verrucomicrobiota bacterium. Classification (GTDB taxonomy): domain Bacteria; phylum Verrucomicrobiota; class Verrucomicrobiia; order Limisphaerales; family JBFMBT01; genus JBFMBT01. The sequence goes on along the minus strand of JBFMBT010000214.1, from coordinate 11,335 downwards.
TTCGGATGCTTACCAGCTCCAGAAGCTTTCGGGCACAACTACGATATCACGCCCTTGGAGAACAACATCCTGCACCTTCCCAGCCTGTAATTCCTTGATGTTGATGGGAATGCGCGTTTTCTCACCATTTCCATGGTCCCGCAACACATATACCTTTCGGAGGCTGGCAAACCGCGCGAAACCACCGCTGCGCAGAATGGCCGCGTAGGCCGTCAAATCCTCGTCCGTGCTTAGGGTAAGCACCGTCGGATTCTTGACGTTCCCGGTCACATACACAACCGGCGCAAACGCAGGAACCACAATGATGTCCCCAGGGTTCAATGCGAGATCGGACTGTAAACCACTGCCGTCCAGAATGGCCTTCACGTTCACTTCTTCCACCAACCCGCGACCGCCTTCCAGGCGCAGCAGCTTGACGCGTGTCAGGTCGGCGGACTTGGTGACACCGCCCGAACGCAGGATGGTCGTGACAATCGTCGGGCTGACGCCTTCGGGAATGCGCAGCGGGCCGTTGTTGGTGAATTCACCGGCCAGATAAATCACATTATTGGAGTCGGTCGCGTAGATCTCCTGAGAGCGCTCCAGCATCACCGTGCCCTGCCTGAGTTGCGTCGCTTCCAACGAATCTTTGATCGCTTTCTCGGCGGCCGCCAAATCCTTGCCGGCGACGTTCACCCGGCCCACGCGGGGCAGGATGATGTAACCGCCCCGGCGCACTTGATAAAGGCCGTTGAACGATTCATCCTCCAGCACAAACAACTGCACCGCATCGCCAGGCAGGATCAGATTGCTGGACGGCGGATTGACGGCCTTTTCTTGAAGTTCCTTGACCTTGGCCGCCAACTCGACATTGAGGCTTTCCAGTTCGGCTTGGGCCGCCTTCAAATTCGAATCCCAATACGCCATGTCTTTGGCCCGTTTCGCGGCCTCCTCGGCGTCACTGGGAACGGCGCTCTTGAGATAATACTCGTACTTGCTTTGGTAATAGCGGATCTGGCGCTCTAGATCCGCCTTCCGCGTGGTGAGGTTCACCACCTGCCGCTGCAACTGGCCCTCGGTAAAGCCCCGCCGCACCAGTTCCTGTTCGGCCGTGATGAATTCCTGCCGGGTCTGCCTCCAGATGTCCAGCTTGTCAGCGGATGCGCTGGCCGGTTGGGCAAAGGCATGCGGGGTGGCGATTAACGAACCGCCAATGAATGCGATGTTGACGATGAAACTGCACGATTTCTTGAGCATAAAAGCTGTTTGTGTGGCTTCCTTACCAGATACGCAACTGTACCATTTCGACGCGTATTATGGACCATGCAGGTCCCTGATTGTAAAGCAGAAAGTCAAAAAAACTTGAATCACTTTTTGTCTTCAGTTACAGGGTTTTCCGGAGCGTGATAATGACCAGATTTTCCCGGTAATTTCGCCCGCCGCCGGTCGAATCCCAATCCGTATATTGGTACCCCACAATGAGATCCACCGTTTCCCCGACTTTCAACGAGTAATCAAGCCGCCCGATCCAAATCTGATTGTCTCCCAAGGCGGCGGAATTGGGATAATTGAGCTTGTAATAGCTGCCCGAGAACAACAACGAGTGCCGAGGTTGGACGGTGTACCGCAACGAGACACCCGCACTATAATCCACCCGGTCCCCGTTCGGAAAAGTCAGGTCATCGAACTCCTGGTAACGCAGCCGGATTGAGCCCGTCAAATCTGGCCCGATATCGCGGTCTATGCCGTACGCCAAGGTTTCCTGAACGCCCCGTGCCGGTTCCGTCACATTCCGTTGGTAAACCACGAAATGGTGAGTTCGCGGATTAAACCGGTGGCTCAGGCTCAGCGTCCAAAGATAACTTTCACCCGCGCTGCCCGCAGGAATATAGTACCCGATGTCGCCCAGAAAATCCATGTTCTCGGTGATCGGTCCATGCACACCGCCCCGAACCACCTGATCCCAGCCGGGGGAATTGCTGACATGCCACGTTGTATATCCAGCGTAGGGCTTGAACCGCATGTTCTCCCGCTCGGAGGCAAGCAGTATTTCCAAGGAATCCTGCGAGGTTTCAGGGATTGCATTGTTCAGGTACCAGTAGTCGCTGTGACTCGCAGTCGCTGTTAATCGCGTCACCGTGGGCAACACTCGCGTCGTGGTAACGCCCGCAATGTTTCGCACAACCGTGAAACCCTCCAGCAACTCGTCGCGGCTTTCACGCACGCCGGTCAGGTCCGACGGAGTACGAAAAGCGTAGGTTCCCGCCCGATCTTCCTTCACCGGGCCGGTGTCGAAAAGATCAAACGCCTGACTCTCCGTAAAACCGAGAGTGTCAATTCCGGCCTGATCAAAGAATTGGAAATCCCATCCGCCCAGCGGGACATCGTAGGTGATCTGCGCCCCGAGTGCCGTGCTCAAACCAAAGCCCAATATTCCAGCGATGTCGCCAAAGCCAATCTCGTTCTGCAACGGCAGATAAACGATCCCCATGCCCGCCCCGATCCTCAGGCCTTCATTGATCTGAAAGATAAAAGAGAGGTGCGTTTCCACCACCGCAATAAACCCGTCACGTCGCGCCGCATCGTTCAATTCCACGTTGTCACTGTAAAGCATTGACGCCGACACATCGCGCACATCCAGGTAAAAATTTCCCAGCTTCAGATCGGCGTCCTCGGGGCGCGCCCCCCAACTCATGAGGGGAACCTGAAACCCGGGCTGTAACGGAGACGGAATACGGACATCGCCTTGCCCATACCCGAGGCGCGTGCCTCGGTTTACCCCACGCGTCAAATCGCGGAAAACATTTTGATAAAGCGCACCCGCATCTCGAATGGCGCTATCTTCGACTGCGCCAGACCCTGCCACCGCAGCGGTCGTCGTTCCTTGTCCGGCGACTTCCGCCGCGTCCAAAGAAATGGGAAACAAGCTACCGAGTAGCAGACTTAACCAGAAACCCCTGCGCCAGAGCATCATAGTTTATGTATTAGGCCTGCACTCCCTTCCCTAGACAAATCGCTGCGAACAATTGGCCGGGGAAATCAAGATATCGTTCGAGTTCGGGATGAAACGGAACTCCTTCGGCATAACAACGTTCTGCCTCGGGGTGGCCACGGCAATTTCCATGCGCCCATCATGCCGCGAAACGCTTCGGAGTCCAGCAAAAAACCACCCTTACTCGTCAGAAAGCTTCGCTTTTTTCCAAATCGCCAGGTCGTGGTAGTTTTCCGGCCGGAAGGAAAACGGCAGGTAGGCCAGCACACCCAGCACTGGCACGAAGACCACCAAGGATAGCCAGAAAGTGCGTTGCCTGGGGGTAAACGGCTGGCTGCGAATACTGGACGTCGCACATAAAACCACCGCCCCCCAAATCACAATCATCGCCATCAGCACCTGGTAGTTGAACTTCAGCGAATCCATGCTGAAGCGTTCGAGGAATTGCATCATAATTTCTTAAACGTTGTCGCCGAAGTTTACACCGCCGCAGCCTCATGCACAAGCAGCCGCCGGTCAATTGTCACGCGTGCCACTGAAGCCATGATTTCCAGGAGAATCACGACGCGTTGTTCCTGGGTCGTTTCCTGGTCGAAAATTGCGTTCATCCCTTGGTACGGGCCGTCCACGATGCATACCTTGTCACCTTTGCGAAACGCCGGTTCATCCAGCACCACATAGCCATCGGCGCAGCGGTCGCGGACGGTTTGAATGATTTCGGGCGGGACAGGGCTGGGCTTGCCGCCGAAGGAAACGATGCAAGCCACTCCCAATGTCGAGCGAACGCGCATCAGCGATTCCACATCGCCCGGTTTGACAAAGAGATAACGTGGGAACAACGGGACAACGGTCCATTTGCCCAAGTGGCGTTTGACGCGCTGGCTTTTCAGCAACGGCAGAAAGGCTTGCATGCCTTGACGTTCCAGATGGAGCCGGGCGAAGTCTTCCTGCTTGGGCTTGGTGTACGCGCAATACCACTGGCCCGGATCCACGGACCATTGACGGTCAACGCCGGACGTTAACGCGGTCAAATCTGTCTTTACATTCTGCATTACAACAACATCGGTGGCCGGTATCAGGGCAAGCTACCGCCTTGACCTGTGCCGTGCCGCCGGGCTATTTCCCCGTCGCTACTCTCTCGCTGGCAAATCGAACCCGACAGCATAAGGCCTAGTGACTCATTGGGGTAAATCCATTCGTCCGTCAAACCTAAAATCCCTCCGGATGACGAATTTTCGGTTTGGGTCGTGTGTTCACCGACGGTCGAGTGGCGGCCGTGCGGCGGAATGGTTTTGTCTGGCGGCTGAGGCCGCTTGTCGGCGCTCGGTGGGTCAAGGCGGCACCAGGAATACCGTAAATCGTTTGTTTCGGAAAACCTCTTGAAGTTGCTCAGCCTCGGGCTCCCGCAATTGCCATCCCGCCCGCCCGTAATCAATCACCACGAACAATTTGTACCGGGACCGCAGTTCCCGCAGGTGGGTGAGGTTGTCGCACACAACAACGCGGCGCTGGACAAACAGCCGGATCGCCCGCGGCTTCCGAAACACCACCACATCGCTCGCCTCGGAATGACGCGCCAGAAAATCGATCACTTCCTGGCTCTCCGGCAGCATTGGTCCGTCGAGCGGAGCCAGCCCGCCCCGCCGCGCTTCCACGAAACGGCTGGCCGAGTTTCCGGCAAAAACGGCCACGACGACCACCAGCAGCGCCGCCGGAACGGCGCTTATGATTCGAAATCGCTTCGGTTCCGTGGCGCGCCCCAAGCCGCCGCAGTCAAGACCGCCGCGCAACACGTAAAACAAATAGAATGGAATGAGGCTGAACAAAAACCTCGGCAAAGGCCACGGCCAGAGCAAAAGGATGCCCATGCTCAACACGGCGTACGTCCAATAATGCACGGTGGTTTTGCCTGATTTGATCCAACCGAGCACCGCGAATGGTATTGTGCAAATGAACACCCATTTGCCGAGTATGCCCGCCTGGAAAAACGCGGTTGGCACGTACGCATAGTCCTTGATGCCGGCCATGACGTATTTCATGGCTTGGTTCCAATCGACCGCGCTCGCGTACGAAACCGTCGGTGTCGTCCATTTGTACGTCACGTAAAGCGCCGCGAACACCACCCACGTCATGGCCGTCCTCCAGGCAATGCCGGGGCAATGGCGCAACTTCTCGCGGTGCGCCCGCTGGTCGCTCGCATAAAGGCAGATCAACAACGTCAACGGCAGGACGACACCAATCGCCCGGATGCTGAACGCCGCGAACAAGCACACACCCAGCAGAGCCTCATCGGCCGGTTTGTTAAAAATCCCCCTGCCCTGCACGACAATGCGCTGGATCAACAGAAGGGACAGCAAAGCGAAAAACATGAATGGGATGTCCGACATGACCTCGTCGTGGAAGCCCATGAATTGCGGATTAAAGGCGATGAACGCGATCAACAGGCAACGGGGCCATGGCGGAAGTGAGCCCTTGAAAAGTGCTCTGATAATGACGAGCGAAAGGCCGAAGAAAAGGAGCACATACACCTTCAACGCCAGAAAGCTGATCCCGAAACAACTCAAGACCGGGATCAGCAGAATCGGAAATCCCCACGGATAAAACTTCGGGCCGATGTGCTCGAAATCCGAAGCGTTGGAGTTTTCGTGCAGAAAATCCTGCTGCTGGACCAGGGCATCCACCTCCCCGCGAGCCAGACTCTGCGCTTGTTCAATGTACAACGCGAAGTCATCCCCCCAATGATGTCCCGGCCGAAAGGACCCAAGATGCAAGACGAAGGCAAGCGCCACAATCGCTGAAAAGCACCAAGCCTCCGCAGCACCGGCTTTCACCCTGAGCAAAGGCAACATATTACAGGCAGATAAAACCGACCCGGCTATTGGCAGTCCCTTTTCCCATGAACTTTTGCAGCCACTCTCGGGCGCAGCAACTTTGATTTCAATCGCAAACTACCCCGTGACGAATCAATGATCACCACGTCACGGGCAGCGACTCCAGGCCGCGCATGACGCCGCTGTGCCATTCGTGTTCGTGTGGCGCGCGTTCCAGCGAAAGCTTCGGGAAGCGCCGCAACAACTCGGCAATCGCGATGGGCGCTTCGAGGCGCGCGAGGGGCGCGCCGAGGCAGAAGTGAATGCCGTTGCCGAAGGCGAGGTGGCGGTTCGGGTTGCGGCGGATGTCGAAGCGGTCGGCGTCGGGGAATTGCGCGGGATCGCGGTTGGCGGCGCCGAGCAATGACAAGACAGTCTGGCCTTTTTTAATTTTCCGCCCGCGAATTTCCACATCGACCAGCGCGGTGCGGCCCAGGCGCTGGAGCGGACTTTCGTAGCGCAACGTTTCTTCAATCGCGCCAGGCAGCAGTGCCACATCGGCGCGCAACGCGGCGAGTTGTTCGGGATGTTGCAGCAACAGCAACACCGCGCTGGCGATGAGATTGGTGGTCGTCTCGTGCCCGGCGACGAGCAACGACACGCCGGTGGACAGCAATTCGTCCTCGGTAAGGCGGTCCCCCTGCTCTTCCGCGGCGGCCAGTTCGCTGAGCAAATCTTCGCGCGGCGCGCGGCGGCGTTCAGCCACCACCTCCTTCAGATAGGCGCGCATCTCCACGATGGCGGCCTGCGATTGGAGAATCACCGTCTGGTCCGGGCGCGGGACGGCCTGAAATTCCAGGATCGTCGTGGACCAATTCTTGAATCGCTCGCGCATGTCGGGCGGCACGCCGAGCAATTCGGCAATCACAATCACCGGCAACGGAAACGTCAGTTCCGCCACGAGGTCCATGCGGCCACGCGGCGCGGCGTGGTCAAGCAATTCGCCCACGAGCGTGTGGACGCGCGGGCGCAATCGTTCCAGCGTTTTGGGCAGAAACGTTTTCTGCACCAACCGCCGCAGGCGCGTGTGGTCGGGTGGATCGACGTTGATCAGGCCCTTGGAAAAATGGTGCAGCAACGGTTTGATTTGTTCGAGAAACGTGTCGGGGAATTCGCGTTGGATGACGTTGGTGACGCGGCCGCGATTGGAGAAGCGCGCGAAATCCTGGAGCACCGCGGCGATGTCGTCGTAGCGCGTGAGGACCCAGCAACCCCAAGGCGCGCACCAATGGACGGGGTCGGTGGCGCGCAAGGCGGTGTAGGCGCGGTAAGGGGCGTTGCGGAATTCTGCGGTTGCGACGGCGGCATCGAACATGGCGCGAAGTGTTCCGTGGGTGGGGCGGGCAAGGCAAAATCATTTTAGCGGACGTTGGAGGGTTGAAGCGTGAAAGCGTTGATTGAAGCGTTGGGAGCGCGCCCTGCCTTCGGACGGCGGCTGTGGCAAAGCCCAGCCGCAGCGCTACCGTGTAACCGAGGAGGTTCGTTTTGGCGGCTTGCTACACCCGAAGGGACGCCTCCAGAACACTCCGCTACCTAGCGTTGCCGCCTAAAACCCGCCGGTTGCCCGGCGCAACGTGTATTGAGCCTTGTTGAAATCGACGACGGCGCGCACGTAGTACTGGCGGGCGCGGGTGTAGTCGAGTTGGGCCTGAATGTGCTCGAGCACCACGCCCACGTTGAATTCCTTGCGTTCCTTCGCCCATTGCAGCGCCTGCTGGGCGGCGGCGAGCGCGCGCCGGGTGTTCTCAATCTGGTCTCCCTGCGCGTTGACTTCGGTGTACGCTTCCACGACTTCGCGGGTAACATCGTCGGCGAGTTTTTCCGCGGCCAGGCGGGAGGTGTTCAGGCGTGAATCGGCGGCGCGGAGGCGGGCACGGTCAAACAGGCCGCCCGGCCCGATGCGCCAGCCGACGCCGATGGCATAGGTTTCCTGGTCGCCGAAATTGCCCAGCGCGCCACCGCGCCCGCCGCCCAACCCGCCAGCAAACACCTGCGCGCCGACGGTGGGCACGAGCGGGCCGACGACGGCTCCCCGCCTTTCGGTCCGCGCGGCGGTGAGGAGGGCCTGCCGTTCCTTCAACTCCGGCCGGGAGGCCAGCGCCTGGCCAACCAGATGATCCAGTTTCGTATTGGTCGAAACGAGGCTTATGGGCGCCAGTTCGATGGAGGAAGGCGCCAGTTCCACCTGGGAATCGAGCCGGAGGACTTGCGCCAGCCGGGCGGCGGCGACGCGCGCCTCTTTTTGCGCGTTGCGCAGAGCCACGCGGCCCTGTTCCGCCTGCACCTGGGCGCGCAGGACATCGCCTTTGAGCGCGATGCCGGCCTCCACGGCGTTGCGAACCTGGCCTTCGTATTCGGTGGCGATGCGCAACGCGTCACGGGCGATGTCCTCGCCGGCGTGCGCGCGGACGAGGTCGAAGTACGCCAGCGCCGCCTGCCACACCGTTTGTTCCCGTTGGGCGTCCAGCCCGTGTTCGGCTGCCTTCACGAACTGGCGGGCGGCCAGTTCGCGGTACCAGGCCTCGCCCAAGTCCACCTGGGCGGTGAGAGTGCCGCCCACGGCATAGGATTGCTTGTGGACGTCAAGAATGGTCCCGGTCGTGTCCTGAATCTGGTTGTCGTGACGCCGGTAGGCGATGCCGGGAGCGAGCCACGGAAAGAACTGCTGGACGGCGATGTCCCGGCTGGCCTTTGCCAGCGCGAGCTTTTCGCGAGCCAACTGAACATCGAGGTTTTGGGCGCCGGCCAGGCGCAACGCGGTCGGCAAGTCAATGGGCAATTCCGGCTGGGCGGGGACGGGCACAGCCTCGGCCGCCCGGCCGCTGGAAATGGCGGCCAGAGCCGCAGCCACGACGAACAGGTGAAGCCACCCCGGTGAGCGCTTCATTTCGCCTCCACCCCTTGGACGGGCTGGCCGTCCGCAAGCGACTGCTTGCCGGCAACGATGACCCGTTCACCCGGACTCACGCCCTCCAGAATCTCCGCGCGCACGCCATCATCGAAGCCGACGCGCACGGGCAGGCGCACAGCTTTGCCGTCGCGCAGCGCAAAGAGGTAGCTCTTTTTCTTTTCACTCACGAGCGCCTCCGCCGGCACGAGCAGGGCGTCGGTCCGCCGTTGGAGTGCGATCTGGACGCTGGCGTACATCCCGGGACGCAGGGTCAGGTTCGGGTTGGGAATTTCGATTTCCACGGGCATCGTTTTGGTGGCCTCGTCCAGCGCGTATGCGAAGCGCGTGATTTTTCCTTCAAACATGCGGCCAGGCAGTTGCGGAACGGTGACTTTGACCGGCAGGTTGGTCGTGGCCAGCGGCGCCTCAGTGTCGGGCAGCGCGACGGTGACACGGACGCGCCGGAAGTCCATGATGGTCACAATCGCGGCGCTCCTTGCTGCGGTGCTGGACGTGGCCGCGGGGATGAATGCGCCGGGGTCCACCCAGCGGCGGGTGATGACACCGTCAAACGGCGCGGTGATGCGAGCGTAAGCGAGCAGGGTTTCGAGGCGTTTGAGGCTGGCGGAGGTTTCGGCTTGCTGGGCCAGGACGACGCTCAAGGCGGCCTGCGCCACCTTCTGTTGTGCGTCGGCCTTGTCCACGGCCAGAGGCAGGACCAGGTCCGATGATTTCGCCTGCGCGGCCTGAAGGCGGTCATGATCGATGCGGGCCAGTTCCGCCTCGGCCCGCCGCTTTTCGGCCTCGGCCTGCAGGCGCGCCTGTTCGGCCTTGAGTTTGTCGAGGTCCGCGAGCATTTCGGGCGCTTCGATTTCCGCCAGCAGGGCGTCGGCCTTGACCCAGTCGCCCTGGTCCACGGAAATGGATTTCAGATAGCCGGCGACCTTGGCGTAGAGTGTGACCTCCTGCCAGGGGCGGACATTGCCGGGCAGGGTGAGTTCGCGGACGATCTCGCCTTTGCGCACAGCGACAGTCTGCACGGTGGCGGGCGGGGGGCTGGTCGAATTGGCGGCCACGCCCGGCGGTTGGCAACCGGTTCCCAAGGCGAGCACCACCAGGAGGAACGCGACGAGTTGGTTCTTCATAATGCGATTACTGCGTCATCGCCGGTGCAGGTTGAGGTTCACGTTTGAACAACAAGTAGAGAATCGGCACGACGAACAGCACGAGCACAACCGCCGCCAGCACGCCGCCCACCACCGCGCGGGCCAGCGGAATGTTCGCGCCGCCGGCGATGGCCATGGGTGTCAGTCCGAGAATGGCCGATAGACCGGTCATCAGAATTGCGCGCAGCCGGATGCCGGCGGCTTCCACAATGGCTTCGCGCGGGGTTTTCCTTTCGCCCCGTTCGCGCGCTTCCTCCATCCGGCGATTGGCGAAATCCACCATCAGAACGCTGAAGCTGACCACGATGCCGACCATCATGATGATGCCCATGGCGGATTGAATGCTGAGATACGTGCCGGTGAGCCAGAGCATCAAGGCCACGCCGATGAGACCCAGCGGCACGGCGAACATGACGATGAACGGGTCCAGGAACGAACGGAACTGGACAACCATCACCAGATAGACCAGCACGACGGCCAGCACGAAACCAAAGCCCAGCGACTGAAATGATTCCTTCATGGACTTCACTTCGCCACGCATCTCGATGCGATAGCCCTCGGGCACGACGCTCCGGTCGTTCTGGATTTGATTGATATATTGCTCGATGTCGGCGGCGACCGAACCGACATCGCGCTCGCGCACATTGACGTAAATGTCCGTCACGCGCGTGATGTTGACATGATTGACTTCCAAAGGCGCGGTGCCGCGCGAGAATTTCGCCAGGCTGCGCAGCGGAACGGGCGTGCTCTGCTTGCGCCCGGTGATGGGAATGTCCAGGACGGTTTCGAGCGACTTGATGTTCTCCTCGCGGTACTGCGCGCCGATGAAGTAGTGGTTGCCGTTATTTTCATCGATCCAGAAGGAGGGGGCGAAATTGATGGAACTGTTGAGGGCCGTGACGATGTTCTTGACCACGTTCTCCTGTGCGAGACCGATCTGCGCGGCCTTCACGCGGTCCACGTCCACGTTGATGATGGGGGCGTCCAGACGTTGCTGGATGCGCACATCCACCGCGCCGGGGACAGTCTGGGCGTGGCGCACGATCTGGTCGGCGACGCCGCGCGCGACATGGAGGTCCTTGCCCTCGACCTGAATATTGATGGGCGACGGTAACCCGAAGTTCAGCGCCGCCGTCATCATCCCCCCGGTGTCGAAGCTGAACTCGATGCCCGGAAACTGGCCCGGCAGTTTTGCGCGCAATTCATCCACGTACTGGAACGTGGACTTGCTGTGCTTTTCGGCGAGTTGCACGAGGATGAAGGCATCCGAAGGCCCGGAGTTGGGCGTGTAGGCGGCGGGCCAATCGAGCAGCACGCCCATGTTCGAGATGATGATTTTGCGTTCGTTTTCGGGGATGACCGCTTGAATGGCCTTCTCCACGCCGGCAATAATTTCTTCGGTCCGTTCGATGCGCAGGCCGGTGGGCGCGCGGACTTT
>JBFMBT010000213.1:0-11772 GCA_040754875.1 Verrucomicrobiota bacterium | reverse complement strand
GGACTCGGCATGAAAACCATCAATTACAAGCTCCGCGACTGGCTGTTCAGCCGCCAGCGCTATTGGGGCGAGCCGTTCCCCATCGTCTGGAAAAAGGACGCGCAGGGGAATGAATACCACGAGGCCTTGCCGGAATCCGCCTTGCCGGTCATCCCGCCCGCGTTGACCGATTACAAACCCACCGCCACCGGCGAACCGCCGCTCGCGCGCGCCAAGGACTGGATCAATCTGCCCGACGGCTCGCGTCGCGAATTGAACACCATGCCCCAATGGGCCGGCAGTTGCTGGTATTACCTCCGCTACCTCGATGCTCGAAATGGCAGTGCCTTGTGCGGTGCCGAAGCCGAACGCTATTGGATGGGCGCCGCTTCATCGGTTCAACGTTCTAACGATTCAACGAAACCCGGCGTGGATTTGTACGTCGGCGGCACCGAACATGCCGTCCTCCACCTCCTTTACGCCCGTTTCTGGCACAAGATTCTTTTCGACCTCGGCCACATCTCGACGCCCGAGCCGTTCTACAAGCTCGTCAACCAGGGCCTTATCCTGGGCGAGGACGGACAGAAGATGTCCAAATCGCGCGGGAACGTGGTCAACCCTGATGACATTCTCAAGGAATTCGGCGCGGACGCGTTTCGCCTCTATGAAATGTTCATGGGCCCGCTCGAAATGGTGAAGCCGTGGAGCACCAAGGGCGTCGAGGGCGTTTATCGTTTTCTCGGCCGCGTTTGGCGCCTGTTTGTCGATGAGAAGAGCGAGACGGAATTCGAGCAGGCGCTCACGGTGTCGCCGGAGAAGGGGGGCGAGCTGCTGGAAAACATCCGCCTCAGCGCGGCCATCACGGACGCCGAACCGACCCGTGAGCAACTCAAGACGCTCCATGCCTGCATCAAAAAGGTAACCGACGATCTCGACCATTTCCGCTTCAACACCGCGATTTCCGCCATGATGGTCTTCGTCAACGAAGCCATGACCTGGGAAACGAAGCCGTGGAAGGTGCTGCGCGAGTTCCTCGTCCTCTTGCAACCGTTCGCCCCGCATCTGGCGGAGGAACTGGCCGCAAAGCTTTTCGCGATGAAAGGAGCGCCCTTTGCGACGCTCACCTACGAGCCGTGGCCGGCCTTCGATCCGGCGTTGCTCGTCGAGGACACGCTGGAGATTCCCGTGCAAGTCAACGGCAAGTTGCGCGACCGCATCGTGGTTCCGGCCAATGCGTCCCAACCGGACATCGAAGCCGCGGCGCTCGCGGCCGAGAAGATCAAGCCGATGCTCGACGGCAAGACCGTCAAAAAAATCATCGTGGTGCAAAAGAAGCTCGTAAACATTGTGCTTTCGTAAGTAAATGCTATAACTCACATGACGCCGTTCCTGACGAGGCAACAGCAGAAGTTTTTGGTGGCGGTGATGGCCCTCCTGCTGACGGGTTTGGCGGTGAAGGTGTATCGCACCGCCACCTCGGAAGGGGCGACGTCGGCGCAGACGAATTAGACGATGCAACAACCTGACTTTTTCGAGACCGTCGAACAAATCCTCCACAAGGACAGCCGCTATGCGGCCGAAGCCTACACGTTTGTGCGCGAGGCGCTCGACCACACCCACAACCTCGTCACCAAGGAAACCAAGGAGAAACAACGCCACGTCACCGGCCATGAGTTGCTGAACGGCATCAAGGATTTCGCCCTGCAACGTTACGGTCCCATGACACTGACGCTCCTGGAAGAGTGGGGGATCAAGTCCTGCGAGGACTTCGGCGAGATCGTCTTCAACATGGTCGATGCCAATTTGTTGAGCAAAACGGAGCAGGACAGCCGCGAGGATTTTAAGGGCGTGTATGATTTTCACGAGGCCTTCGTGGCGCCTTTCCGACCTGCCTCCAAATCAACACCTTCCGCCGAATCCAAGGTTTCTTAAACCGGCCGTTGCCAGCCCGGTGTTTCCGGTTGAATTTATGTCCGAACGCGTGTCGTCTTGTCTTGTGATGAAGAATGAGTCGTCCATGGCAGGCCGCAGCCTGCCGGCCGCTGCTGACAAAGGTCAGATCCCGGCCATGCCGCCCGGCGTTACGGTCACCACGCTGGACAACGGCCTGGTCATCATCGTACGGGAGGACCACAGCGCGCCCGTCGTATCCGCGCAAGCCTGGTGCAAGGCCGGCAGCATCCACGAGGGCCGCTGGCTCGGCGCGGGCCTCTCGCACGTGCTGGAGCACATGCTGTTCAAAGGGACAACCACGCGCGGCGCGGGGCGCATCGACCAGGAAGTGCAGGAGGCCGGTGGTTACATGAACGCCTACACGTCGTTCGACCGCACGGTGTATCACATCGACGTTCCCAATACCGGCGCCCGCGTGGCCATCGATATTCTCTGCGACATCATGCAGCACGCCACGCTGCCCGAGGATGAACTGGAAAAGGAAAAGCAGGTCATCCGCCGTGAGATGGACATGGGCCAGGACGACCCCGGCCGCCGTTCCAGCCGCCGCCTGTTTGAGACGGCCTACACCGTCAGCCCCTATCGTTTCACCATCATCGGTTACCTGGACATCTTTAACGAAATCACGCGCGACGACGTGGTTGGTTACTATCGTGAGAAATACGTCCCCAACAATGTCTTCTACGTCGTCGTGGGCGATGTGAGAGCGTCCGAAGTCGTGGACCAGATTCGGGCTTGTTACGAGAAATCGAAGGCCAGGCCAATGCCGCCGACGGTCCTGCCGCTGGAACCGCGCCAGACCTCGGCGCGCGATGTCATCGAGGAAGCGCCCATCGAAATGGGGCACTTTCATTTCAGTTGGCACATTCCCGATGTGCGCGACCCGGATGTGCCGGTACTCGATGTGCTCGCCACCTTGCTCGGCATGGGGCGCAGTTCGCGCCTTTACCAGCGCGTGCGCGAGAAGCTCGGTGTCGTGCACCGCGCCGATGCCTGGACCTACAGTCCCGGCAACCCTGGTTTGCTCGGCAGCAGCGCCATGGTCGATGGCGACAAGTTCGAAGCCGCGCGCGACGCCATCCTCGCCGAAGTGGAGCGCATGAAGTCGGAACTCGTTTCCGAGGCCGAGTTGGAAAAGGCGCGCAAACAATTCATCGCCGGCACGCTGGCCACGCGCAAAACCATGCAAGGCCAGGCGCAGGACCTCGGTGGGAACTGGCTGGCCGCCACCGATCTCAATTTCTCCGAACGCTATCTTGCCGCGGTGAAGAACGTCACCCCGGCGGATTTGCAACGCGTGGCCCGCGCGTATCTGACTGCGGAAAACCGGACACTTTACGCCCTGCTGCCAACTGGCTGCGCGCCCCGGAACCAGATTTCCCTCGAGGAATCCGCCACTCATCCGGTTCAAAAACTCGAACTGCCCAATGGCCTGCGCCTGCTCATCAAGGAGGATCATCGCCTGCCGTTTGTGCATTATCGCGCCGTGTTCAAGGGTGGCGTGCTGGCGGAAAACGCTCAGAACAATGGCATCACCCAGATGCTGGGCAAGATGCTGCTCAAAGGCACGAAATCGCGCAGCGCCGAGGACATCGCCACCGAGATTGAATCGGTCGGCGGCAGCATCGAGAGCTATGGCGGCAACAACAGCTTTGGCGTCAACGCCGAGACGCTCAGCAGCGACCTGGGCATCGGGCTCAATTTGCTGGCGGATGTCATCCTGAATCCTGTCTTTCCCGAAGATCGCTTCGAGCGTGAACGCGAGGTTCAACTGGCTGGCATCCGCGCCCAACGCGACCACATGCTGCACAGTTGCTATCGCCTGATGCGCCAGACCTTGTTCGGTGCCACCGGATACGGACTGGACGCCATCGGCAGCGAGGAAAGCGTCGCCAGGCTTTCCACCGGCGCGCTGCGCGAGTTCCACCGGCGCATGGTGGTTCCCGTAAATTGTGTGCTGGCCATTTATGGCGACGTGAGTGCGAAAGAGGTGAAGGCATCCATCGAGAAACTGCTCGGCCACTGGCAAGGCGCCGCGCCCGCGACAGCGACCTTGCCGGATGTGAACCTTCACGGCGTGAAACAGGCCAACGAGAAGCGTGACAAGAAGCAGGCCGTGCTGGTCATGGGCTTTCCCGGCACCCGCCTTGACGCGCCGGATCGGTGCACCTTGGAGTTGTTGTCGGAGTCGTGCAGTGACCTTGGGTCGCGCCTGTTCCTGCGCGTGCGCGAGCAGCTTGGCCTTGCATACTACGTCGGCGCGCAAAGCTTTGCTGGTCTGGTGCCCGGTTACTTTGCGTTCTACGTGGGCACGGCTCCGGAAAAAGTGGAGCAGGTGCGCGAAGAATTGTTGAAGGAAGCGGAGTTGTTGCGCACCGAAGGCTTGACCGCCGAAGAGTTGAATCGTTCGAAGGCGAAGACGATCGGCCAGAAGAAAATCTATCGCCAGGACCTCGCGCACCAGGCCATGACCACCGCGCTCGACGAGCTTTACGGACTCGGTTACGAGCACAGTGACCACGAAGACGCCGAATATGAGGCTGTGTCGCTCGACGATGTGAAAGCCGCCGCGAACAAATACTTGCGGCCGGACGCCATGGTCATCGCAGTCGTGGAGCCGGACGGAAAACCCGGCGAAGGAGAATGAACTCAGCTTTGCGTGTAAACCTCCCGTTTCAAAACTCCGATGAACGGAAGGTTGCGGTATTGCTCCGCGTAGTCCGGTCCGTAACCCACGACGAACGCGTCCGGAATGCGGAAGCCGACATAATCCGCGCGGATGCGAAACTGCCGTCGCGCGCGTTTGTCGAGCAACACGCAAATCTTGATGCGCCGCGGGCCCAGTTCACGCAATTTGCCAACGACACGATGCAGCGTCTTGCCCGTGTCCAGGATGTCATCGACCAGCAGTACATCGCGTCCCTTCACGTCGAGCCGCAATTCTTTGGTGAACACGAGTTCGCCGGAATCCGTGCCACTCGCATAACTGGACACCCCCATGAAATCCAGCCGCAACGGCATGTCCAGATGGCGGATCAAATCGGCCAGAAACAGCACCGTGCCATTGAGCAGCGAGACAATGACGAGGTCCCGTTGCGCAAAGTCACGCTGGATCTGCCGGCCGAGTTCCCGCACGCGCCGGGCGATGCGCGCTTGCGGAATGAGCACACTTTCCAGTTCACTGCGCAATCGCGCCGGAATCTTCGCGCGGCGTTGGCGTTTCGTCGAGGGCATGGTTGCGAATGGCGCGGTCGTGATAGCAGTTCACCGCGTGTCTTCAAAGCGCAAATTGGAACCCTGTCGCGCACTTTGAACTTTGAACTTGTCAACCCGGAGCCTATAAAAACCCCATGTTGCCCAAGTTGCTGACGCACGGCGGTCCGGTCATGTGGCTGTTGCTGCTCACAAGCACCGTCGCGATTGTCGTGTTTATCGAGCGCATCCTCCATTACCACCGCGCGCAGATCAACTCGACCGAGTTTCTCATCGGAGTGCGCAACGTTCTCAAGCGCGACAATGTCGTGGAAGCCATTTCCATCTGCGAAGCGACACCTGGTCCGGTGGCGCGGCTGGTCAAGTCCGCCATCCTGAGCCGTGACCGCGGGCGTGAAGCGGTGCGCGAATCTTTGGAGGAAACCGGTTTGATGGAGGTTCCGCGTTTGGAGGAAAAATTGAACCTGCTGGCGACGATTGCGCAGATTGCGCCGCTCATGGGCCTGCTCGGAACGGCGCTCGGATTTATTCGCGTGTTTTCCGTGATTGAATCAGAGGGACAATACGCCACGGCAGGTCTGCTGGCGGGTGGCGTTTGGGAGGCCCTGATCTGCACCGCCGCCGGTCTGGCGGTGGCCATTTTCGCGTATGCCGCTTATAATTACCTCGTCAGCCGTGTGAACGCCATCGTGCTCGATATGGAAAAGGCCTCGACTGAAATCCTGAACCTCGTCACCGAGGGCAACGGGCGCAACGGATGAGATTTCCGCGTCATGTGCGAACGTTTCGCGGGCAGGTCGATGCCGCGCCTTTTGCCGGCGTGTTCTTTTTGTTGGTGCTGTTCCTGTTGCTCAATTCCTCGCTGATTCATGTGCCGGGCATTCGCGTCGAGCTGCCGCAAGCCACGGAGCTGCCGGGCATCGACGGCCCCGTCCTGATGGTCACGGTCGATCGCGGAGGCCGCTTCTATTATAACCACGCAGTGGTTCCCCAGGAGCAGCTCAAGCCGTTGTTGCGCGCGGATGTGTTGAAGCAGAAACAATCGCCCACGCTGGTCGTGCAGGCAGACAAATCCGTGCCGCACGACGTGATTGTCGGCCTCGGCGTGCTGGCGCGCGAAGTGGGCATCAAGGAAACGCTTCTGGCCACTCGCCCGGGCGTGTTCGCGGCCGAGGCAGCTCCCGCGCCACAAAGGTCCAAATGAACGAACCCGCACAAGGTTCCCTTCGCTGGTCGAAAGGGAAGTGGTGGGGGACGGTGACCGCGCTCTTCTGCCTCCAGTTGGCATTGATATGGGTGCTTTCGGATCGTTCACCCGATACGAGCCGGCAGGGGCCACATCGCGCCAGTGTCCGGCTCATGCCAGGGTTGATCGAGGACGCGCGGTTCGCGAATGTGCTGGCGGTACAGGATCCATCCTTGCTGGCGCTGGCCAATGTGCGCGGTTTCTCCGGAGTCTCCTGGCTGGCGGACGCGCCCCCGGCGCATCAGTTGAGCGACTGGGCAGAGCCGGAGGCGTGGCTGGCCAACGACGCAGGCACGCTGGGGCAAACGTTCGTTGAATTCGTCCGGACCAATGAAGTCAGCAAGCCCGCGCTGGCCGATCATCCGGTGGCGCCCGCGCTTGAAGTTGCGAAGGTCGTCAACCCGTTGCGAACGCGCTCCATTCTGCATGTGCCCGCGGGGTGGGTGCTTGCCGCGCCGGTTGAGTTGCCCGCTGTGGAACATACGGAGGTGCTGCGGCCAACGGTGGTGCAGGCGCTGGTGGACCAGCATGGCGAGATCATTTCCGCACGGGTGGTCAGCTCGTGCGGGCGGCCGCAGGTGGATGCCCGCGCGGCGGAAACTGATGCGCGGGCGTTGGAAACAGCGCGCAACCTGAGTTTGAAACGCATCGCCGGCAAGGCGGCGGAACTTTCTTGGGTGATGCTCGAATTCCGCTGGCGCACGGAGGCCGTCGAGCCGCCGGCGGTCACCGCCACACCATGAACCGGAGGCTGCCATGTCACCCGACGCATTGATTCTGGCCTATTTGGTTTCTGGACTTGCGGCGATTTCCGCCGTTGCCTTATATTCCGAACAACGTCGCAAGCGTTTCGAGCCGACACCGAGCGCCGACCGCATTTTTCGTTGTGAAAAATGCGCGTTTGTTTATACAGACGACGCCGACGTGGACCGTTCCCGGTGCCCGCAATGCGGAACAATGAACGGGGCGATTAATTTTTAATCGGTTGACGGGTTGAACGGAAAGTGTTCTGTTCAACTTTTTTAATTATAGCGAACAACAGCGAAACAGAAGACGACTTATGGGAATGTGGATTGGCCGCAATCGGAAAGCCCGGGTGACCTACGGGTTCGATGAAATCGCGCTCGTGCCGGGCGAAGTGACCATCAACCCCAACGAGGTGGATACCAGTTTCAGCATCCCCAAGCCCGACGGCGGCCGGATCACGCTGAAGATCCCCATCATCGCCAGCGCCATGGACGGCGTCACCGACGTGAAGTTTTGCATCGAGATGGGCAAACTCGGCGGCCTTGGCGTCATCAATCTCGAGGGCGTCCAGACGCGTTACGAGAATCCCGATGAAGTGCTGGAGAAAATCGTCAAAGCGGACAAGGACGAAGTGACCGAGCAGATCCAAAAAATCTACCTCGAACCGATCAAGGAAAAACTCATCAGCAAGCGGATTCAGGAATTGAAGAAAGCCGGGGTGCTGGCGGCCGTCAGTTCCATTCCCCAGCGTGCGGAAGCGTTCGGCGCCATTGCTCAGGAAGCCGGGGCGGATGTGTTTGTCGTGCAATCCACCGTTTCGACCGTGCGCCATATTTCGAGCGAATACAAATCGCTGGATCTCGCGGGTTTTTGCAAACGGATGAAGATCCCGGTGATCATCGGCAACGCGGTCACTTACAGCGTTACGCAAGAGCTCATGGGCTGTGGTGTCGCCGGCGTGTTGATTGGCGTTGGGCCGGGCGCCGCCTGCACGAGCCGCGGAGTGTTGGGCCTGGGTGTGCCGCAGGTGACGGCCACGGTCGATTGTGCTGCCGCTCGCGATTATTATTTTAAGCAGTCTGGACGCTATGTCCCCATCATCACCGACGGCGGCATGAGCAAGGGCGGCGACGTTTGCAAGGCGCTGGCCTGTGGCTCGGACGCCGTCATGGTCGGCAGCGCGTTTGCCCGCGCTAAAGAAGCGCCGGGTCGTGGCAATCACTGGGGCATGGCCACGCCGCACGCCAACCTCCCGCGCGGCACGCGCATCAAGGTCGGCGTCACTGGCTCGTTGAAACAGATTTTGTTCGGCCCGGCTTCCGTCGATGACGGCTCGCAAAACCTGGTGGGCGCCATCATGACCTGTATGGGGAACGTCGGCGCTGCCAATATCCGCAAGTTTCAGGAAACCGAGATCATCATCGCGCCGAGCATCAAAACGGAAGGCAAGTTGTTCCAGACCGTTCAGAGCGTTGGCATGGGCACACGTTGATCGGCTCCGCCGACCGACGCGAACATGAGACGCCGGCCCGGAGCCTTTGGCCGGTGATTTGACGCCGCCCGCCCACGACTCTGCGAGGGTTGCCGAGTTGAGGTTGTCATGTCCGAATCATCCTCCACGCATGAATCCGCCCCGCGGCCGGAGCGGCGCATTGCGCTGGTTGAAGGGGCCGCCGGAGAGCGGGCATGGACATTGGAACTTTACCCCGACCATGCCGCATTGCGACGGGAAGGGGAGAACCAACCGTTCATTTACCCGCGAAGCGAATTTCAGGAGGAGCGCCCCAAAATAATGCTCATTGGCTGGACGCGTTCCCTGGCGCTGAATTTTCCCGAAAAGGTGATTCTGCGCATGAGCGCGGAGGACGCCGGAGCCGTTCTCAAATGGATTGGACCTCCCACCCGTGACCAACTGATGCGCCGGATAAAAGCTGCAAGCGCATGGTCCATACCACTGGGGCTGTTTTTCGTTGGGTCGGCATTCCTGGTGGATTCGCGGGCTACGTGGACCTTGCGAATCGGTCCGATCGATGTGCTTGCGATGTTCATGGGCTTGAGCATGGTTGCTTCGGGGTTGATTGCGAAGTGGCGGCCACACCGGGTGTGCTTCCTCCTGCATAGCGTCTTCTTTGGCACTTTCACGCTGACGTTGTTGCCCAGAGTCATCGCCGGCGCGTGGGGCTGGCTCATCCTGATTCTCTTCACCGTGTGGTTGGGCTTGTTTCACCTCCATCAGTTTCATCGTTTCGCCACAGTCACCGTTGGGCAGGCGCCGAACCCAGAGCCGGGTTGAGTTTCTTCGCCTCGGTATAGTGCCGCATGGCGGCTTCGGGTTGGCCGAGCTTCAGCAAGGCGGCGGCCAGATTGTAGTGGGCCTCCGCGAGCCCGGCATTCAGCCGGACGGCCTGATTGAGGTGATGACTTGCTTCCTGGACCTGTTCGAGGCGCAACAAGGCGGCCCCCAGGTTGGCGTGTGCCTGCGCGTAGTCGGGTTTCAAACTTATCGCCCGAAGGCAGTTGGTGGCGGCCTCGCGGAATTGGTTTTGCATCAAATGCGCGAGGCCAAGATTGTTGCAGGCTTCTGCATTCATCGGATCGGCCGCGAGCGCGGCGCGAAAATGCTCCATGGCTTCGACGGGTTGATTCGAGGAAAGCAGCAAGCCGCCCAGATTCACGTGTGCTTCCGGAAATTGCGGACGTAATCGGAGGGCCTCGCGGTAAAACCGCGCCGCTTGCGGCGCGCGACCGAGCGCCGTCAGGCAGCGCGCCAGTTGGAAGTACGCATTGGGGTTGCGCGGCTCAAGCTGCAAGGCCGTCTGATATTGATCGAGTGCCTCCGCCAATCGCCCGGCGTCCAGGTAAGCCGCGCCCAGGATGAAGTGTGCCTTCGGGTTGTTCCGAGTCACTTGAACAGCGTGGGCGAAGAGCGTTTCGGTGTTCCGCCAGTGCTGGACCTGGGTGGACGTGGCGAAAAGGAGATTCGCGAGCGCTACGATGGCCAGTGAAGCCCCGATTCGTTTGTGAACCCTCCGGCTGGATATTGCTTCGAAAACACACCAAACCATGGCGATGAACAGGCCAAGGGTGGGGACATACGTGTAACGGTCGGCAATCGCCTGTTCGCCCACTTGAACCAATCCAATCACTGGCACGAGCGTGCCCAAGTACCAACTCCAGCCCACAAACAGATAGGGATGGCTGTGGACATGCCGGATGGCAACAACGCTAAAAATCACCAGAATGGTCGCGGCTCCAAAGACCTGAGGCATCGGCCACGTGCCGGGGTGGGGATAAAAGACCGCGAGATCCACCGGCCACATCAGTTTCCCAAGATATTGAACATAGGATATCGCCGCATGTGCCACGCGGTCTCCGTATCCCAGTTGCTCGGTGGACATGATCGCGCCTCCCTTTTGCGCCATGTATGTCACCGCCGACAACAGTATCGAAAGAGCAAAGATCGGCAGCTTTTCGCGGATTAACGGGGCGAACTGTGACAACACGGCGCGGTAACGGGGCACCCCGGCGTTCGGCGTGCCAACATCGATGCGCATCAACGGCCAGATATCCAGCAACAACAAGGCGAACGGCAGCGTGACGATCATCGGCTTGGTGAGGATGCCAAGGGCATACGTTACAATGAGAATTGCGTAGTTACGAGTTGTCCGGTTGCGCACGTAACCGGCGTACGCATGCAGCGTGAGCATCCAGAAAAGGGTGCAGAGAACGTCTTTGCGTTCGGCAACCCAAGCGACCGATTCGACCCGCAACGGATGCCACGCGAAGAGGGCAGCGATGACGAAGCTCTCTGGAAGCCGGCCCGTGAATCTCAACATCAAGGCAAACAACAGCAGTGTGCTGGTTGTGTGCAGGAGCAGATTGACTGAGTGATGCGCCCCCGCGTCCAGGCCAAACAAATGGCAATCCAGCATGTGCGACAGCGTGGTCAGCGGGTGCCACATGTGGGCGTGATTTCCGCCAAACGCCCAGACGACGCCATCCCAACTGATTCCGGAGACGATCCGCGGATTGCTTTGGACATAAACCCCATCGTCGAAAGCAACGAAATCAAATTGCGTGACCGGCCAATAAACCCAGACCGTCACGATGGTCAGCGTCAATGCGGCGAACCAGATCATCCGACGATGTTCTTGCGGGTTGGACGAGCCTGGTGGACTGGAGTCAGGATTGCTGAGTTTCACGCAAAATTGACCGGGCACTTGCAAAAGATTACGTGCGAGGATGGATTACGGGTGCGGGTTGTCAACGTTGCGTCGATTGGGTTGCCGCACAACGCACACCAACGCACACCGGTTGATTTGATAAAGCTTGCAATCGCGCACTGTGCGTATTGCATTGCCGCATGAGTTGCTCGCCCGCCCCCGACAATTGCTCAGGTGCATGAAGACGACAGGGTTTGGGGCAATGGGTTTGACCAGTGACAGGGCGGAGAACCTTGGAGTGGGGTTGGCAGTTGCGCTTTTCGTGGGAGTCCTGTGCTTTACACCGCCTTCGCTGTTCGAAAGCATGGACTACATCCTCTTCTACAAACCGAATTTTCATTTCCTGATCGAGAACATTCGCTCGGGAAATGTGCCCTTTTGGAATCCTTATGTCGGTCTTGGGCGCCCGTT
>JBFMBT010000212.1:0-11807 GCA_040754875.1 Verrucomicrobiota bacterium | reverse complement strand
AACCCAATTAACCTCCATGATGGTCCACCCAAATCCACATAAATCCACATCTCGAAGGGGTGGGGGAGGGCGTCAACCGCATTCGTCCGCCGCGACAGGCCGTCTCCATCCACCTAAATCCACATCTGCCCCGTGAAAAAAATATTGATGATCGCCACTGTCGGGCGCGCTGCCCCATCCATCGCCTCCGCCCCGCTTCACCGGGTCGCGCTTTAACGCGCCGTATGCGTTTGCAAATTTTGAATTCCGAGTTACACTCAAGCATGGCCGAGTCCAAAAAGAAATCGGCGGCCCGCCCGCCGGAGGGCAATCCCGCGGCTGACTCTCCGTCGGAGAAACCGCCGCTCGGCGATTTGCTTTCCCGCGAGGAATTGGATGGTCTCTCCACGTTGCAGTTGGTCGATGTCATCACCAGCAAACTGCCGCCCCGCCATTCCACCATCCTCGACATGGTGTACCTGCGCGAACGCGTCGCCATGATGGAGGAGATGAACGACCAGGCGCGCCAGGCCATTGAGAAACTGGATGCCATCGTCGAAAAGCTCCGCTCACCCGCTTATCGGGTTGGTACGTTCATCATGCCGGTCGAACCGGACCAGGCGCATGTGTGCGTCGGCGGAGTCGATTATGTCTGTCGTGTTGACCCGAAGATTCCGCTCCAGAGCCTGCAGGTGGGCCAGCGCGTGCTTTGCAACGAAGCGTTCGCCATCGTTCATGGGCTTGGTTTTGATCGCAACGGCCCCGTGGTGCGCGTCGATGAGTTGCTCTCTGACGGCCGCCTGCGCATCGGTCAGGAATCCGGCTTGATGACGCTGGTGATTTTGCGTTCAGCGTTGCTCGCGAAGGAAAAAATCAAACCCGGCGTTGAAGTTCGCTTGGACGTCAACCAGCGCGTCGCTTTGGAAGTCATCGGCGTCGGCAAGCGCGTTGATCGCACGTTGGAATCAGTTCCCTCGCTTCCCTGGAGCGCCATTGGCGGCCAGGAAGAGGCGGTCCAGGCCATTCGCGACACCATCGAACTGCCATTCCTGCATCGCGATTTGTTCAAACGTTTCGACCATCACGTGCCGAAGGGATTTCTGCTCTACGGCCCGCCTGGCTGCGGCAAGACGCTCATGGGCAAAGCGACCGCCCACAACCTGCGCCTGCAAATCAAGGCGCAAACCGGCGTGGATCGCCCTGAGTTTTTCCTGCACGTCAAAGGCCCGGAAATCCTCAATATGTGGGTCGGCGAATCGGAACGCCAGGTGCGCGATTTGTTCACGCAATGCCGCGAGCGTGCTTCGGAAGGCGCGCTGGCTTTCTTGTTCATCGACGAGGCGGAATCCATCCTCGGCACCCGCCATGGCGGCCGCTACCACAGCATGGTCAGCACACTCGTCCCGATGTTCTGCTCGGAAATGGACGGCTTGGAGGCGCTGCAAAATGTCGTCGTCATCCTCGCCTCCAACCGCGCCGACTTGATCGACCCTGCCATCCTGCGGCCCGGCCGCATCGACCGGAAAATCAAGGTCAGACGCCCGGACCGCGCCGGTGCGCAGGCCATTTACGAGATTTATCTGCCCGACACGTTGCCGCTGGCCGAGCCGAAAAAAGACCTTGCCGCGGCGATCGTGGATGTCCATTTCGCCAGGGTGGAAGAGAACGAATTTCTCGAGGTGACCTATCGCAGCGGCCGGCGCGATGTGCTGTACCGCGGTGATCTCGCGAGTGGCGCGATTATTGCAGCCATTGTCGAACGTGCGAAGAGCCTGGCGATCAAACGCTCGATCGAAACAAAGACGGAAACGCAGCTCACACGCGATGACCTGCTGCTGGCGTTGCAGCGCGAATATGCGGAAAATGATTTGTTCCCCGCTACCGACATCACGGAAGACTGGCTGAAACTGACGGACTTTGATCCCGATAATGTCATCAAACTTGGACCGGTTCGCCCGCGTTCCGCGGCAGCAGCAAACCCGGCGGTGGTATGACCGCCTCGGCGGTGTCAAGACCCTGGGCACGGGAGGCTCTTTTTTCCCCAGAAGACAAGCGGCGCCCCATGATGGTATTTTGACAAACGATAAGCAGCAATGACTGTGCCTCCGATACAGTTGGGCTTGGAGACGGAGATTGGCATCGCCCGGGAAGGGGTGTCCGACCTGGACGTCGTGGCCGAATCCATCGAACTGGTCCGCAGTGCCACCGCGCCCGGTGTGCGCATGTGCTGGGATTACGCCAGCGAAGACCCCCACGTGGACATGCGCGGGTTTCGCGTCACCGAATTGCGGCAGGACACCGACGAATCCAACTACTTCGCCGAAGACTCACGGCGCGAGCTTAGCTTTACGGAAATCAAAAGCGATGTCGCCCTGAACAATGGCGCGCGCTTTTACAACGACCACGCGCACCCGGAATACTGCACGCCTGAATGCAGCAACTTCGACGAACTGGTCATCCACGACCGGGCAGGGGAGCGCATCCTGATGAGCTGCGCGCGCCATCTCTCCGAGAAGCGCGGTGCGCAAATCCGGCTTTACAAGAACAACACTGATTTCTTCGGCCACAGCTACGGTTGCCACGAGAACTATCTGCTCCCGCGCTCACTGCCGTGGAATAATCTGGTGCTCGGCATCCAGGCCTTCCTGGTCACCCGCCAGATCTTCGGCGGCGCCGGCAAATTTGCGCTCGAAGCCGAGGATAAATTCATCGGCCCGGCCTTTCAAATTTCGCAACGCAGCGACTTCTTCTGCGAGTTGCAGAGCGTCGATACCATGCAGCGTCGCCCGCTCATCAACACGCGCGATGAGCCCCATGCCAATCCTGAGCGCTTCCGCCGCTTTCACGTCATCGTGGGCGATGCGAACATGTCGCCGTTTGCCACCCGTTTGAAAATCGGCGCCACCGCCCTTGTCCTCGAAGCCTTGGTCGAAAATCCCAACGCGGTATTGCCCGCGTTGACCGATCCGCTGGCCACGTTGCAGGCGATTTCGCGCGACCCTTCGTTCCGCTGGGAATTGACGCTGTTTGGCTCGAAGCCCTCCACCGCGATTGAAGTGCAACGCAATTACCTAGAGGCTGTGCGCGGCCTCTGCGATTTGTCGCGCCCGGACAAGGCCGCTGTTGTGGCGGATTGGGAAAGCACGCTCGCGGATTTGGAAACGGATTTTCAGCGTTGCCGCAACCGTCTCGATTGGGTGGCCAAGCGTGAATTGGTGCGCGGCTTTCAGGAAGCCGAGCGCCTCCAAGAGGATGATCCGTGGCTGCAAAGTCTCGACCTTGAATATCACCGGCTGGACTTCGTCGAAGGACTGTACTACGGCCTGGAGCAGGCGGGCTCGATGCTCGGCGTTCCCGATGAAGCAATCGTATTGCGCGCGGTCAACGAGCCGCCGATGACCACGCGCGCGGCGATTCGCGGCAAGTGCATCCAAAAATTTCCCGATAAGGTCATCTCGGCGCAGTGGGATCACATCACGCTGGAAGGGACGCGCGGCCCGCTGCGTCTGTCCTTGATGAATTTGTTCGCGCCCGAAGAAATCTTGCGGTATGCTGAAATTGTAGAAAAAGCAACAACACCGGACGATTTGCAACCCATCTGTGAACGATTAACTTAAGTGAACTATGCCAGACCAGGTTCAAAAACAACGGCCATCCGGACCCGGTTCCGGAGGCGGTGGCGGTGACGGCCCACATTCGCCGAAAGTCGATAAGCCGAACACTGAGGAACTCCTCAAGCGCATGCGCAAGGTCGATCCCGACCAGGCGCGCCGCTACCGCCAGCGCACCGGCCAATGAGCGAATCCACTGCCATCGCGGGTGACTTCCTGTCGCTGCTGGCCAGCCGCAACGTGGCCCCAATGCGCGTCGAAGCGACGCAGGCGGCGCCGGTGCAGACGCAGGCGACGACTGTCTTCGCGTTCCATTACTCACAGGGTGTGTTGATGGCCGGCGATCGGCGCGCCACAGCCGGCAACGTCATCGTGACCGACCAGGTGGACAAGGTGATTGAACTGGATGCCACGTCGTTGCTGGCGATTGCGGGCGTCCCCGCCACTGCATTCGAAATGGCACGCGTCTTGCAGACTTCCTTCGAGTATTATCGCCGCAGCCAGTTGCAGAGCTTGAGCCTGCCGGCCAAGGTGCGCGCGCTGGCGCGGTTGCTGCGCGAGAATCTCCCGATGGCGATTCAGGGCGTTGGCATTGTTGTGCCGCTGTTCGCCGGATTGGAACAAACGGAGCAGGGGTTGCAGCCGCGAATTTTCTTCTACGACCCGCTGGGCGCGCAGTTTCAGGCCGTGGGCTTTGCGGCGTCAGGCTCTGGGTCGGGAACCATTCGCAGTGTGCTGAGTTTTCAGGAGCATTACGGGAAACCGCGTCCCGCGGAAATGGATTTGGGTCAGGCGGTGCAGTTCGCGTTGCGGTTGCTCATGCTGGCGGCGGAATTCGACAGCGCCACTGGCGGAGTGAAACCGGAAACACAAGCCTTCGCCACCATCAAGGTGTTGAACGCCGAGGGCACGCGAACCATCCCGTTTGAAGAGCAGGGTAGATATCTAGGGTTATGACAGAGGAGCCATATCGTTGGCTGGAGGCAATAGCAAACCGGCGGGAATATGTTCTCGAACAACTCAAGGGTGGTTCGCCCGTATTCGCCGTCTCATTGGCGGACGGCGTGCTGCTGCTGGGCGTCGGCGCCGGACAATCCAAGGTGTTCGAACTCTTCGACCGCCAGGCCATGGCCGGTCTGGGGCATCCCGCGGACATCGAAAAAATCCGCCAAGCCTCCATCGACGCGGCGCATCTCGAGGCCTTCACACGCGCGCCCGAGGATGTCACGTTGCGGCGGTTGGTCGGCCACGGATTGAGTCCGCAGTTGAAAAATAATTTCGAACAGATTTTTGCCGCTCCCTTTCTGGTGGAGTTTTTGTTCGCCGAGGTTGCCGCCGCGCCGGCGCAGGACATCCTGATGCGCCTGCATTTCGATGGCTCCTACCGCATCGAAAGCGAAGGCGTGGCCGTGGCCGCGCACCAGCCGGAGGCCGAACTCAACGCGCGCAACTGGCTCAAACAGCTGCTCGCCGGGAAAAGCGACCGCGGTGAGGCCGCCGAGTTGTTGCTGCAAGCCTGGTGGTGCTTGAGCAACAACAAACCGCTCACCGAAAGCGCTCCGCCTGAATCCGAGCGCAAGGCCGGATGGCGCGAAGCCGTCCAAGGCAAACAAGTCGAACTTGGCTGGCTGGCGCGCAAAGGCACGCGCTCGGCCCGCTATCAGCAGCTCACCCTAAACCAGCTTGTGTTATGAACCGTGTTGTTGGCCTGGAGACGGAGTATGGGTGTTTGACGAACGACCCCAACGGACCGCCCGGCGCCATCAGCCGCGTTCGTAACTGGATCTTCGACAAACACCGCTACGGACTGGCGGACTTGCATCAGCGTGATTGGGACGAACCAGCTGGCAACGGCGGATTCCTCTTCAATGGCGGCCGCGCGTATGTCGATATGGGGCACCTCGAATACTGCACGCCCGAGTGCCTCTCGCTGCGCGACCTGCTCCGCTACGACAAGGCCGGCGACGCCATCCTCACGCGCGCGGTCAAGGACCTGCGCTTGAGCGGCGAAGTCAGCTTCATCCGCAATAACGTCGATCACTATTCCGGCGCCACGTTCGGCTGCCACGAGAATTATCTCGTCCGCCGCACGGCCCCGCTGACGGAGACGAACGTGCTCTCGTTGCTCGCGTTTCTCACACTCCGCTTGTTGTACGCCGGGGCAGGGAAGGTGGGGGCATCCCCGGGCGTGGAACTGGGCAACACTCCTTATCGCACCGGCTCCGTGCCGCAGTTCCAGATCAGCCAGCGCGCCGATTACATCAACAACGACCTCTTCGAATGGGTGCAGTTCAATCGCGCCATCATCAACACGCGCGACGAACCCCTCGCTGACGCGCGCAAGTATCGGCGCCTCCATCTGCTGCACGGCGATACCACGGTGTTGCCAACCACGCAGTTGCTGAAAATCGGCACGACCTCACTCGTGCTCGATTTGTTGGAAATCGACCGGCTGCCCAAAGTCGCCCTCGCCGACGCCGTGATGACCTTCCACTCACTTTCGCATCAATCCGACAGCCCTTGGCTCGTGCCGCTGGCCAACGGCCGAAGTGAGGATGCGGTGGCCTTGCTGCGGCATTACTACGACCTGGCGCTTAGCGAATTCAAGGGGCGCGATTCCGAAACTGACAGCGTGCTGGTGGTGTGGGATGCCGTGCTGCGCGACCTCTCCGCCAATCACAACGCCCTTGTCGGCAAGGTGGACTGGATCACCAAGCGCTGGCTCTTCGAGCAATTCATCACCTCGGAACAGATTTCCTGGGGCCATCCTTGGTTGAAATCACAGGATCTGGAATTCCACCATGTTGACCCCGCGCGCAGCCTGGGCATGGCCTTGGAGAAAACGCCCGAACCCTGGGCCTTGACCGCGGAGGAAATCACGGATTCCACACACGAAGCCCCGGCCAACTCGCGAGCGCAAATTCGCTCCCGCATCATGCATCTGCTCAAGCAACAATCGACGCGCTATTTCGTCGATTGGGAAGTGATCGATGCGGAGGGCTTGAACTCGTTGAACCTGCCGGACCCGTTTGATGCTTCTCCGCCCGAGGCTGAGGTGTGGAGCAAGGAACTGAGCCGCCTGTCGGATCAGGCGTGAATCAAGTCAACCCTTCGCTCCAAAGCGACCGCGTCTCTTCGAGGAAGGACTCGATGCGCGTGACCATCACCTCGTAATTGTAGTTCTCAATCACATCTGTCTGCCCGGCCAGTGCAATGCGATGACGCGCGGACGTGTCCTCAATGAATGATTTCATGTGATTGGCCAGTTGCTCCGCGCTGCCCGGCGTGAACAGCAACGCGGTTTCGTCCTGGCGCAGCACTTCGTCACTCCCGCCCGCAATGGAACTGATGACCGGCATGCCCGCGGCCATCGCTTCCAGCGGTGTTGTCGGCATGGGCAACCGGCCTTCTGAAGTATGAAGGAAGACTTCATGCTGGCGAAATACCGCGGGCATATCCTTGATCGGATCCGACACATTCATGAACTCGACGGGCAGCTCGAACCGGACCGCGTATGATTTCAGCTTGGCCACGTAGTCGGAATCCCCGCGCCCATAGATATTCAAGCTGGCCTGGCGGTGAGTTTCCCGCACGCGCGCCAGGGCCTCCAGTGCCCGCATGACGCCGCTGTCCGGCGTGAGCCGTGCGCTGACGAGGAATTTGCGCGTGGGTTCCGTGGGCGGCTTCACGTGACCCCGGTAATTGTTGGCATCGACGCCCTGGTAAATCACGTTGCCTTGGCTCACCCGAAACCCGGCATTCGTACAAAGTTCCTTCAGCGCTTGCGAACTGAAGTAAATCCGATCCAAGCGAAAGGTGGTGATCACATCCGGCTGAACCTCCGCATCCGGATCGTAAATATGCGCCAGGCGTTTGTGTTCGCGGCGGTCGCGAGTGGGGGCCGATTCATCCATGCGATCGCGCTGGCCGGACAACTCCCACGCGGAGCGCATGGCATTGGCCGTGAAGGGAAGTTTGGACGTGTTCCACCACGTCAGCCAGGGGTCGGTGCGGATTTCGTCGGCAATCCAGGTATCCGCCACGTCGAACACAACCGGCAACCGGTGCTTCTGCGCGCCAAAAACAAGCGACTTTGAGAGTCCATGCAGGCTCCAGACATGAATCAATTCTGGTTGGAATTCCGCCATCGCTTCCTGCAGGGCCGCATGATTCTGGAATTCCAGGGGCTTCAGCTCGTTGATGGTTGTCACCACAGGATGGCCGAAAACTCCATTCAGGTGCAAACGACGAATGGCTTCATCGTCACGCTGCTCGGACTTGACGCCGTGATTTGAAGTCAACACCTGCACGTCATGACCGCGTTTCCGCAGCGCGTGCGCGACCACGTAGCAGCGGTAGTCGTACGTCGCCGCATGATGCGGCGGATACACGTTCGTCAGGATCAGAATTCTCACAGGGCCTTGCGTTGCGGGATGAATCTAGCGGCTTGCCGGGAGTTTTTCCAGCGTGATTGCATCGCCAATCGTGATCCGGCCGCTCTTGATGACTTCGGCCATGACCCCTTGCCGCTGGCTTTCCATCAATTGACGCAGCCCCTGACACAGATCGTCCATGCGTTGACAGGGCGTCCGCGCATCGTAAAGAAGCAACACGGCGTCACCGATGCGCACATGCTGCCCGAGCAACGAAACCAACTGTATGCCCGTCGTCTCGATATTTGAACGCACGGCCCCGGGCGCAATGCTTTGCAGGCCCAACACCGCCGCATGCTCGGCAATCTGCTCTCGCTCAATCAAACTGACCTGCCGCCGCGTTGGCTGGCCGGTCTTGCGGCTGAGCCGGGCAAAGTAACGGGGATCATTGCGAATGCCTTGCTGTGCCACCAGATCCAGGAAATCCACCGACACCATGGGCGCGCCGGGCTCGGGCGGGTGGACGTGCAGGGATTCAACCTTCCCGGGGGAGGGCAGGGCAGGGGAGTCGAACGTGTTCGTGTTCACAGTGTTGCGCGGCGCATTTTTCCGCCTTCATTCTTGCCCGACGACTGCTCATTCCTATAATCCGGCGATGCTTGATATCAAACTAATTCGCGAGAAACCTGACTTGGTGCGCAATCGGCTCGCCACACGCGGTGGCGGGGATGACGCCCAGGTGGATGGATTGCTCGCGCTCGATGAGCAGAGGCGGAAGCTGCTCACGGAAGTCGAGAGTTTGAAGGCCCAGCGCAACAAGGTTTCCAAGGAGATCGGCGCCTTGATGGGCCAGAAAAAGGTCGCCGAAGCCGAGGAAAAGAAGGCCGAAACACGTGCGATCGGCGAACGAATCACCGGACTGGACAAACAGGTCGCCGAGCTGGAAGTCAAACGCGAAGAGATATTGCTTCGTTTGCCGAACCTGCCCCATGAATCGGTCAAAGTGGGCAGGGACGCTGCGGACAATCCCATCGTCCGGACGGTTGGTTCGCAGCCGGTCTATGGCTTCAAGCCGAAGACACACGTCGAACTGTGCGAGCACCTCAAACTGGTTGATTTTGGACGGGCAGCGAAATTATCGGGCAGCGGTTTTCTGCTTTACACCAATTGGGGCGCGCGGCTGGAACGGGCGTTGATTCAATTCCTGCTGGAGTTGCATATCACGGAGCACGGATACACCGAGGTTTCGCCACCGTTTCTGGTGGGACAACAATGCATGGTCGGTGTGGGACAGTTCCCGAAATTCGTGGACCAGTATTACGCCATCCAGGAAGGCAATGATTCGTCCACGCTGGGCAAGTTGTTCTTGATTCCCACAGCCGAGACGCCGGTGGCGAATATTCATCGTGACGAGATTCTGAAGGAGAACGAATTGCCGATTTACTATTGCGCCTACACGCCATGTTTTCGTGGTGAAGCCGGCGCCGCCGGTGTCGGCACGCGCGGCATGATCCGCGTGCATCAGTTCGACAAGGTGGAACTTATCAAGATTGTGAAACCGGAGAACAGTTACGATGAGCTTGAAAAGATGACGGCAAACGCGGAAAAAGTGCTCCAGTTGTTGGGCCTGCATTACCGCGTGCTGCAACTTTGCACCGGTGACATGGGCTTCGCCAGCGCCAAGACTTATGACATCGAGGTCTGGGCGCCGGGGCAGGGGCAGTATCTGGAAGTGTCCAGTTGCTCGAATTGCGAAGATTACCAGGCGCGCCGCATGAACATGCGTTTCAAAAGCGAAACCGGTGAGAACCGCTTTCCGCATATCCTCAATGGCAGCGGCACGGCGCTCGCGCGGTTGTTCGTTGCGCTGGTGGAAACTCATCAACAGGAGGATGGCTCGCTCAATATTCCCGAGCCATTGCAACCATACCTGAAGGCCAGCCGGATCGCATGAGAATCCTGCTGGCCAGCAGCGAAGTCTTCCCGTTTTCCAAGACTGGCGGACTCGCTGACATGGTGGGCGCCCTGGGCAAGGCTCTCGCCGCGGCGGGACATCAGGTTGGCGTGGTGACACCGCTGTATCGCGGCATCCGGGACAAGTTCACGAACATCCGGAAGATGGATTATTACTTGAGCGTCCCACTGGGAGGACGCTCGGTAACCGGCGAAGTCTGGGCGCTGGAAGAGCCAAATCGTCCGACGATCTATTTCCTTGAGCAGCGGGAATTTTTTGACCGCAAGAGCCTTTACCAGGAAGGCGGATTTGACTATGGCGACAACGCGGAGCGGTTCACGTTCTTCAGCAAAGCGGTGGCGCATCTCGCCCGCTACTTGACCTGGCAGCCGGAGATTGTGCATGTACACGATTGGCAGGCTGGGCTGGTGCCCATCCTCATCAAACACCAGCAGTGGCACGAAGGGTGGGGGACTGCTCCACGGACATGTCTGAGCATCCACAACCTGGCTTATCAAGGATTGTTTCCACGTGAAAAATACGCACTGACGAACCTGCCCTTGGATTACTTCAATCCCAACGGAGTCGAGTTCTATGGGATTCTGAATTGCTTGAAGGCGGCCATTTCGTATTCGGACATCATATCGACGGTGAGCCCGCGTTATGCGCGTGAAATCACCACGCCTGAGTTTGGCTGTGGTTTGGATGGTGTCTTGCGACAGCGGCTCGACACCTTGGTCGGAATTCTCAATGGCGTTGATTACGAGGAATGGAACACGACGAGAAATCCGATTCTCGCCGCGGCATACAGTGTGCGCGACCTCAAAGGCAAAGCGGAGAATAAACGCGCGTTGCAAAGCGAACTGGGTTTGCCGGTGAATGATGACATTCCATTGTTCGGAAACATCACGCGGCTGGCGGATCAGAAAGGCGTCGATATCCAACTCGGCGCTTTGGAAGAAATGCTGGCGACCAACATGCAGTTCGTGTTGCTCGGCAGCGGCGCGACCCAATTCGAGCACGCGTATCGGGCCTTGGCGCGGCGGTTTCCCACGAAGGTCGCCGTGCGCATTGGATACGACCACGATCTGTCGCATCGCATCGAAGCGGGCGCGGATTTCTTTCTGATGCCGTCGCGGTTCGAGCCGTGCGGATTGAATCAAATGTATAGCCTGCGCTATGGGACGATCCCCATCGTCCGGGTCACGGGCGGCCTGGACGACTCGGTGATTGATCTGGGGGATGACCTGGACAATGCCAACGGAATCAAGTTCACCGAGTATTCGGCCCGGGCGCTGGCCAAGGCGATTCGCAAGGCGCTGGTGCTTTACGAGAACAAGGTGTTGCTGCGGCATTTCCAGAAGAACGCCATGACAGCGGATTTCTCGTGGGAGCGAACCTGCAAGGAGTATGTGAACCTCTACCGGCGGATACTGTAAAACTGCCGATATCGGGCGGAAGCGGGCGGAATCGGCAGGACTGCATTAAATATAACAAACATTGTGCGCAACTACACATAATCCGTTGATTACCGGTGGGCCCAGCCAAAGCGCTTGCTTAGAGGCCAATATACGAAGGCTGATTTGCCGATGACGTTTTCCTCGGGCAGATCTCCCCAGCCACGTGAATCGAAGCTGTTGAGCGTGTTGTCGCCCATGGCCAGAAAGCGCTTCGGGCGGACTTCAAACTTTTGGCTCTCGGTTTCAAAGTATTGTGCCGGCACCGGGAAACCGAATTCGCGGGCCGTAAATTCGTTCAAGTGCCCCGAATAATGATCGGGCCGCGGCGGCCCCGTGAAGGTGTAAACATTCTCAAAATGCGGCGTGGCGGCATCCAGTCTCTGGCTGTTGATGATCAGGTGCCGATCGTTGCCAATCTGCACGGTCTCGC
>JBFMBT010000211.1:0-11968 GCA_040754875.1 Verrucomicrobiota bacterium | reverse complement strand
GGCGGCGGGCCGGGCAATTCGGGCGGGCCCGGCGGCGACTTCGCGACGCGCGTGATGAACAATGACAAAAACAACGACGGCAAAGTCACCCGGGACGAACTGCCCGAACCCATGCAACGAATCTTTGAGCAGGCCGATCAAAATCAGGACGGCGCCATCGACAAGACCGAGGCGGAACAAATGGCAGCGCGCTTGCGTCAAGGCGGCGGCCGGCCCGGCTTCGGCGGGCCCGGTGGCCAGCCACCCGGTGACGCCCCGCAGCGCCCCCGTCCGCAGGGGGATGGTGGCGATGTTCCCGCCCGGCCGCGTCCTGACCAGTAACAAACTTCAAGCACCACATCGCGTGCTCCGCTTTCGGGTCCCTCCCTCCCCATGCCCGAAAGCGGAGCTTCTCTGCACGGTGGGCACAGGGGTGGGGGACGGCTCGTCCCGAGAATTTGCGGTTGCGCGATGGAGCGCGGGCTTCAAGTCCGCTTCAGCGTGGTTGGATCGATGCGTTGAAGCGGCGTGAACGCTGCGCTCCGCTTGCCACAGCTTAATTGCACCGGTCCGGCACTGGGGACGAGGCCGTCCCCACCCCGGAGGCGGGAAGAATCACCGTGAAAACGCTGCCTTTGCCGGGTTCGCTGGTGACAGTGACTTTGCCGGCGTGGGCTTCGACGATGCCTTTGACGATGGCCAGGCCCAGGCCGGTGTGGTTGTCCGGCGCGGTGCGCGATTTGTCGGCGCGATAGAAGCGCTCGAAAATGTGCGGCAAATCTTCCGCCGCGATGCCCTGGCCGGTGTCGGAAACCACGAGCTTCGCGCCATCCGCCTCCGGAGCGAGTTGCACAGTCACATTGCCGCCGGGGCGGTTGTAATAAATGGCGTTGCTGATGAGATTGGTGGCGACCTGGCCCAGCAACTGGGCATCGCCAATGAAGGGCGTGGGTTTCAGGTCAGTCTGGAGGGAGACGTTGCGTTCGACGGCCAGCGGGCGGAGCAAATCCACGGCGTCGGTGACGACGCGGTCCAGTTCGCACGGTTCGCGCCGGGGCGCGGCGTCGCCGGAATCCTGGCGCGCGAGGATCAGCAGCGCTTCGACCAGTTGCCGCATCCGTTGCGCGGCGCGCTGGCAACTGACAATCGTCTCCTGATATTCCGCGGGCGTGCGCTCGCGCTTCAACGTGGTCTGCGTCTGCGAGAGGATGACGGAGACGGGCGTGCGCAATTCGTGCGAAGCGTCGGCGGTGAACTGCACCTGGCGCGCGAAGGCGGACTTGAGGCGGTCGAACGTGTTGTTCAACACGCGGGCGAGCTGGCCGAGTTCGCTGTCGGCATCGGTGACGTTGATGCGCTGGTCGAGGTCGCCGTTGGCAATCTTCACGGCGGTCTGGCTGATGTCTTCGATGGGGCGGATGGCGCGCGTGGAGAGCCACCAGCCGCCGGCCAGGCCCAGCGCGAGCACGCCGCACGCGGCGGCGGTGAGGCCGAAGGCCAGGCGCGTCAGTTCGGCAAGATCGGGCGTGATGTCATGGCCCACCAAAACAACATTTCCGCGGCGCGAGATTTGCGCGTATTCCCGGAAGCCCTGGCGCGTCCAGGCCGTCCCATTGGTCAGCGCGGGCGTGATGGGCGGAAGGGGGACGATGGCTGGCGCATTGGTGGAACGGCGCATCTCCGCCTTTTCCGGCGTCCAGACAACGACGTAATAACCGGCTTCTTCGAACATCCGCGGAGAGTCGGGCGAAAGCGGGAAATTTTCAAAAAACGGCGGGCGAAATCCCTCAAAGCGCCGGACTTCCACGCGGGCGCCATCGGGACGGGGCTCATCCGCGCGGCGCGTGAAGTCCGGGCCGTCGTTGCGCGGTCCCTCGGAACGCGGAGACTCGTCAGCCTTTCCGTCGGGCGGAGGCGGCGGGCGCTCATCGCGGCGTTCACCCGGCGGGCGTGATTCATCGGGCGGTGGTCCCA
Organism: Verrucomicrobiota bacterium; assembly: GCA_040754875.1. Taxonomy (GTDB): domain Bacteria; phylum Verrucomicrobiota; class Verrucomicrobiia; order Limisphaerales; family JBFMBT01; genus JBFMBT01. Next base: position 10,015 of record JBFMBT010000211.1, on the reverse strand, counting down.
TGCGAAAGCGGCCGCGGTCGCCGGGTTGGGGGCCGCTCAAACGGCCGACAATGGGAAACGTGCGCTTCTGCAATTCCTGGTCCACGCGGCGCATGCGGTTGTCGAAAACGAGATAATACGCGGTGACGCCGAAGGCCATGAGGACGACCAGCAGCATCAGCCCGTGCCAGGCTTGCAAGCGCCAGCGGATGGATTTGAACAGGGGCGTCATTCGATGCAATAGCCGTGGCCGCGCCGGGTGGCGATGAAATCCTGGCCGAGTTTTTTGCGGACATTCGAGACGTGCACATCCAGCAGATTGGAAAACGTGTCGTCATCCTCGTCGAACAAATGTTCGTAAAGTTCGGTGCGGCTGACGACGCGGCCGCGGTGCAGCGCGAGGTATTCGACGAGCGAATATTCGCGCGCGGTGAGAGGGACCTCCTCGCGCTTGAGCAGGACCTTGCGCGCGGCGGTGTCGATGTGGACATCGGCAATCTTGATGGCGGGCGCGGCCTTGTCCGCGCGACGGCGGATCAATACGCGGATGCGGGCGAGCAATTCGTCGAGGTCGAACGGCTTGGTGAGATAATCATCGGCGCCGGTGTCGAGCCCGCGCACGCGGTCGCGCACGGCGTCGCGCGCGGTAAGCATGAGCACGGGGGTCTTTTTGGTTTCGCGCAGGCGGTGCAACACTTCCCAGCCATCGAGGTGCGGCAGCATGACGTCCAGCACGATGACGTCGTAATCGTAGGATTGCGCCTTGAACAGGCCGTCCTCGCCATCGCGCGCGGTATCGACGGCATAATTCTCCTCGCGCAGCGCCTTGGCGAGGCTGCCGAGCAGGTCCGGTTCATCTTCGATGACGAGGATGCGCATGATCGCGTGTGACACCAGTATGGCAGAGGCGGGGCCGTTTGGCTTGCCTAAATCCGCCACGGTCAACAGCAGTCTGCCGCCGCGAACCTTAAGAAGAGATGAAGAAGGCAGGGCAAAAAATGTTGCAAGAATTTCCGGCGCGCGAACGCGTCTTCACGCTCGCTTAAGGTTGCGCGTGCCAAGTTGCGCGCATGAAGATTGAACTACAAAAAAAGACACTGATCACCACCGCCGTCGCGCTCACTCTGGGCGCGTTCACCCTGCTCGCCCAAGACGCCGAGTCGCCGCGCCCGGAGGGGCCGCGTCCCGGTGGACCGCGTCCGATGATGCCGGTGCTGGGCGCGCTGGATGCCAACAAGGACGGCGTGATTGACGCCGCCGAAATCGCCAACGCCAGCGCCGCGCTCAAGACGCTCGACAAAAATGGCGACGGCCAGTTGACGGTTGACGAAATCATGCCCGCGCGTCCGGAAGGCGGCCCGGGCCGTGGCCCCGGCGGGCCCGGTGGATTCCGCGGACGTCCGGGTGCGCAGTAATTCCCCATAAGACCTCCCAATCCCACGAAGGGAGGAGGCTGGTTCTTCCCAATGCCAGCCTCCTTCCTGTTCAAAAAAAAAGTAATCGATGAAAAAGTTGTTTCCGCGCCCTTCGTTGTGGTTGCTGCTGCTGGCGGTTTGCGTTGTGGCCTTGCGCGGCGCCCGTGCGTTAAACGGACCGGCGGCGTTGAGTCCGGCGATGATTGCTGAATCCGGCGGCGAACTGGACCCGTTTGCGCAGGACATCAGTTCACTGCCGCCGCGCGACGCCGCCGTGTTCTGGAGCGGCTGGGGAGATTATTATTCGCATGCAGCGGATAGCGCGGACAAGATGTTCCTGTGTTTCACCAAGGCGTTGGAGGCGGATGGCAAAGAGCCGGTGCATCACGAAAACCTGGCGAATGTCATCTTCATGTTCCGCAAGGACGCGATGCGCTACTACGGGCGCAATGAGCAACAGGTGTTCGACCTGGCGCTGGCGCATTACGACCAGGCGCTGCGATTGGAGCGCAATTTCGAGCGCGCGAAGGAACTGGCGCGGTGCTATTACCTGATCAAGCCAACGCGCGCGGAAGATGCGCTCAAGGCGTGGAACGTGACGCTGTCGCTGGCGCGCACGGAAGCGCAGCGGCAGGAAGTTTATCTCGACCTGGCCCGTTTGCATCTCAACGCCGGGCGGGTTTGGGAAGCGAAAAAGTTCATTGAACGCGTCACGTACCCGGGGTTGCGGGACATGCGGGAGACGCTGGAATACCGCGTGGCGGTCGAAGGCGTGAAGGTTGCCAGTCACGCGCGCGAGACGGAGATGGTGTGGAATCGCAACTAAATTGAGGCGTGCCTGTTTATCGTTCAGACAGGTTCCGTTCGTTGCCGAAGCGGTTCATTAGCAGTTCTTTTGGATGTGACTCCGCCGGGGCACGCCGCCTTAATCTTCCCTTAAGGTTTTCCACGCCATAGTGCAACGATGACAACCACTCCGGTGTTGTATATGCTTGCGACGAAACCCCAAATCTTATGAAACACATGTGTCGTAGGACGGCTTTGGGTTGTATGCTGTTGGCGGCGGCTGCCGGTGCCTCGGCGCAGGACTGGCCCCAGTTCCGCGGGCCCGGCGGCAAGGGCATCGCCCAAGACCCCGCGCCCACCGAATGGAGCAGTTCCAAGAATCTTAAATGGACGGTGGACCTGCCCGGCCCCGGCACATCGAGTCCCATTGTGGTTGGTGGCAAGGTGTTCGTGACGTGTTACTCGGGCTACGGGCTGGACGTGGCGTCGCCCGGCAATATCCAGGATTTGAAGCGCCACCTCGTATGCGTCGATGCGTCGAGTGGGAAGATTTTGTGGAACAGCGCGATTGCGGCGGCGCAACCGGAGGAACGTTACACGCGCAATCTCGGCGAGCACGGTTACGCGACGCATACGCCCGTGAGCGATGGCGAGCGCGTCTATGTGTTTTTCGGCAAGTCCGGCGTGTTGGCGTTCGATTTCGCGGGCAAGCAACTCTGGCAGGCTGACGTGGGCCGCGAATCCGGCCGCATGGGCTGGGGTTCGGCGTCGAGCCTCGTGCTGCACAAGAATTCGGTCATCGTCACCGCCACCGAGGAGAGCCAGTCCATCCGCGCGCTGGACAAGAAGACGGGCAAGGAATTGTGGAAGGCCGAGGCGCGCATCGAGAATGTCTATAACACGCCGGCGCTGGTGACGTTGCCGGGCGGCGAAGCGGAACTGGTGCTGGCGGTGCCCGGCGAGGTCTGGGGCCTCAATGCGGACACGGGCAAACTCAAGTGGTACGCGGAGACGGGCATTCGCGGGAACATGAACGTGAGCGCGCAAACCGATGGGGGAGTCATCTACGCCTTCGGCGGCAACATGGGCAGCGGCGTCGCCGCCATCAAGCCCGGCGGCAAAGGTGATGTCACCAAATCGCATGTCCAGTGGACCTCGCGGCGCGGGCCGGATTTCGGCAGCCCCATTGTGCGCGACGGCCGCATGTATTGGGCGAGCAATCGCGGCACCGTGACCTGCCTGGATCTTTCTTCCGGTGAAGTCGTTTATGAAGAGCGTTTCGAGAGCGCCAATTTCCCGCGCATCTACGCGTCGCCGGTGGCGGTGGGTGACAAGTTTTACGTCACCACGCGCAATGCGGGGACGTTTGTGTTCGGCGTGCAACCGAAGTTCCAGCAGATCGCGCTGAACCAGTTCACGGGCGACACCACGGACTTCAACGCCACACCGGCGGTGAGCAACGGGCAATTGTTCCTCCGCTCGAACCGCCGCTTGTATTGCGTCTCCGGCAAATGAACTTTCCCGATCACACCTCAACCAACAAAAACAGCATGAACAAATCCATCCTCATCCTGACCCTGGCGGCGGCCTGCGCCGCGGGCGTCCAGCAAACTCAAGCGCAGGACCAACCCCGCCGCCCCGGCGGCGCACCTGGCGGAGCCCCAGGGCAGGGCGCACCCGGCGAACGCGGTCGCAGCTTTGGCGGCCCCGGCGGCTCCACGCGCTTCAATCCGGTCACGGCCGCGCTCGATGCCAACAGCGACGGTGTCATTGACGCGACGGAAATCGCCAACGCCACGGCCGTGCTGAAGAAGCTCGACAAAAACGGCGACGGCAAACTCGCCGACGACGAATTGCGTCCCAGCTTCGGCGGCGGTCCTGGAGGCCCCGGTGGTCCGGGCGGCCCCGGCGGTGGCCGCGCCTTCGGCGGCGGCAATTCCGATGAATTCGTCGCCCGCATCATGGAGAACGACAAAAACTCTGACGGCAAACTCTCCAAGGACGAACTGCCCGAGCGCATGGTTGGCATGCTCGAACGCGGCGACGCCGACAAGGACGGCTTCCTCACGAAGGATGAATTGAAAAAGATGATGGAATCCGGCTTCGGTGGTCGCGGCCCCGGTGGCCCGGGCGGCCAAGGTGGTCCTCGCCCCGGCGGTGAAGGCCGTCCGCAGCGCCCTCCGACGCAGTAAGCAATCTACGCAACCTTGCAACTCCGGCGGTCGATTGAATTCGGCCGCCGTTTTTCTGTACCAAAGGCCCTGCGCCTCAAATGGTTTTGAGAAACATTTCTCTTAACGTTCCCTTAAGGTAGTCCATGCGAAACTTTTCCCATGAAGCGACAACCAGTTTGTGCGGTCGCCGGTGAGAAACAGGCTTTCATACGTAACACAGGTATGAAGCCCATCTTTTCCCCCGCGCAGGACTCGCGCGCTGCCAGTGAATTTCTCCGGCCCGAAACGCCTGAAGACGACGCGATTGACGCGCACGCGGCGTTGATGGTGCGCGCGCGCAACGGCGACATGGACGCCTTTGCTCTGTTGGTCGATTCGTACAAGCGTTCCGTCACGAATTTTGTCAGTCGCATGCTCGCCGATGAACGCGAAGCCGAGGACATTGCGCAAACGGTTTTTGTCCACGCCTACAAATCCGCGCATCGCTATCGTCCCTCGGCGCGCTTTTCCACGTGGCTGTTCACGATCGCCCGCAATCTCTGCCTGAACGAAATCCGCCGCCGCGGCCGCCACCCGACCGATTCCTGGGAAGGCATGCAAGGAGATCTTGGAGACCATTTCGACCCCTGCATCAAGGGCGCGCGCCAGGTTTCGCCCACGGACGCCGCGTTGCGCCACGAACTGGAAGCCAAGGTGCAGGAGGCCCTGTCCGCGCTGCCGGAAAACCAACGCACGGCGATGTTGTTGTGCGTGCACGAAGACCTTTCCTATGAGGAAATCGCGGGCGTGCTCGATTGCTCGCCCAGCGCCATCAAGTCCCTGATTCATCGCGCGCGCGAGAGTCTGCGCGTGCGCCTGAAACCGTACCTGCGCACCGGCTTCTGGCAGGAAACGTGCGTCGAATAAATTTGTCCATGCGTTACGCAATAAACCAATTCATGGCCGCCGCCGCGAACGCATTGATTGCCGTCGCCTGCTGCCTCGCGCTCGCGGGCTGCGAACGCCCCCGCGCCGCCGCGGAGATCGCGCCGGCGCCGGCGCCCGTTCCAGCGGAAACCGCCGCTGCGACGGATGCGTCCGATGATGATTTCAGCGACTGGTTGCTGGACTCGCAAGCGCCCTTCGCCCGCCCTGATTTTGGCTTGCCGCGCCCGCCGTTTGGCCCGCTATCGCGCGAAGCGGTGAAGTATCCGCGCGAACGCTTCACCACCCGCTTCGGCACCAATGAATTCGCCGGCCCGATGCTTCCGCCGCGTATGGGTGGCGGCCCTGGCCGCTCGTTCGGCCCGGGTCGCAGTCCCGGCGGCCCGCCAGGCAGCTCCGAACTGGCCCAATACGACCGCAACAGCGACGGCAAAGTCAGCTTCGATGAATTCCCCGCCGACCAGACCGAGCGCTTTAATCAAATCGACACGGACGGTGACGGTGTTATTACTCATGCTGAGTACGGCGCCATGATCGCCGGCACCCGTTCTACCGGCGACAACAACCCGCCGGCCCGGCCGCCGTTCGTCGCCCTGCAAAATCGGACCGAGCAATGAAAACCATCCTTCTCCTCCTCGCCGCCGCGGGCATTTCCGCAGGCGCGACGTATCTCGTTGTCTCCAATAAAAAGACGGCGGAATTCGCCAAACAACGCGCTGAACTCCAGGCTCAGTGGGACACGGAAAAGGAAAAACTCGAGCGCGACCTCAAACGCGCCCGCAGCACCGCGCCGCGCGTGGAAACGACGACCACCACCGTCGAGGTGCCCGTCGATGGCCGCATGGCGCCCGCTGAAATCATCCAGCGCCTTTCGCGCATCCAGCCCACCAGTGAGGCCGAGCGCGCCAACCAGCTTCGCGAAATCATCCACCTGCTCGAAACGTTGCGCGAACACGGCCAGGCCGGCGTGCCGGCCATCCGCGGCTTCCTCGCGCAAAATCAGGACATCGATTACGAACCGGCCAGCCGCGGCGAAGGCGACGGTGAACGCAGATTCGGCGATCGCGGGGGTGGCTTCGGCGGTGATCGCGGCCCGGGCGATCGTGGTCCAGGCGATCGCGGCCCCGGCGGTTTCCGCGGGCGTGGTGATGGACGCGACGGGCGCGGGCCCGGCAACCAATAATTTCAACGCGCACGAAACATGAAACGCTTTTCCTTTCTTACGATCGTGGCGCTCGCGCTGGCGGGTGGCCTTGCATTTGGGCAGACTCCGCCGCAGCCCGGCCAGACCCAGGGTGCTCGCGGCGAACGCGGGCCCGGTGGGCCGGGTGGCCCCGGAGGGCCCGGTGGGCTTTTCTTTGGCCCTGGTGGCCCGGGCAGTTTTGGGCGCGGCCGCATCATTGAACCGCCGAGTGATTTCATCCGCCCGCCCACGTTGCGCATCGGCCTGATGACCGTGTTGAAAAGCGTCGGCGGTCCCGATGCCGAAGCGGCCATTGTCGAAGTCCTCAAGACCACCGCGCGCGGTGTCGAACTCGCCTTTGCCACGCGCATCCTCGAAGACCTTGCGCCCGGCAAATACCGCAATGAAGCCCTGGCTGGCGCGAAGGACCTCCTGCTGCATCCGGTCGTCTTCGAAAATCCCTCGCGCTACGATCGCGATTCCAAGTCTTACCTCTACGGCGTGCTGTTGTTCTACCAGGACAAATCGTTTGCCTCGACCGCCCAAACGTTGCTGGTTACCGCCGAGGGCCGGCTCGACACGACGGTGTTGGAATACTTGAACCGCTGCCTCGAAGGCGCGGCCATCATGCCGGCCATCGCCCAAGCCTACTACGACGCGCGCATGACCAATCAATTCGACAAGGCCAGCCTCTTCTCCACCGCCATGCGGTTCACGGGCATGGACCAGACGGCCAACCGCATGTTCATGGAAACGATGGCCAACCAGGAAGCCGGCTTCATGCGCTTCATGGCCATTCGCAGCCTGACGCGTGTGGACCGCGACGATGAAGAAAACCCCGCGGCCGCCGCGAACAACCAGCAGCTCCTCGGCCGCAAGCAACTCCTCCAGACCGCTTCCTTGAGCGTGCAGGACGAGCGCCTCGCCGAGATGATGAAACAAACCGCCCAGGATTTGCAGAACCTGATTGAAGGCAAGCCCGTCGAACAACGCACGTTCCGCTTCGGTGGCCCCGGCGGCCCTGGTGGCCCCGGCGGGTTTCCTGGCGGCGGCAGTCCGCGCGGTCAGTAATTTCAATCATCCGCGCCAACGCCACCCCAGTAAAGTTCGGTGTCGTATTCGAAACGCACGCGGCTGTCCTTCGCGTGCACCTGGAAGATGCGTTCCAATTCCGCCAGCATCGGTGCGTGGCCGGGTTCGCCGTCCGCCGGCGCATAGGAGGACGACAGCAGCCGCCCGCGCAAGCCCGCGAAGTCGAACACCTGTTCGTTCTCCACCTTGCGCAAGGTGAATTCGCCGTTCGCGAAGAATTTTTTCAACACGCGTTCATCTATGTTGCGATGGTCCACCTGCTGGTAATCCGTGGCGAATTTCAGGAGCAGATCCTCATAAGCGCGCAGGAAGGGCGTGGTGTCCACGCGGCGCGTGTTCCACATCAAGGCGACCTTGCCGCCCGGCTTGAGGATGCGCGCGAACTCGGCGCGCGTCTTCGGCACGTCGAACCAGTGAAATGCCTGGCCCGCCACGACGAAATCGACACTCCGGTCCGCAAGCGTGGTGGCTTCGGCGGTGCCATTGACGCTGCGGAAATCCGGTTGGCCCGCGAGCAATGATTCGGCCGCTTCGCGCATCTCGCGATTTGGCTCCACGCCAATGACCGCGAAGCCGTGCTTCAGAAACAGTGCGGATGAAATTCCGGTTCCTGACCCGATGTCCGCAATAACCGCGCCCGGCGTCAGGCCCGCTTCGGTTTGCAGAATGCGCACCACCGCGTCCGGATAGCCCGGCCGGTAACGCACATAGTTTTCCACGCGATTGGAGAAACGGGTGGTCGAATTTTTTTGCACGTGCAGAGCATGACCGCGCCCCGCCAAAACTGCAAACCCGGCCGGACCGCGTCGTTTGCATCGATGCATTGGGAGTTCGTTTGGTAGCGCCGCCTTTTGTAGCGCAGGTTTCCAACCTGCCGTATCGCGGGCTTCAAGCCTGCAGCCGTGTCGCAAGCTGATTTGCGTCACATTGAGCCCTCGTCCCATCACGCCCAGCCGATTGGAAATCGGCGATACAGCAGGTTGGAAACCTGCGCTACGCTTATCCCCGTGCGACGTTGCAAATCCGTCGCGCAATTTCATCCCACCGCGGCAACCACAAAACCCTCTCCTAGGGGAGAGGGCAGGGTGAGGGGGACCGCCGCATCGCACATCCCAACGGCTCAGGATGGAAACACTGCGACCCCTCGCCAAACCATCAAGCCCCCTCGGTGAGTGATGGAGCCCGCATTTTCTTCGAACAAATTGTTCGTTCAGACTTCTAACCTTTGGCTGTCCCGCGTATAGTCCGGGACTGTTTGTCGGCATGAATGTTAATAATCTGCTAAGAGCCACGATGGGCGGCGCCTTGGGCGCGACGCTCATCGTCATCGTGTCCTGCCAGGATCAACCCCCGGCCACCGCGACGTCCGCACCCGCCGTGCCGCCAGCCCCGGCGCTGGCAACCGGCACGAACACTTCGCCTCAAGTCTATTTCGTTCGCGGCGTCGTCGAGGAAATCAAGCCCACCGGCAAGATCGCCGTCATCAAGCACGAGGAAATTCCCGGTTACATGGAGGCGATGACCATGCCCTTTGACGTCAAGGATCCCAAGGAACTCACCGGCGTCAAGGCGGGCGACAAGGTCATGTTCCGCATGCTGGTGACGAAGGAGGAAGGCTGGATCGATCGCATCAAGGTACTGGAAACTCCCGGCCTGGCCAAACCGCCCGAGCGCCCCACCACGCGGCTTGTGCGCGAGGTCGAGGTGTTGAAGATCGGCGACAAACTGCCTGACTACGTGTTCACAAACGAATTGAACAAGGCGGTTTCCTTCGCGGACCTGCGGGGCAAGGCGTTTGCCATCACGTTCATTTTCACGCGCTGTCCGTTCCCGAACTTTTGCCCGCGCATGGGAGAAAACTTCGCGCAGGCTTATCAGCAGCTTTCCAAATCGCCTGATGCACCGAAAAACTGGCATCTGTTCTCACTGTCGTTCGATGTGGATTTCGACAAGCCGCACGTGTTGCGCAACTACGCCACCTCGCGCTACCAAAACGACCCGGACCGCTGGAATTTTCTCACCGGCGCGCTGATTGACATCGACGCCATCACCGAACAATTCGGCATGTATTTCGCGCGCGAACAAGGCACGTTCAACTTCGACCACAACCTCCGCACCGTGGTCATCGACACCCAGGGCCGCGTCCATCACGTCTTCATCGGCAACGAATGGAAGGCCTCCGAACTGGTGGAACATTTGACCGACGCCGCCACCGGCAAAGCGCCGAAGCCGCCCGAGGAGTGAGGAACCGCGGGATGGGGCATTGGAGTGGTGGAGTATTGGAGTGATGGCTCCCCGTGCCTTCCGGACCGCGGCTGTCCCCAGCCGCAGCGCGCCACCTGAAACCGCGGTTCAGAATCACTTTTGAGTTCGTCCCTGTGCGGCACCGCAAACCAGCGCCGCAATCTATCCCAACGCGGCAAACGAAGAACCCTCTCCTTGGGGAGAGGGCAGGGTGAGGG
>JBFMBT010000210.1:0-12009 GCA_040754875.1 Verrucomicrobiota bacterium | reverse complement strand
TCACCGTTTTCACGATGCAAAAGCCTGATTTTTCTGCCCTGCATCTTTCTGCCCGTTCTCAATGCCTCCGTGCCTCTGTGGTCGATGGTTGGTTGAGTGCAGCGTGAGTTGGGAGAGAACACCCCTGCCCCTCCCAAAGGGGAGCGCATCACGTTTCTCTCATTCGATTGATTCTGCGACCCCTTGCGGAGTCGATTGGTTCGGGGACGATCCGGGGGTGTCGTCCATGATTTTGCCTCAGCCACTTTTTGGGCGTATATTCCGTTTGCATAACGTAGCGTCAGACGCTACATTATGGAAACGATGAAAGCGCTTAAAAACTCTGAAGCGACCCGCTTAATCGGTGCGGCGGAAGGGTTTATTGACGCGCGCCTGGCTTTGGGGCGGGTCGCGTTTTCACTCGCTGAGTTGACGAGGGAATCCGGGCTGTCGGCCATCGCCGCAAGATTCCAGTTGCTGAGGCTTCGCGGTAAAGTCGTCCGGGTTTCGCCGAGGCAGCCGTTCTTTCTGATTGTCGGACCGGAGCATCGCAGCATGGGCGCGCCGCCCGCGACGTGGTGGCTCCAAGACTACTTCAACTGGCTTGGCCGTCCGTATTATCTGGCGCTCCAGTCGGCGGCCAGCGCCCTTGGTTCCAATCCCCAAGCGTTGCAGGTGACGCAAGTCATGACCGACCGGCCCCGCCGAACCATCCAGGCGGGCCGGATTCGGGTGCGATTTTTCGTCAAGCGCGGGATTGCCCGGACACCGGTACAACAACTGACGCAAGCCGCCGCACCCCTTTTCATCAGCACACCGGAGGCGACCGTCTTCGATCTGGTCCGCTACGCGGCCAGTATCGGCGGCATCGAGCGCGCGGCGGAAACCATCCGACCGCTGCTATCGCTGCTTCGCGCCCGCGAACTGACGCGCGTGCTGGATGCGGAGAACGAACCTGCGGTCGCGCAACGGTTGGGGTTGGTCATCGAAGCGTGCGGCAACGGGCCGCTCGCCAAAACCATTCGTGGCTGGCTGCCTGATGAATTAACACCCGTGACGCTCTCTCCGGCCAAAGGCAGCCAGCGCGAGAATCTCCCGCTCGTCAAACGCTGGCGGGTGCACAACAATTCCAATGAGTTGAAAACATGACCCCGATCACCCGCCAGGATATTCTGGCTCACCAATCCGTGGTGCCGTGGGCGGCGCAGTATCAGGTGGAACAAGATCTCCTGCTGTGCCGCGCGATGGCGGCGCTGTTCGACGACAAGTTCCTGAATTCCCAAATCGCCATGCGCGGCGGCACGCTGCTGCACAAGATCCACCTCGCGCCGTCCGCTCGTTACAGTGAGGATATTGATCTGGTCGTGGTCGGCACTCGCCCGCCGGATCACATCCGCCGGGCCATCCGTCGTGTGCTGACCGAAGTCCTGGGAACGCCAGGAGCATCCGTTTGGGACACGCTCAAATTGGCGATTCGCAACACCGTCAAACCGTCGCGCGTGTTACGCATGACTTACTCGGCGCGCTCGATCATGGAGCCGAACCGGACGCTGGAAATCGTCATTGAGGCCAACGTGACCGAGCGCAAACCGCATCGTCCAGTTGTGGAGATGCCATTCAGCTTCCCGTTCCGCGACAAGACCGTTCACACGCACGTCAAAGGTTTTGATATTCATGAAATGCTGGGCACGAAGATGCGCGCGCTGTTTCAGCGCAAACGTGGCCGGGATTTGTTCGATCTGTATTGGGCGCTGACCAAATCGCCGGCACCCGTTGACCCGGCGGCGATCATCGCGTCCTTCGAGCACTACCTGAAGCAGGAAGGCACGAAAGCGGGCCGGGCAGAGTTCATCGGAATCCTCGAAGACCATCTGAAGGACCGTGGATTCTGTTCGGACATGCAACCACTGCTCCGTACGGACATCACTTACGACCCGCAGGTGGCTGGAAAATACATCAAGACCCATCTTTTGAATCGTTTGCCCGAGTGAGCGCCAAGAGCTACGACATACCTCTGAGCGTTTGTGAGCGAGAATCAGCGGTTAACTCTCCAATGATTTTGCTTCCCTCCTTTGCGGTTTGTGTGCGTTTTGTGGCCATGCCTCCCATTCGCTTGCCCGCATTCGTTTGCTAGTGCGGTTGGCGGGAAAGCGGTTGCTTCACCGCCGAAACCATGGTTATTTCCGATTGGGCGCAGCCCGAGCCATGCAACCGATCACTGTTTTTCGCACGTTCAGTTCCGCCGAGGCGCATGTGGTCCGCTCGCGCCTGGAAGCCGCCGGGTTCCACGCCAGCGTCGAGCACGAACTGGCCGCGCTCACCATGGAAGGCTACTCGCAGGCCGCCGGCGGCATCCTTGTCCAGGTCCCCGATGCCGAGGCCGACGACGCCAAAGAATTGCTCGCCGCCGAAGAAGAAGCTTCATGAATTCCCCGCGCCGGGCGCTGGCCCGCTTACAAAAATCACTCCCCCAAGGCGAACTCCGGTTCGACGACGCCACCCTCAAGGCCAATTCCGGCGACAAATGGTTTGCCGCGCATCTGCCCGAGGCCGTCGCCCTGCCGCGCAGCGCCGAGTCCGTGGCGAAAATCCTGCAATTCGCGAACGCGCACAACATCCCCGTGACGCCGCGCGGCGCGGGTTACGGTTACGTGGGCGGCTGCGTGCCGGTCAAAGGCGGCATCGCCCTTTCGCTCGCGCGCCTGAACCGCATCAAGGAAATCAACGAACGCGATTTCGTGGCCGTCGTCGAACCGGGAGTGCTGACGGCCACGCTCCAGGAAAAAGCGGAGAAGCTGGGCCTGTATTATCCGCCCGACCCGGCCAGCCGCGCCGATTGCAGCCTCGGCGGCAACATCGTCACCAACGCCGGCGGGCCGCGTTGCCTGAAGTACGGCGTGACGCGCGATTACGTGCTGGGTGTGCAGGTCGCCCTGGCCGATGGCACGCTTCTGCGCCTGGGCAGCCGTTGTCACAAAAACAAAACCGGCTTCGATCTCTACCGCCTGTTCGTGGGCTCCGAGGGCATGCTGGGCGTGATTACCGAGGCGACATTGAAGCTGCTGCCGCGGCCGCCGTTTCGCGCCTGCCTGTCGGTCGGGTTTGGCTCGATGCGCCACGCGGTGCGCGCGTTGCAAGCCGTCTTCGCCGCCGGGTTCCTGCCCAGCGCGCTGGAAATCGCCGACGCCTTCACGCTGGCCGCCGCCGAGAAACGCACGGGCAGCAAATTGCTTTCAGGCTGCCGCGGCCACTTGATCATCGAACTCGACGGCCAGAAACGCAGCGTCCAGATGGAATTGCAGGCCGTGGCAAAAGTTGTGCAGGGCTTTCAACCGCTGTTCGTGCAGCGCGCCCTCGGCGCGGAAAAATGCGAAACGATCTGGCAGTTGCGCCGCGAATTTTCCTACGCGTTGCGCGACACGGGCCTGACCAAGTTGAATGAAGACATCGTCGTGCCGCGCGGGCGGTTGGAGGAATTGTTCGCGTTTGCCGGCAAGTTGCAGAAGCGCCACGGCTTTCCGGTCGCCTGTTTCGGCCACGCCGGCGACGGCAACATCCACGTCAACATCATGGTCGATATGAAGCAGCCCGGTGCGATGGAACGCAGCGAAGCCGCGCTGGACGAATTGTTTCACCACGTGCTGGCCCTTGGCGGCGTCATCACCGGCGAACACGGCATCGGCCTCGCCAAAAAACGCTGGTGGCCCGACGCCACCTCCGCCGAAGCGCGCGAACTCCATCGCCGCATCAAACGCGCCCTGGACCCCCGGGGCATCCTCAACCCCGGCAAATTCCTCTGACCCTCAGATCGTTCTCGTCGTCGTTCTCGAAATTCAATCCGCTTCGCTTCATTTGGCGCACGGCAAACGGAGCTGGAGCAGAAGGGCGTGGCGCTTGGCCCGGGATTGCGGACGGCGCGCAATGCGTATGAGAAAGCACGTGGTGGGATTTGCGGTACGCAACAAAGCGGCGCGGCGCTTCGCTTCCCGCCGCAGTCCAAGACGCTGGCGCGCTCGCGATATGCCGACGCGTCGCCAACGCGTCAGCCCCCACCTTCCGCAACATTTCCAATCAGCACCACAAACTCCCCCTTCCTCGCCCTCCGCCCCAGTTCCGCCAGCAACTCCTCCGGCGTCCCCCGCAAAAACTCCTCGAACTTTTTCGTCAGCTCCCGCGCCAAAACAACTTTGCGCTCCGGCATCACCGTTTTCAATTCTCCCAACAACTTCTCCACCCGAAACGGCGACTCGTACAAAACCAGAGTCCCCGCCACGTTTTTCAAGCGCTCCAGTTCCTTCATCCGCTGCCCCGATTTGTGCGGCAAAAATCCTACGAAATGAAATTCATCCGTCGCCAACCCGCTGGCCGTCAGCGCCGTCACCAGCGCGCACGCCCCGGGCACCGTTTCCACGCGCAACCCCGCGGCCACCACCTCACGCACCACGCGCCCGCCCGGATCGCTGATGCCCGGCGCGCCCGCATCCGTCACCAGCGCCACAATTTCCCCGCGCTGCAATCGTTGAATGATTTCCTCCGTGCGCCGCGCCTCATTGTGCTGATGATAACTCACCATCGGCTTCGCGATGTCAAAATGCTTGAGCAACTGTCCCGTGCGCCGCGTGTCTTCCGCCGCGATGACATGGCATTCCTTGAGTGTGCGCAACGCACGCAGCGTGATGTCCTCCAGGTTGCCGATGGGCGTGGCCACCAGGTAGAGCGTGCCCGGCGTCAACGGCGGCAATGACGATTCCATGCGGGCGTTTTAGCGGGATGCGGCCCGTGAAGGAAGCCCATTCAGCCGCGCGCCGCTTCGGTTTAGCTTTGACAAGCGCGGGAAAAATCGTTGCATTAAATCCACTTACATAACCACCGGACATCAAACCCGTCTCTCATCACTGTGAAGAAATATAACGTTGGCATCATCGGCTACGGCTGGGTTGCGACCGCGCACATTCCGGCCATCAATGGCACCAAGCAGGCCCAGGTCACCGCCGTCTATTCCTCTCGCGAACTCAATTCCGCCGAACTCAGCGCCAAACACGGCGGCACGATCACCGCTTACACCAACCTCGATGCGATGCTCGCCAATCCGGATATCCACGCCGTGTCCGTGTGCAGCATGCCGAGCCTGCACGCCCGACACGTCATCGCGGCCGCCAAGGCCGGCAAGCACATCATCATCGAGAAACCGCTGGCCATGTCGTGGAAGGATGTCCAGGCGATGCAGGCCGCGGTGAAGAAGGCCGGCGTCAAGACGTGCGTTTGTTTTGAATGCCGCTGGTCCAGCCAGTTTCAAGCCACCAAGGCGCTCATTGACGAAGGGTTGCTCGGCAAACTGCATTACGGCGAAGTGGATTATTATCACGGCATCGGCCCGTGGTACGGCCAGTTCCGGTGGAATGTTTACAAGAAGGACGGCGGCAGTTCGCTGTTGACGGCCGGTTGCCACGCGCTCGACGCGCTGCTGCTGTGCATGGGCGGCGAGGTGAAGGAAGTCACCAGCTACGACACGCGCTCGCAGAGCAAGATTTTCAAGCCCTACGAATACACGACCACGAGCGTCACCATCCTGAAGTTCAAGAACGGCGCCATCGGCAAGTGCGCCGCCGTGGTGGATTGCCTCCAGCCGTATTATTTCCACACGCACCTGGTCGGCAGCGAAGGCAGTTTGCTCGACAACAAATTCCATTCGATGAAGCTCAACGGCCTGAACAAACACGCGTGGAGCCAGCTCTCGATGAAGATGCTGGATTCGGGCGATGTGAGCGACCACCCGTATTTGTCGCAATTTCAGGCGTTCTTCGACGCCGTGGATGCGGGCAAGGAAATGGCGCTGACGAGCCTGAATGACGCGGCGTATTCGCACAAGGTGCTGTTTGCGGCGGACAAATCGGCGTCCAGCGGCGGCAAGCCGGTGCGGCTCTGACAGGGCTCCCATGAAAGACAAACTGACCCGGAGAAAGCACCTGGTGCTGGTGGTGGCGCGATTGCTGGGGATGCTTGTCATTGCCGTCTCGGGCATCGTCGCGCTGGGCTCGCCGCCGCCCGGGGCCGAGGAACGCGCGCCCGGCGTGGCCGGGATGTTGTTTGTGGGCGGCGTGGTGCTGGCCGTGGTGTATGGCATCATCGCCACGGCGGTGCATTATTTCCTGCGCCAGAAACCGCTGCTCACGCTGTTGATGATTGATGCCATTCTCGCCGCCGGATTTGTGCTGTTCATGGCTTACACCGGCGCGCAGGCGCGGTTTTCCAAGCAGCCGGAGACGAAGGCGGCCAGAATCGATTCGACAACGGCCGCGCCTTGGACTACGTAGGAATTATGTCGGTTGTTCAGAAATCAGGCCCGCCGGCCCGGCGGAAGATTGAGCGATTGGAGAATGGGGACAGTCTCCATGCCGGCGAGTTTCTGCGCCGCTTCGAGGCGATGCCGCAATTGAAGAAGGCTGAATTGGTCGAGGGGATTGTGTATATGGGATCACCGGTGAGTGCCGTTCATTCGGAGGCTGATAATCTGGTTCAAACATGGCTGGGGTTTTACAGCAGTGTCACGCCAGGTACGAAGTGTCACACGAACACTACTGTCCGACTCGACACCGACAACGTATTTCAACCCGACGCTTTGCTTCGATTGCTGCCGGAGAAGGGCGGACGCACCGCTGTGGGTGAAGATGGTTACCTTACGGGCGCACCCGAACTCGTTGTGGAAATCGCTGCCAGCAGCGCCTCCATTGACTTGGGCGCCAAGCGGCAGGTTTACCGTCGCGCCGGAGTGCGCGAATACCTCATCTGGCAGGCGGCGGACAATCGTTTCGACTGGTGGTGTCTGGAGCGCGACGATTACCAGCCCAATCCGCCCGATGCCTCGGGGTTGATCACCAGCCGCGTTTTTCCCGGTTTGGTGATGGATTCGGCGGCATTGCTCGCGCTTGACGCCGCCAAGGTCCTGGCCGCTTTGCAGGCGGCGATCGCCAACCGCTGACGCTATCGGGACTTCATTAGGGACGCATAGGGAATTTCATGAAATCCGCCATCGCCATCGCCGCGCATCCGGACGATATCGAGTTCCAGATCGCGGGCACGCTGTTGCTGCTCAAACAGGCCGGCTGGGAAACGCATTACATGAATGTGTCCACCGGCAACTGCGGCAGCCTCCAGTTCAGCCCCGCCAAAACACGCGCCATCCGCCGCAAAGAAGCGCAAAATGCCGCGCAGATCCTGGGCGCGCACTGGCACGCGCCCGTTTGCGATGACCTGGAAATTGTTTATGAGGTGAAGACGCTCCGGCGCATTGCGGCGGTTATCCGCGAATCCAGCGCGTCCATCGTGCTGACGCATTCGCCGCTGGATTACATGGAGGACCACATGAACACGTGCCGGCTCGTGGTCACGGCGGCGTTCACGCATGGCATGCCGAATTTCCAAACGATTCCCGCGACCAAAACCTACACGCACGATGTCACCGTGTATCATTGCATGCCGCATGGTTTGTGCGACGGCCTGCGCCGCCGCGTGACGCCCGGGGCGTTCGTCAACACCACCTCGGTCCACGGCACGAAACTCAAATCACTCGCCGCGCACCAGAGCCAGCAGGGCTGGCTGGACGCCAGCCAGGGAATGAACTCCTACCTCCTGACGATGCAGGACATGTCCGCGCAACTCGGCAAAATGTCGCGCAAATTTAAATACGCCGAAGGCTTCCGTCGTCATTTGCACTACGGCTTCAGCGCCGCGGAGATTGATCCGCTGGCCGAAGTGCTCGGAAAAAATTATCTCGTGAACAAGGCTTATGAGGCGGGCCTGGCCCGGCCGTGACGTGGGCCCTCAACTCTCAACCAACAACGCTCAATCACACATGCCCCGCAAACTCAGCTCCCTCGCCCCGGATTGGTGGGATTACACCACGCTCGACTCGGAAATCATTGAAGCCGCCGCCCGGCTCACTCCTGAAAAAATGCTGCGGCTCACGCGGCCCGGCTTCAAGGTCGTGTTCTACGACACACTCGAGGATTTCTACTGCGCGGAGGCGCTTGAATACATCAACGCTTGGAAACAGGCCACGCCCGACAACCCCGCCGGCATCTGCGGCCCCATCGGCCCCACGGAACAACTTCCGCTCGTGGCCCGTATCGTCAACGAAATGGGCCTCAAGCTGCACAACGCGCACTTCTGGGGCATGGACGAATGGGTGCTGGCGGACGGCAAGGAAGCATCGGTGACGCACCCGCTTTCGTTCGAGAAATGCGACCGTGAAATGTGTTTCAAGCGCATGGACAAGAAGCTCGTGATGCCCGATGCGAACCTGCATTTTCCCAAGGCCGACACCGCGCCTTATCGCAAGAGTTGGGAAGCCGGCGTGCGTTGTGTGGTCATGCAAGGCGGCCAGGGCGACATCAAACATTGGGCGTTCAACGACCCGCTTCCGCGCAAGGACAAGTACAAGGACACTCCGCCGCCGGCGGCGGAGTATCGCAAGCTGACCACGCGCGTGGTGGACCTGCATCCGGTGACCATTGCGCAAAACGCGCGCACGTCGGGCGGCGGCAATGTTTCGCTCGTGCCGACCAAGGCGGTGACCGTGGGGCCGTATGAAACGTGGAAGGCCGAGAAGGTTTCCATCTGGCACGCGGGCACGCACGACAATCCGTTCGGGCAACGCCTGACCGCGTTCATGATTTCCAATTGCATCGCGGACAGTTCGGTGCCGATGTCGCTGCTGGCGGACCATCCGAACGTGCAGTTCAATTACTACCGCAAAGGCATTGGCACGTGCGACGTGGAGATGCATTGACGCGGGGAGCAGGGTTGCTCTGTGACGCGGGCTGGCGTATTGGTTAGTAACCATGGCTGAAGAACCACCGGTGACTTCCCCACCGCCAGGCGAGGCCCCCAAGGCGTCGCGCCCGTCGTATTGGCCGATTGCCGCGGCCGTTGTCCTCGTGGTTTGCATTCTCGCGCTCACCTTTATCATCTCGCGCCTGATCGATGTCGGTGAAACCGCCGTGTCCACGCCCGGCAAGGTGGCCACGCAAATCAAGGAATCGTTCCGCCCCAAGGTCACCATCAACACCGTCATCAGCAGCATGATCGACCGCTTGAGGAACGAGCCCAAGCTGGTCGTCCTCACCGCCCAGATCAACGTCGAGGTGACCAAGGAGAGCGAAAAGAACGTCCTCTGGGGTTATGTCGATATGGGCACCAGCCGTGTGAAGCTGCGCGCGCTCGGCAACAAGGTGCAATATTATGTGCCGCTCGAAGGGCTGGGCGCGGAGAATTTTGAATACGACGACGCCCGCCGCCGCCTGATTGTCACCGTGCCGGCGCCCGTGTTTGACGAGGATGTGGTCGATGTCCAGAGCGACCCGTCCCGCATTGAAGTGGAGACACAGGTCGGCTGGGGCCGGTTGGACAAGTATTCCGGCGAGTTTCTGCGTGACCAGGCGCGGCGCGATTTGCGCCCCGCCGTGGTGCGGGAGGGAAAGAACGAACTGCTCCGCGACAAGGCACGCTCGAACGCCAAAACTTCCCTCGAAGAATTGCTCGCTCCGTTGACGGGCGCTATGCAGGAGAACGTGGAGGTTGAGGTCAGGTTCAAGTGAGCGGGTCGCGTCTGCCGTTGGCAAATTCAAAGGCGCGTGTAAGATGGCGGCCCATGAAGCCCGTTCTGCATTTCCTGCTGGCGCGTTCCCTCGTTGAGTTGATGACCACGGCGGGTTTCGGCGCTCCGTCGGAAATTGAAGCGTTGCTGCGCAGGCCGATCATCGCCACGAACCTGCCGATGGAAGAGGCGCAGGCATATCTGGAAGAGCGGGTGCCGTTGGTGCCGGCGGTCAAAAACGTCAACGAGTGGGAGCGACTCGCCGAACGCACGCGGCGGGAGGTATTGGAAAATGTGGTGTTTCGCGGCGAGGCCAGGAAATGGCGCGACGCGCGGACGAAGGTCGTCTGGCTCGAAACAATCGACGGCGGGCCGGGTTATCGCATCCGCAAGTTGCGTTACGAAGCGTTGCCCGGGATGTGGATTCCCGCATTGCTCTATGAGCCGGAGAAGTTGTCGGGCAAGGCGCCGGTGGTATTGAACGTGAACGGGCACGACGCTCAGGGCAAGGCGGCGGTCTATAAGCAAATCCGGTGCATCAATCTCGCCAAGCGCGGCATTCTCGCGTTGAACGTCGAGTGGCTCTACATGGGCCAGTTGCGCAACGACAACAACGCGCATTATCGCATGAACCAGCTTGATTTGTGCGGCACCAGCGGGCTGGCGCCGTTTTATCTCGCGATGTCGCGCGGGCTCGACGTGTTGCTGGACCACAAGCATGCGGACGACAAACGCGTGGGCGTGGCCGGCCTTTCGGGCGGCGGGTGGCAAACAATTTTTCTGAGTTCGCTGGACACGCGCGTGACGCTGGCCAATCCCGTGGCCGGTTATTCGAGCTTCCGCACGCGCGCGCGGTTTCTTTCCGACTTGGGTGACTCGGAGCAAACGCCGAACGACTTGGCGTTGTATGCCGATTACGCGCACCTGACGGCGATGATGGCGCCGCGGCACTTGCTGCTCACTTACAACGACAAGGACAATTGCTGCTTTGCGGCGGACCATGCGCTGCCGCCGTTGCTGCGGGCGGCGGACCCGATCTTCACATTGCACGGGCGCGAGCGAAACCTGCGCTATCACGTGAATCACGTTCCCGGCACGCACAACTTCGAGCAGGACAACCGGCAGGAATTGTATCGCGCCATTGGCGATTTCTTTTATCCGGACAACCAGGCGTTCGAGTGGCGCGAGATTGATTCGGCGGACGAGGTGAAGACCAACACCGTGTTGAACGTGGAACTGCCCGCGGGCAACGAGACATTTCACAGCCTGGCCATGACGCTCTGCCAGGATCTCCCGCGCAAGCCGGTGATTCCGCAAGGCGAACGCCAGTTTGCGAAGTGGCAGGAGGCGGGCCGCGACAAGCTGCGCGAGATTGTGCGCGCCAAGGATTATGAGGTCGTGGCGGAACGCATCGGCAGCGAGACGCGCGACGGTATCACGGCGACCTACTGGCGGTTGAAAGCTGGACGGGCCTGGACGGTGCCGGCGGTGGAACTGACGCGCGGACGTCCAACAACAACGGTCGTACTGGCGGCGGACGCAGGGCGCGCGAGCGCGGCGTCAGAAGTGGCGCGGTTGCTTGGCGACGGCAGGCGCGTGATTGCCGTGGACCCGTTTTATTTCGGCGAATCAAAAATCCGGCAGCGCGATTTTCTGTTCGCGTTGCTGGCGGCGGCGGTAGGCGACCGCCCACTCGGCATCCAGGCCAGCCAGCTTGCCGCTGTGGCGCGCTGGGCGCGTTCGATGGACGGCTCGCCCGTCACTGTCGTGGCAGTAGGTCCGCGGCTGAGCACGGCGGCATTGGTGGCCTCGGCGCTGGAGGACAAGGCGATTGCGAGCGCGGAATTGCACGGCGCCTTGGGCAGCCTGAAGGAAGTCATCGAGCGCAATCTCGGCGCGAACCAGTATCCGGAAATGTTTTGCTTTGGATTGCTCGAAGCGTTCGATGTCCCCCAACTCAAGGCATTGTCCGCGCCGCGCGGGATTCATTTGAAGCCGGGGCCGGCCTTGAAGACTGCGGGCGTGGACGGGACTTCAGCCGGGCAGACGGGAATGTGTTGCGGCGCGGAGCTGGACAGGCGCTGATTAGCGTCGGTCACGCCGCTGACCGTCAGGACCACGATCACCCCCGGAATAACCGCGATCACTCCCGGGGAAGACACGGTCGCCCCCGGAAAAAGACCGCGGCGACACGCCGGATTCCTTGAGCGCCTTTTCCGTGAGCTTGGCTTCACTCGGAGAAATCTTTCCATCGCCATCAAGGTCAATGCCGCGAAGTGAACCGGTGCTGCCCGGTTGCCCGGATTGCATGAATTGCCGCGGGTCCTTGCCGGGACCGCCGGGTTGCTGCCCGAAGCTGACGGGCGGCGTCGGCGGAGGCACCCGATACGGAGTGGCCGGCGCCGTCGGGCGGACGATGGTGCGCGCGGCGCTGG
>JBFMBT010000209.1:0-12029 GCA_040754875.1 Verrucomicrobiota bacterium | reverse complement strand
TTTACACGGAACCGACGACGCTTTTTGCCGGCTACCAGTTCGGGCTCACCGACCAAACGAGCAAGGATTCCCTGACCGTCGGCCCATTCACCTCCCCGAGCACGCGTGACAGCCGTTCGCACTATTTTTACGTGGGCGGCATTCACAACTTCACGGAGAAACTGAATGGAACCATTCGCGTCGGCGGGCAATACACCGAATATCCCAATGCCCCGGCCGGAACCTCCAACGACACCATCAGTCCGTATGTGGATGCGAACGTCGCATACCAGTACGCGGCAGGCAGCCGGGCGCAAATCGGCATCAAACACACGCGCGCGCAGACCGACCTCGCCGGCCTGGCGGGCGGTGTGCCCACCCTGGACCAGGAATTGACCACGGTGTACAGCTCGGTGGATCACCAGATCACTGGCAAATTGACCGGCAGCGTCGTCGCCCAATTCCAGAATTCCGAGTTCAACCAGGGTGCCGCCAACGATCTGGTGGACCAGATTTATGTGTTCGGGCTGAGTTTTGCCTATCAAATCAACCAGTACCTGACGGCGGAAACCGGTTACAACTGGGACCGGCTCGATTCGGACCTCGCTGGCCGCAGTTTTTCCCGCCATCGTCTTTTCCTTGGCATTCGCGCCTCGTATTAGGATTTTTGTGCTATCTTGCAAGGGAGGCCGGGATTTACTGGCCTCCCTTTTTTAACTTATGGAAGCCGTAACCAATTCATCCCCCACGGAGGCCAAACTCCATTTTCTGGACTACTGGCGCATCGTTTGCATCCGCAAGTGGCTTATCTTCGGCGTGTTTTTGCTGGTTGCCGCCACGGCCACACTGGTGACCTTCTGGCTGCCCAAGACCTATTCGAGCCTCGTCCGCATCGAGGTGGAAAAAGATGATCCGGATATCGGCCCGCTCGGCGGCGGCGCGCGGCAGTCGGGTTTTGACCCTTACTACATCCAGACCCAATTCGAAATCCTCCAGTCGCGCTCCGTTCTCACCAATGTCATCGATGAATTGAAGCTCAATGAAAAATGGGCCAAGCGCTACGGCGCCATCGGGAGCCTGAAGACGGAGCAAACCTTCCTTTATCTGAGCAAGCGCATCCAATTGCGCCAGGTTCGCAACACCACCATCGTCGAAATCCGCGTCTTCAGCGAAGACCACGAGGAGGCCGCCATCATCGCCAACAAGATCGCCGAAGTTTACCGCGACAACCGTTTGAAGGAACAGTTGGGCCGCCTGACCGCCAGCATCGGCACGCTCGAGAAGGAGCGGGACGTCATGCAAATCGAGGTGGATGCCAAAAAGGCCAAGGTCGATGAATTGCGCACCAAGTTCGAAATCTCCGACTTCTCCCCCGAAAGCACGGCCGCCGGCGGCACGCTGGAACCAGAAACGCTCCGCCGCCTGGAACAGGACCGGATTAACGCCGAACAACGCTGGACGGAATCCAACGCCCGTTACGAAAACATGCGCAAAATGACACCCGAACGCCTGCAGCAGGCGCTGGTGACCGTCCAACCCGACCCGCTGTTGGAACAATTGCTGCGCGACCGCGACCAGGTGGCGCAGGAACTCGTCATCAAACAAAAGGACTACGGCCCGCAACACCCGGAGGTGGACAAATTCAAGGAATCCCTGGCCCATGTCAAAACCCAGATTCAGGACCGCGTCGAGGGCATCATGGAGGGCTTGAAGGCGATTGCTGAAACGGACAAGGCCAAGCTCGATAAAATCACCGCGGCCGTTCAGGAAGCCGCCGACCGGAGCCGTGAAATGGCCAAAACCGCAGGCCCCTACTTTGACGCCAAGCGCGACTATGAGAGCGCGTTCAACATCCTCGATGTCTTCAAACGCAAGATTGTCCAGGAACGCTCGGACGCGAAACTGCCGCGCACCATCACCCGCATCATCGATCCAGCCGTCGCGAATGACCAACCGGTCAGCCCCCGGATTTTTGTCAACGTCGCGTTGGGCATCATTCTTGGTTTGATCGTCGGCGTGGGCCTGGCGTTCTTCGTCGAATACCTCGATACGAGCGTGAAGACGATCGACGATGTTGAGCGCGCGTTGCAGGCGCCGGTCGTGGGCGTCATTCCGCAGGACGTGGGCTCGCTCATCGAAGAAGGCGAGGACAGCCCGCACGCGGAGGCGTACCGCGTGTTGCGCACCAACATCCTGTTTGCGCGCAAGGACGAGAAGTTCAACGCGCTCACCATCGTCAGCGGCGGCGCGGGCGAAGGCAAATCAACGACCATTTTCAACCTCGCCGTCATCTTCGCGCAAAACGGCCACCGCGTGCTGCTGGTGGACTCGGACCTGCGGCGTCCGAGCCTCCACAAGCTGCTGAAGATTTCCAACAGCATCGGCCTCACCAACTACCTGTTGAAGCAGAACGCCCTCACGGAAGTGATCCAGGTCACCCCCCAGGCCAACCTCCATTTCCTGCCCAGCGGCAAGCTGCCCGCCAGCTCCATTGGCATCCTGAATTCCACGCAAATGCGCGAGTTCATCCAGGAGGCCAAGCGCCGGTACGATTTCGTATTCTTCGATTCACCGCCCGTGCTGGGGGTGAGCGATGCCTCCATCCTCGTCAGCGAAGTGGACATGGCCCTGTTGGTGGTGCAATACCGCAAGTATCCCCAGGCAATGACCCTGCGCGCCAAACAGACCGTGGACAAATACGGCAACCTGCTCGGCGTGGTGCTCAACAACATCAACATCGCCGAGGACTCCAACTACTACTATTACAGCGGCTACTACTACGACCATTACTCCCGCGAGGACGAGGACGAGGAGCCCATCGTCAAGGAGGGCGCCTCCAAAGCCGATGCCGACAAGGACAAGCTCGCGCTCAAACAAAAATACTGATTGTTCAGGGTAACTTCGTGGAATAGGTTGAACGTATGACGTTATCCTCCGTGATGAGTTGCGCGCAGCGGCTGGCTTTGTTGCTGTTGGTCGTCGCGAGTGTTTTTTTCTCCGGCTGCGCCACGGATGGAACCAGCGCGCCGCCGTATCAGCCGACGGCGGGTGACCCGCAGGTGGAGATTGGCGAGACGCTTGGAATTGGCGATCCGGTAAGAGTGACTTTTCACGGCACTCCGACACCTGTTCAACCGGTCGAAGAGCGCGTCAAGGACGACGGCACTATTAATTTGCCGCTCATCGGTTCTGTGAAAGCCGTGGGTAAAACGCGCGGCGAACTGCAAAGAGAAGTGCAAGCCCGCTACGTTCCGGCCTATTACGCCCAGGGCGTTGTGATAACCGTCGATCCGGCTGAGCGTTACTTCTATGTGAGCGGCGAAGTGAAGATTCCCAGCCGCCAGCTTTACACGCCGGGCATGACCGTCACCAAGGCGATTGCCGCGGCGGGCGACTTCACGGTGTACGCCAAGAAATCGCGCATCGAAGTCATCCGCGCCAACGGCCGGAAGGAGCGCGTGGACTACAAGAAAGCGCTGGCAAACCCCAAACTGGACCTGCCCATTTTCCCCAACGACCGGGTCCACGTGCCCAAGAGTCCGATTTAATGGTTCGCCTGCAAATCCTCGCCGGTGGCAAGTCGGGCACTTCACACGTCATCCAGCGCTTTCCCTGCCTGATTGGCCGCTCGGCGGGCGCCGGCTTGCGCCTGGAAGATGCCGGCGTCTGGGATCAGCACCTCAGGCTGGAACTGGACCCGGAACACGGCTTTGTGCTCACGCTGCAACCAAACGCGCTGGCCACGCATAACGGCGAGCGGTTTGAATCAGCCCGCCTGCGCAACGGTGACGTCATCCAGCTCGGCGATGTGAAGCTCCAGTTCTGGCTGCGCGAAACCGACCAGGAATTGCTGACCTGGCGCGAGGCGCTGACCTGGACCGGCATCGCCGCGCTGACGCTGGCGCAAATCGGATTGATCACCTGGTTGGTTCGTTAACTAGGCTTGGAGTTTCCTCACTTCATCTCCCACGCGCACCACACCGGGGCGCACCACGCGCGCATTGAGCCCGCGCAGGCGAAGTTCCTTGCCCATCGGCGAATTCACGAAGTTGAAGGCGTCCTGCCCGAAGCGCTCCATGAACTTCTTGCAGCCGGTGTGCGGGTGGGCCGTCACTTCGATCACCGCCGGCCCGATGGCCAGTTGGGTCCCGGGCGGCAGATTTGCCACGCTCAGGTCCAGGTCGATGTAAAGCTGGTCCCCCGCCAGCGGCCACCGCTCCGCGTGCTGCGCCACCAAGGCGACCGCCCGCGCGTTCATCACGTTGAGTTGCGTGTCCGGGTTTGGCTTTCCGTCCGGCGTACGCGTGCTGCCGCGCGCCAGCCAGCTATCCCCCACCAACCCGTGCGCCAGATCCAGTTCGCCGGCCTCCAGCACTTCCCGCTCACCCACCTGTGGACGCCGCACAATCAATTTCAGCACGCCAACAGCATTGGGCGATTCGCGCACCGTGCCCACGCCCGCTTCCAATTCTTCCATTGTCAAATGTCTCACGCCCGTTTCCCTTCCGCGCTGACCTTGCGGCCGCAACCCTCCGTTGGCAAGCACCCGCTATTCACTTTCGGCGCAAATCTGCCCTCTGCCATTGCCCTCGGCTATATCGGCATCGGCCCTCGGCTATTGGCTATTCCCCTCCCTCCGTCCCGCCCCAATCCCCTTTCCTTTGAGCCTTAACTTTGAGCTTCAACCTTCTCCCTTTGAGAAGTATCACCATGTGATATACATTGCCACCAAGGCTGGATTACGCCCAAGGCACCCGGCCCTGAGCGTCGATGTCATGGCCCTCCAATGCGCCGGCAGCGCCGACTTCCGCACCTTCGTCTCCCTGGCCCGCCTGCGCCAGGACCAGCGCTCGGCCGACCTGTCCCTGCGGCGGCTGGATTTGCCCATGGCCATCTCTGCCCCCTCTTGGCTATCGGCTATCCGGCGATTGGCTATTCCGCACCAGCCTCCGGACCGCGCGACTCCAGTCGCGCTTACGACCCGGCCCGCCCGCCGCGGTCTCATCGCCTTCCGCCCCGCACCGATTTGCCACACCGCAAGCGGGAATGCCCGCGATCCGGATCGCGGCTGCTGTCCCTTTGCGGAAGATTTTTTCCTGCAAACCAAGCCTCATTTTACATGAAAACCCTTTGACGGAGGGTGTTACGTATGCCTATATTGGCAGTACAGTCAGCAAAGAATGTTGCGCCCTTGCTAACCTTTCGAGGAGGCGCAGCGTCTTATGTTGTGACGTGAACTGAAAAACCTGACCTATGACCAACGCCAAGCCTTCCCGCCAATACCTCGAACAGCACAGCGCCAAACTGGAGGATTTTTTTGTCACCCGCCGCCAGTTCCTCAACCGTTTCGGCATGGGGTTCGGCGCGCTGAGCCTCGCCCACTTGCTGGCGGATGACTTGGTTTATAATGCGGATGCCGCGCCCACATCGCTTTCGCCGCTGTCTCCCAAGAAGCCGCACTTTCCGGCCAAGGCCAAGCAGGTCATTCACATTTTCGCGCAAGGCGCTCCGTCGCACGTGGATACATGGGATCCGAAGCCGGCCTTGAGCAAATATGACGAACAGCCGTTGCCGGGCATGAATGGCGTGGCGATGGGTTCACCCTTCACGTTCAAGAAGCAGGGCAAGGCGGGCATCGAGGTCAGCGAAGTCTTTCCGCAGTTGGGCGAGCAGGTGGACAACATGACGATCATCCGCTCGATGCACACGAACATTCCGGCGCATGAAGTGGCCACGGTCATGATGAACACCGGGTCGTTGCGCCTGGTCAAGCCGAGCCTCGGTTCCTGGGTGGTCTATGGTTTGGGCAGCGAGAACCAGAATATGCCGGGCTTCATTTCTCTGCGTCCGGGCGGCAACCCGCCGGGCGGCAGCCAGAACTGGCAGTCGGCCTTCCTGCCGGGCGTCTTCCAGGGCACCAGCATCAACACCCGCGCCGCGTCGGTCGAACAGATGATCGAGAACATCAAGAATCCGTTCACCACGCAGGTCGCCCAGCGCAAGGAACTGGACCTCGTCCACAAGCTCAATGCCATCCACAGCCAGAACATGCAGAAGGACGCCCAGCTCGAGGCGCGCCTCGAAGCGTTTGAAATGGCGTACAAGATGCAGATCGAAGCAACCGATGCGTTTGATTTGAACCGCGAACCGCAGGCCACGCGCGACATGTATGGCGCGACCGAACAGGGCCGGCAGTTGTTGATTGCGCGCCGATTGTTGGAACGCGGCGTGCGTTTCGTGCAAGTCTGGGCGGGTGGCTGGGATCATCACCAGAATCTCGAGGACAGTTTGCGCGCCCGCGCGACGGCCATCGACCAGCCGTTTGCCGCGCTCATCAAGGACCTCAAGCAACGCGGCATGCTGGACAGCACGCTCATCATGTGGGGCGGCGAATTCGGCCGCACGGTCACGCGCGACCGCAACGGCAACGCCGAGCCGGGTCGCGACCACAACAACCGCGCGTTCAGCACGGTGCTGGCCGGCGGCGGCGTCAAGGGCGGCTTCGTCTATGGCGCCACCGATGAATTCGGCGCGGCGGCCGTCGAGAACAAGGTGCACATTCACGATTTGCACGCCACGGTGCTCGGCTTGCTCGGGTTCGACCACACCAAGCTCACCTATCGTTACAATGGCCGCGATTTCCGCCTGACGGATAACTTCGGCAACGTCGTCAAAGACATCATCGCCTGAGTTCCAGTCCAACCGCCAACCGACACGTGCTTATGCAATGCAACCCCCAGCGGACAGCCGCGGCGGCCGTGGTCGCCGGTGTTTTCCTCGCCTCGACCGCGGGCGCAGCCCAGTTGACGCGCGACCAGCTCAATTTCTTCGAGAACAAGATTCGTCCGATTCTCGCGGATAATTGTTACAAGTGTCACAACGCCGAAGACGGCAAGGTCAAGGGCGGTCTGGCGCTCGACACCAAGGCGGGCGTGCTCAAAGGCGGCGACACCGGGCCGGCCGTCGTGCCCGGCGACCCGGACAAAAGTCTGCTCATCAAAGCCATCAGCTACAAGGACCCGGACCTGCAAATGCCGCCCAAGGGCGAGAAGCTCACGGACAGTCAGATTGCCGATTTGACCACGTGGGTGCGCCAGGGCGCGCCCGATCCGCGCGAAGGCGCGGCCTATGCGGGCGCCGCCAAGGGCAAAGGTTCGCATTGGGCCTTCCAGACATTGCAGAAGCCACCCGTGCCCCAAGTGCAGATGAAGGGTTGGGTGTCCACGGAGGTGGATAACTTCATCCTCGCCAAACTGGCCGAGAAGGGCATGCGTCCTTCCTTGCAGGCGGACAAGCGCGCTTTGATTCGCCGCGCCACGTTCGACCTCATCGGGCTTCCCCCCACGCCGCAGGAAGTGAATGATTTTCTGAACGACACTTCGCCGGATGCCTTCAAGAAGGTCGTGGACCACCTCCTCAACTCGCCGCATTACGGCGAGCGGTGGGGCCGCCACTGGCTGGACGTCGCCCGTTATTCCGATACCAAGGGCGAAATCAACATCCGCCGCGAACCGCCGCAATATCCTTACGCGTGGACCTACCGCGATTACGTGGTCAAGTCATTCAACCAGGACAAGCCCTACGATCAGTTCATCCGTGAGCAGGTGGCGGCTGACCTGCTGCCGGAAAGCAAGCGTGATCCGTCCATCCAGGCGGCATTGGGTTTTCTGACGATTGGCAACCGCTTTGACGGCAACGCCAATGAAATCATCAACGACCGCATTGATGTCGTCACCAAGGGCTTTTTGGGCCTGACGGTTTCCTGCGCGCGCTGCCACGACCACATGTTCGACCCGATTCCGCAGAAGGATTATTACTCGATGCACGGCATCTTCAACAGTTGCATCGAGCCGGCCGAGAAGCCGCTGCTGACCAAGGTCAACGACAGCAATCCCGAATATCAGGATTATCTGAAGAAGCGCGCGGAACTGGACCAGCGGCTGGACAATTTCATTTACAACGAGTCCAGCAAGTTCCTCTCCGAGTTCCGCAAGAACGCGGCCAATTACATCTACCTGGTTTATGCGTCGTCCGACCGTTCGCCCGAGAAAATGTCCAACCAGGAGCGCACGGCGTTCATCAAGCAGCACAAGCTGGATCGCGAGGTCGTCGCGCGCATGAACCGCCTGAACAACGTGCGCGCTAATGATCCCATCATGGGGCCGTATGCGATGTTTTCACAGTTGAAGCCCAACGAATTCGTCAGCAAGAGCCGGGAAATCGTCGCCCGCATCACCGCGCCCGTGCCCACCAAGGGCAAGGCCAAGGGCGCGGTCCGGTACAATTACAACACCGAAGTCGTGAAGGCCTTCCGCGGTTCCGCTCCCACCTCGATGATGCACGTGGCGATACAGTATGGCCGCATGTTTGCCACCGTCGAAGCGTTGAACACATCCCTGGTCGGCAAGACTGCCATGCGCACGCTGGATGATGTGCCGCGCTTCCCGGACGCCAACATGGAGGCGTTGCGGTGGTTCCCGCTGGTCGCCAGCAATTCGCGCGATTACTCCGAGAATTCCATCCGCCGCGGCCTGCCGCAAAACGTCCAGAACCGCGAAGGCGGCATGCGCCGCGACCTTGCGGAACTGGAACTGCGCCATCCCGGCGCTCCGGCGCGCGCCATGGTGCTCAATGACAGCCCGCGCCCGGCCAATTCACGCGTCTTCATCCGCGGCGAAGCCAACAACCGCGGCGACGAAGCCCCGCGCCGTTTCCTTCAGGCGCTGGCGGGCGAGAATCCGCCGAACTACACGCAGGGCAGCGGCCGCCTCGAACTGGCCAATTCCATCGCCAGCCGCGACAATCCCATCACCGCGCGCGTGCTCGTCAACCGCGTCTGGATGCACCATTTCGGCGAGGGCTTCGTGACCACGCCGGATGACTTCGGCACGCAATCCGCGCCGCCCACGCATCCCGAGTTGCTCGATTACCTGGCCGCGCGGTTCATGGAGGAAGGCTGGTCCATCAAGAAGCTGCACTGGACCATCATGCTTTCCAGCACCTACCAGCAAAGCAGCGAGAACAACCCGCGCTACGCGCAGTTCGACCCCGGCAACAAATTGCTCTGGCGCTACAACGTCCGCCGCCTCGAGTTCGAAGCGTTGCGCGATTCGCTCCTCGCCATCGGCGGCAAGCTCGACCGCACGTTCGGCGGCCAGCCCGTGGACCTGACGCGCGAACCGTATCCGACGCGCCGCACCATTTACGGCTACATTGACCGCGCCAATCTCGCCGAGGTCTTCAATCATTTCGACTTCGCCGCGCCGGACATGCCGACGGGCAAGCGCTATCAAACCATTGTTCCGCAACAGTCGTTGTTCCTCATGAACAGCCCGCTGGTCATCGAACAGGCGCGCAATCTCGTCCAGCGGCCCGACTTCAAGGACCAGCCGAGCGACGCCGCGAAGGTCCGTTTGCTGTACGAGCTCGTTTATCAACGCCCCGCGCGTCCCGAGGAAATCAAACTCGGCCTGGAGTTCCTCGCCGAAGTGCCCGCGCCCTCCACGGCTTCCACCGCCCCGGCGCGGCCCGAAGTGATCCCCGTCGTGGCGAAAGCGCCCGCGAAAGGAAAACAGAAGGCCCCCATGACGCGCCCGGCGCCCACGCCCGCGGCAAACCGCCAGCCGCTCAACGCCTGGGAACACTACGCGCACGCGCTGCTCCTCGGCAACGAGTTCACCTTCATCAACTGAGGTTCATTCCGCCGCGATCTTGATGGCATGCGTCACCGGAACGAAGGCCGTCTTGATGGCCTCGGCCAGCGGCGCGCGTTCGGCTTCGGTTTGTTGGACGACCGCCGCGAAGTTGGTTTTGGCCTCCGGCGCGCGGAACAATTGTTTGATCTGCTTGGTTTCGTAAGCCTGCTTGGCGAGCACGGCCCTGTCCACTTTGCCGAATGCCTCGGAGAAAGGATTGGTGGCGAAATCATCGGCCAGATTCACGCCGCGGGCCAGTTGTCTGGCGGTGTACGTGCGCGTCTCGGCGCCCCACGTGATCTTGTATCTGGCGGCGACGCTGTTGGTGACCACCAGCATGAAGCGGTTCAATTCCTGGTTGAACGGCGCCAGCGACATGCCGGCTCGAATGCTGTTGTCGTTGGTGATCGAACCCGTCGCGCAAAACGGATACCGCGTGCTTTTGATCTGCAATTCGCCGTCCCGATAGCCGATGAGTTCATGCCCCATGCTCACCGTCGCCTTCCCCGCGGCGAGGTCCACCGTGAAGCGGCCGATGTTGCCATCCACGCCGAGCGACTTGAGGAACGCGTACGCCATCACGGCCTGGCCGGCCCAGCCTGGGTGCACGCCGTCCTTGCCGGCGATGAAGAAGTTGGTGCCATATTTTTCCTGGCCATAATATCCCGCCTTGAGCATCGGCCAGAAGACATCCGCGAACGCGACCTTCTC
The DNA here is from genome assembly GCA_040754875.1 of Verrucomicrobiota bacterium. GTDB lineage: Bacteria > Verrucomicrobiota > Verrucomicrobiia > Limisphaerales > JBFMBT01 > JBFMBT01. Next base: position 1,644 of record JBFMBT010000209.1, on the reverse strand, counting down.
CTGCGTTGCGATGTCGATGCCGATGGTGCGCAACTCGCACAGGCTGAGGTTCAAATCATCGACGGTGCCGCTGGCACTCTTGACCCAATGGGGCATCTTGCCGACGGTTCCGGGCGAACCTTGCACGACACGCACGCCGTTGGCCTTGAAGGCGCGCACGATGGCGAGTGAATTGCTGCGATAGGCATCGCCGATGGCCGGTTCGAACGGCCGATACTGGTGATCGTTCATGCCGTAACACGTCGTGGCAATTGTCGGCCGGAAGCGCAGGCAATCGTTCGTCATGCGCGCCAGAAAGCCATTGGCGCGTTCGCCGCTCCACCCATACTGGCGCACCGTGATGTTCAATTCCGGCATGCAGACCGTCAGGTACGTCTCGATCGCGCGCGAATACATCTTCTGCTCGGTGATCGAATCGCCGCAAATGGCCAGACGGTCGCCGGGCTTGAGCAAAAGCCCCTTCGTGGCGGGCGCCTTGGGAACGATGAACTTTTCGAAGCAAGCCGCATTGGGTTTCGTTTCGAACGCCGGCGTGGCGGCGCCCAGGCAGAGCAAGCTGGCCGCCATGAGGAAAAGCATGTGACGCGTCATGGCGAGGAAAATGTCAAGCCGGGCTTGGGAGCGTCAAGCGGGGAATGGTTCCCCTTCCTCATTTACTAACGCCCTTCGTCCCGCTACCTTGGCGGCGGTTGGGCACGCTCCCCGTGCCTTCGCAACGCCGCCGGGCCGTTACATTATGACAGACCCTTTCGCGCTGCTGATTCAAATCACGGACGCCTTGATCGCATTCATCCCGCGGCTGGCGGGCGCGTTGCTTTTCATTCTCTTTGGCTGGCTGGTGGCGACGCTCGCCTATTTCGGCACACAACGCCTGCTCAAGGCGCTCAACAACTACGTCAATACGCGCTTCTCGCAACTTGGCGCGGAAACGTCGCGCCTCCACCACAACGCGATCAAGATCATCCCCAAGCTGGTTTATTGGTTCCTGCTCATCATCGCGTTCGCGGCGGCCACGGCCACGCTGGAACTGCCCATCTTCACCGACTGGCTTGGACGCGCGCTGCAATTCATGCCGCACATCCTCACGGCAATCGTCATCATCTTCGCCGGGTTGTGGGGCAGCTTTTTCCTGCGCGACATCATCACGCGCATGCTCACCACGGCGCGCCTGCCGTATGCGGAAGTGCTGGGGCGACTGTGCCAGATCAGCCTGGTCGCGGTTACCGTGGTCATCGCGGTCAGCCAGTTGGGCGTGGACCTGTCGTTCCTCACGACCATCAGTTCGGTGCTGCTGGCGGGACCGCTGGCGGCGATTGCGGTGGCGTTCGGCTTGGGCGCGCGCACGATGATGAGCAACATCCTCGCCTGCTATTACGTCCATAAAATCTATCGCGTGGGCAACGTCATCGAAATCGAAGGCGCGCGCGGGACGATTGTGAAAATCACCGGCGCGTTCGTGCTCATCGAAACACCCGACGGCCAGGTGACCGTGCCCGCCAAGAATTTCGCCGAAACCTCCTCCCGCCTCATCAAGAAAGTCGAGTAACGTGGACACGTTCACACGCCTTTGCGAATCGTTCATCGAGCGCCATCCGCAGGATGCGGCGCGCGCGCTGGAATCGCTTCCCCCGGCGGACACCGCCG
>JBFMBT010000208.1:0-12090 GCA_040754875.1 Verrucomicrobiota bacterium | reverse complement strand
CGCGGGCGGCCCCGCGAAGTTGCTCGGGGATTTCCCCCTCAACGATGTCGCCCAGGTCACCATCAAAAACAAGGACGGCGAGGTCACGCTCCGCAAGGTCAGTGACCTCTGGCGCGTGAAGGAGCGCGGCGATTACCTCGCCAACTTCGACCAGATCAGCGAGTTCATCCGCAAGGCGTGGGAACTCAAACCCGTCCAGCAACCGAAGGTCGGCCAGTCGCATCTGGCGCGGCTCGAACTCGCCGAGCCCGGCAAGGGTGACAAATCGGGCACGCTCGTCGAATTCAAAAACAAGGATGGCAAATCCATTGGCTCGCTGATGCTCGGCAAGCAGGACATGAAGGAGGGGGATTCACAATTCGGCGGCGGCGGATTTCCCACCGGCCGTTTCGTGATGGTGCCCGGCAAACTCGAAACCGTCAGCCTCGTTTCGGAGTCTTTCAGCAGCGTGGACGTCAAGCCCGACCAATGGCTCAACAAGGATTTTTTCAAGGTGGAGAAGCTCCGCGAAGTGGCCGTCACGCACACCAACGCTGCGAGCAGTTGGCGCTTGGTTCGCGAGAAGGAAGGCGGCGATTGGAAGCTCGCCGACGCCAAGAAGGACGAGGAATTGGATACATCGAAGACCTTCGCTTACAACAGCCTCTTTTCCAGCCCGAGCTTTGAAGACGTTGCCAAGCCCGACGCCAAACCTGAAGACCTCGGCCTCGACAAACCGTTTGCCGTGACACTCGGCACATTCGACAACTTCACCTACACGATGAAGCTTGGCGTCAAGGATGAGGAGCACCAGTATCTTAAGTTCGATGTCGCCGGCAGCTTCAGCAAGACGCGCACAGCCGGCGAAAACGAAAAGCCCGAGGACAAGGAGAAGCTCGACAAGGAACACGCTGACAAGGTCAAGCAACTCGAAGAGAAGCTGAAGAAAGAGCAGGAGTTCTCGAAGTGGACTTACGAAGTTGCCAAGTGGACCGTTGACGCCTTGTTGAAGGAGCGCAAAGAACTTTTGAAAGAGAAGAAGGAAGACGACGGCAAGAAAGAGGACAAGCCGGCGGGTGAAGACAAGAAAGAGGCCAAACCACCCGCACCATGATGCAGGCGCATTCAAATGGTGCGCGTGACATTCTCGAGCCGCGGGAACCGTGTCTCCCTCTCCTTGGGGAGAGGGCCGGGGTGAGGGGGACCGCGACATCGCAAGCCCGTACACTTGGAACGCAAATGCTGCGACCTTGTCAAACCGTCGCCGACCGCGGCACGCCCGCGCCGTGAGACTCTTCGTCGGCATCCCCCTGGACGGCGCGGCCCGCGCAGCGGTGGCGCAGCAGTTGCCGGAGTGCCGCCGAAGATTGCCGAACTGCCGCTGGGTTGATGCCGGGAACCTGCACCTCACCGTCCGCTTCCTAGGCGAAGCGCCCGAGATTGCGCTGCCCGAAGTGACCCAATGGTTTTCCGACGCCGTTTCAGCCAATCCATCCGGCAGTCTTGAACTGGCCGAACCTGGCTGGTTCCAGCGTCGCGACGGAGCGGTGTTCTGGGTCGGCATCAAGGCGGGCGACTGGCTGCCGCAATTGGCGCATGCGTTGGCGACGCCGGTGGCGGGATTGGAGGCGGAGGAGCGCGAGTTCAAACCGCACGTCACCTTGGGCCGATATCGATTTGTCACGGGCGACCGCCAGACGGTGCAGGCCTTTCGCAACTATTTCCACGCGCTGCAATTCCCCGGTGCCGTGCAAAGCGAAACGTGGGTCTGCCTTTACCGCAGCCACCTCGGGTCTGACGGTTCACGCTACGAAGTGATTGCGAGTTCCCGGGATCAAAGCCCGCGATGAATCATCTCCAACGCCAGCACGGCATACGCCGTCACCAACGCCGGGTCCTTTTCCCACCAGCGATTGTTCTCGTTGGCCCATGATCCATCGCGCGCCTGCAAGTTCAGCAATCGTTGCGCCAGTTCCTTCCGCCAGTTCACGCGTTTGCCGTCCTTCAATTCCAGTTCCGTCGCGCCGTAAATCGTCAGCGCCTTGGTCATCGTGTGGTAATAGTAGAACAACCCCTGCGGTCCCATCCCAGGATTTTCTTCCAGCGTGTAATTGCCGCGCAACCAATCGAACACCGCGCTCACCCGCGGGTCGTCGCGCTTCAGGTCCGCATAAATGTAACTCAACATCCCCGCGTAACTGATGCTGCCATACGAACGCAACGACACGCGCCCCGTCGCCGCATTCGTCTCACCGCCCGCCATGCTGTGCGTCGGGTGATACACGAACCCGCCCTTGTTCTTCGCGTCGTCCGAGGCCCAGGGCTGCTTGTTGTAAGCCGGCAGGTTCTGGCAATTCTGGATGAACTGGATCGCCGCCGCCCAATTCAAATCGCCCGCGTCCGGCGCGTCCTTCGCCAGGTGCTTCGTGTAGTACAGCGCCTCCAACGCCAGCAGCGTGTTCGACATGTCGGAATGCGGATAGCGGCTCCCGTAGCCGATCCCGCCGTCCAGCGGATTGTCCGTCTTGCCTTTCTCGTCGAAGTCCCATTGCAGGCCGACCAGATACTTGCGCGCCGCGCGCAACGTGGCCTCGTGCTTCGGGTCGTTCGCCGCCACCAATGCCATCATCGACAACGCGGTGTTGTAATTCGGCAAATCCTTCACGTAGATGCCGCCGTCCGCCTGCCGATGCGACAGGACGAATTCGTAACCCTTCTTCAAAAACTGCGGCGAGCCCTTGCGATACTTCCCCTCCGGATGCCCTTGAAACGCCATCAGCGCCAACGCTGTCACGGCAGGGTGGTCGGCCGTGGACCAATACCCATTCGCGTGTTGGTTCTTCTCCAGCCACGCCAGTCCGCGGTCGATGGCATGCTGCACTTCGTTTTGCAACGAAACGTCGCTACCCGGCACGACCAGCGTGCGCTTGGGTTTCGGTTCGGCTGCGGACGCCATGAGCGGCAGCAATGTGAGCGTGATGGTTATCAGAAGTCTCATTGTTTGATCGCGCGTGTGGGTTGCAATTTCAGGGTCACCTCGACCGGCGTTCCCACGGCGGGAACGATTTCCTTGCGCGCCTGCCACAATTCATCGTCCTCGCGGCCCGGTCGCGGATTGTTCACCAACGCATCGTGGTCATGGATGATCGACACGATCGAGCGCTCCCGCTGCGCGATGAACGTGCCTTCAAAAATCCAGGACCCGTTGTACGTCCAGTGACCCGCGGACATCGGCACCTTGCTTTGCAGATTAAAGATCAACTCCTCGCCGGCGTAACTCTTCTTGCCATCCTTGCCCGCCCACGAAACGTGAATCGCGATTTCATCCCCTCGGACCGTCTTGGTCTGCGCGCGTTGCTCAGCGGGCATTGTCGGCGTGCCCTTCGCGCCGAGCAACAGCATCGCCAGGTGGATATGGTACGGCTCCGCTTGCGTCAACAGCAGGCTCTCATGCGTCTTGCCCGCGGTGCTGACCAACAGATACTCGATCAACCCTTCGTTCATGTTCACCCGCGCCGGGAACGTGACCGTCTTGTCGTTCTTGTTGAATTGAACCTCGCCGAGTTGGAACAACCCCGGGCCGATCTGCTTCAACGGCGCATTGGTGGGCGCGTTGGCCGGAGCAGGGGGAACCGCCGGTGTCGGAGCATCGGCGCCGGTTGCCCGACACACCGCGACCGCCAGCCACAGCGCAAACCAGCGCATGAAAAATCTCGCCCGCATGTCTCGGACGTTAACCTAAAGCAAACCCCGCCAAACGCCAGCCCGATTCAATCTTTGTCAATCTTTGCAGGTTGCTGCTCTTGATGCTTGCCCCTTCTGCGTGGAACGCTACGCTCCGCGAAACCACTGGAAGTGCGTCAACTGCCAGGATGCAGGTGGGCGGTATTCCGCGATATTTTCCATGTTTTTGTTGTCCCGCCGCCAAGGTTCGTTACCTTAGTCACCCATTGTCGCTGAGTCGCATTGCGTGATGAAAAAGCCGTCGTTGTTGATCATTTTCCTGACCGTCTTCATTGACCTGATTGGGTTCGGGATTGTGCTGCCGTTGCTGCCCCGTTACTCGGAAAAATTCGGGGCCGAAGGCGTCATGATCGGCTTCATCATCAGTTCGTTCTCGTTGATGCAGTTTTTCTTCGCGCCCATCTGGGGCCGCTGGTCCGACCGCGTGGGGCGGCGTCCTGTATTGCTGATCAGTCTGGCGGGGTCGGCGATGGCCTACGCGCTGTTCGCGGTGGCGGCGCAATATCAAGGGACCACCGGCCTGCTGCTGTTGCTGGCGTCGCGTGTGTTCGCGGGCATCTGCGGCGCGAATCTCTCGGTGGCGTCGGCCTACATCGCGGACGTGACGACGGCGGAGAATCGCTCGAAGGGCATGGGCATGATTGGCATGGCGTTCGGCCTGGGCTTCATTCTGGGGCCGGCGCTCGGCGGCATCAGTGCCAAATATTTTGGACTGGCCGGGCCCGGTTGGGTCGCTGCCAGCATTTGCGCGGCGAACTTTCTGCTGGCCTGTTTCATTCTCGTGGAAAGCAAACAACCTTCCTCACAACACGTGCCGCCGCGGCCGAAGTGGGACCAATGGGTCCACACGATGGCGCAACCGAAACTGCGCCTGCTCATCAGCCTGTTCTTTCTGGCGACGTTCTGTTTCACCGCATTTGAAAGCACCCTGCCGTTGTTGCTCGACAAGCGTTTCAAATACGACGAGACGCAGGTGAGCTACTTGTTCGCCTATTGCGGGCTGATGGCCGCGCTGGTGCAGGGCGGGGGAATCGGGCGGCTGGTGAAGCGGTTCGGTGAACCGGGCCTGATTTTCGGCAGCTTTCTCGTCGTGGCGGTGAGCCTGACCATGATTCCCTTTGTCCCGGGACTGGGCGGCCTGCTGCTGGCGCTGGGATTGTTTGCCATCGGCTCGGGCATCAACCGCGCGCCCACGATGGGCCTGATCTCGATGAATTCGCCCGCCGAGGAACAAGGCGCAACGCTCGGGGTGGCGCAAAGCGCCGGCACACTGGCGCGCGTCATTGGTCCTACCATCGCCACCGGCCTGTATGGCTGGCACATGCCGCTGCCGTACGTCATGTGTTCGGCGGTCGCGTTGCTCGCGGGTGTCGTCGCGTGGCGTTTCCTTTGCCGGCACGGACAACCGGCCGTCGAGGCCGAACTCGAAGAGCCGGAGAAAGTCACGCCCGCCTAGCCCATGATTCGCAGCATCATCTTCGACTGGTCCGGCACGCTCGTGGATGATCTGCCTGCGGCGTTGCAAGCCACCAATCACGTTCTGCGCCAGGCCGGCGTCGAAGAATTGACGCTCGACCGTTTCCGCGCCGAATTCTCCCTGCCGTTCATCGGCTTTTACCAACGCTTTGTGCCGCACGTCTCAATGGCGCAGGTCGAGGAATGGTTTCATGCGCGTTTCCGCGAAGTGCAGCATCAGGTCGAGGAATTGCCGCACGCGCGCGAATTCCTGGAATTTTGCCACGCCCGCGGCGTGCGCTCGTTCCTCCTGAGCACGCTCCCGCACGAACATTTCACCGCGCAAACCAAACGCAACGGTTTCGACCGCTACCTCGAACGCCCCTACCTCGGCGTGTGGGACAAGCGCGCGCGCATCACCGAAGTCCTGCGCGAGAATTCCCTCAACCCCGCCGAGACGCTGTTTGTCGGCGACATGCAGCATGACATCGAAACCGCCAGACACGGCGGCGTCTTTTCTTGCGCCGTGCTGACCGGCTTTAACAAGCTCGAACAATTGCGCGCCAGCGAGCCGGACCTGATTGTCGAGCACCTCGGCGAACTGCGCGAAATCCTGGACCGCGGCGGCATGGACATCCGCTCCGCGCTGCGCCGCAACGGGACGGACGAGTTGACGCCCATCTCGACGGTTGGCGCCCTGATCTTCGATCCGCAAGGCGCGTGCTCATGATTCAAACGCAAAAATGGTCGCACCTCTGGGGCATCCCCGGCGGCAAAATCAAGGGCGGCGAAACCGCCGAAGCCGCGTTGCGCCGCGAGCTTCGTGAAGAAACCGCCCTGGAAGTCGAGGACATTCAGTTTGTCATGGTGCAGGATTGCATCCATTCCAAGGAATTCTATCGCGACGCGCATTTTCTGCTGTTGAATTACACGTGCCGCTGTGCCGCTCCCGCGAATGTGAAGTTGAACGAAGAAGCGCAGACGTTTCGCTGGGTGACCACCGCCGAGGCGCTGGCCATGCCGCTCAACCAGCCCACGCGGGTTCTGCTGGAGGAAGTCTTGCGACGAGGGCAACGCGCATGAACGACCGTATCGTCATTCAAGATCTCGAAGTCTCTTACCACCTCGGCGTGCCCGAAGAAGAACGGTCGCGTGCGCAACGCCTCCTCGTGTCCGTGGAAATGGTGAAGGATTTTTCGCGCGCAGCGCTCACCGATGATTTGCGCCGCACTGTCGATTATTACGCGGTCTCACAACGCCTCCTGAAGTTCGGCGATGGGCGCAGTTGGAAATTGATGGAAAAACTCGCCACCGACATCGCGGAAATGGTCCTGAAGGATTTTGAAACGGAATCGGTGACAGTCACCGTCAAAAAGTTCATCATCCCGCAGGCGCAATACGTCGCCGTGCAATTGACGCGCGCGCGAAAATGACGGCGGGGCAGGGGAGAATTCTATGTTCAGCTTGAAAGACAAGGTGACGTTGGTGACGGGCGCGGGATCGGGCATCGGCGCGTCCATCGCGGAAATCTTTGCCAAAGCCGGCGGCGTGATCTACGTGGCCGACCGCAATGCGCAGAGCGGCCAGGAAACCGCCGCGCGCATCAAAGCGCAGGGGGGCGACGCTGAATTCGTGGAATTGGACGTCGCGGACGAAGCGGCCTGCGCCAAGGTTGCGGAATCTGTCCTCGCCGCGCGCGGGCGTCTGGATGTCCTGGTCAACAATGCCGGCATCGGCCACGTTGGCACGATTCTGCAAACCACCGCCGAGGACATGGACCGTCTCCATGCCGTGAACGTCAAAGGCGTCTTCCACCTCACCAAGGTGTTTCTGCCCTCGATGCTCGCGCGCAAATACGGCGTCATCGTCAACCTCGCGTCCATCGGCGGCGTCGTCGGCGTGCGCGATCGTTTCGCGTATTGCGCCACCAAGTTCGCCGTCGTCGGCATGACCAAGGCCATGGCGCTGGATCATGCAACCGATGGCATCCGCGTCAATTGCATCTGCCCCGGCCGCGTCGAGACCCCCTTTGTCTCCGCGCGCCTCAAGGAATATCCCGACCCGCAAAAGGCTTATCGCGAAATGGCCTCCACCCAGGCGCTCGGCCGCATGGCGAAGCCCGACGAAATCGCCTACGCCGCCTTGTATCTGGCGAGCGATGAGTCGGCCTTCATCACCGGCACGGAATTCATCATTGATGGCGGTTGGAGCGCGGGCAAATAGCTACCACCATCCGGGGCGCTGGTGCGCCTTCACAAAGCGTTCCAGTTCCTCCTCCATTGGCCACGGGCGCAGTTCGCGATATTCAAACGTCCCTTCCCAGAACAACCATTGAAAGTGCCGATCAATCGGCAGCTTCTTCAAGAAGCGCTCGGTCAGATGGTATTTCGCGCTCTCATGCAACCGGTGTGTCTTCATGAGAAAGGATATCTGGTTGCCTTCGATGTCGATGAGCCACCGGTGATGACTGTAGCCGGCGAAGCGCGGCGATTGGACGCCCACGCACGTTTCCAACACGCGCGATGGCACCTCAATGTAACCTCGCTTGCCAACACGAATCATCTCCCCGCACACCCACAGCGGATCGCGGATGTCCTCCAGCGTGTGCGAACAGATCACGAAATCAAATTGCTTGTCGCCAAACGGAAACGGCGCGCGGTCGCACAAGTCCCGCTGGATCCACGTCGCCTTCGTAACGCGTTCCGCGCCACCGCCCTGCGCGTTGGTTGTCCGTCGCGTTTCGTAAGGCTCGGCATCCACCACGTAATTCGCGCGGTTGAACGGCCGTGCCCAGGCGCCGATGTCCAGGACCACATCGGTTTCCTTGATCAACGACAGGACCTTTTCCACGTTCGGCTCGAACATAAGATTCCCCGGGGACGTCCCGAGCATAAGCCGCGCCCGCCGCGCGGACGAGCCCGAAAACGGGGTGGGTGCGCTACGTTCGGCGTCCGGCCTTCAGCTTCAGGCGGTTGGGCGTTGCTGCGGCAAACAGGCAAAGGAAATTTCCACACGCTTTGAAACTGCAACCCGGTGGCCGGCTGAAGCCGGGACTCCGAACCGAAAAAGTCTTGCCGCGCCCCGCGATTCCGACACAATCCAGACAGGTAAATCACACTGAGACCCGTCAACTGTTCTCGTTATGGGACGCATCTACAATAACATCGTCGAAACCGTCGGCCGCACTCCGCTCGTCAAATTGAACCGTGTCACCGCCGGTGTGCCGGCCACCATCCTGCTCAAGTGCGAATTCTTCAACCCCTTGGGCAGCGTCAAGGACCGCATTGGCATGTCCATGATTGAAGATGCCGAGAAGCGCGGCATTCTCAAGAAGGACACCGTCATCATCGAGCCCACCAGCGGCAACACCGGCATTGCGCTGGCGTTCGTCGCCGCCGCCAAAGGCTACAAAATCATCCTCACCATGCCGGAGACCATGTCGCTCGAACGCCGCACGTTGCTGGCGATGCTCGGCGCCAAGCTCGTCCTCACGCCCGGCACCGAAGGCATGAAAGGCGCCATCGCCAAGGCCGAACAACTGGCCAGGGAAACTCCCAACGCGTGGATTCCCCAGCAATTCGACAACCCGTCCAACCCGGAAATCCATCGCAAGACCACCGCCGAGGAAATCTGGCAGGATACCGACGGCAAGGTGGACATCCTCGTGGCGGCCGTCGGCACCGGCGGCACCATCACCGGTTGCTACGAGGTCATCAAGCCCCGGAAGGCGTCCTTCCAGGCCATCGCGGTCGAGCCGAAGGATTCTCCCGTCATTTCGCAAACCCTCGCTGGCCAGCCGGTCAAGCCCGGCCCGCACAAGATTCAGGGCACCGGCGCCGGGTTCGTTCCCAAGAACCTTCATTTGAAGGACGAAAAGGGCAACCCACAAATCGTCGAATGCGTTCAGGTGACCAACGACGACGCCTTCGCCATGGCCCGCCGTCTGGCCAAGGAAGAAGGCATCCTGGCTGGCATTTCTTCCGGCGCCAACGTCGTTGCCGCCATCGAAATCGCCAAGCGCCCCGAGAACAAAGGCAAGATGATCGTGACCGTGGCCTGCTCGACCGGCGAACGTTATCTCAGCACGCCGCTGGCCGCCGAGGCCCGCGCCGAAGTGGGCGGTTGATGCGCGTTGTAACGTGTTTATTATCAGGGGAAAACGGGCGCCATTTTATCACCAAATGGCTCCCGTGATTCCCTCAACTGAATGCGGTGGGGGGAGCAAAAGAAAGTTGTTGCGCTTTGGCGCGAATGAGGGTAAACGTAAATCGTTGCAGGTCAAACCGGCTGTTCTCATTGTTCAACTGTAGTTTGTTCGATAGCGCCGGTTCTCCCTAACGTTCGAAATTCGCAGTGTTTTCGTGGACTGTCATTTTGAACAGTCAGTCTCTGTTATATATGAGTAAAATGGGTAATTCAGTGCCGGAAACGGGTACCGGTTTCTTGGAAATCTCGGAAAAGGGTTTTGGATTCCTCCGCTCGCCGGAGAACCGCTTCCAACCCAAACCGACGGACATCTTTGTCACGCCGGACACCATCAAAAAGAACTTCCTCCGGGAAGGCAGCCAGGTGTTTGGCGCGCTCCAGCCGCCCCATCGCGGCACCAGCCCCCAGCTCCGCGAGGTCATCAAGGTCAATGACATGCCTTTCGAGGAGTACATCAAGGCCGTCCGGTTCGAAAACCTCACGACCATTGACCCCACCGAGAAGTTCCGGCTGGAAACCGCGCCCGACCAGTTCGAGACGCGCGTCATCGACCTCGTCACGCCCATCGGCAAAGGCACGCGCGGCCTCATCGTCGCGCCGCCCCGCACGGGCAAGACCACCATCCTCAAGCAGATCGCCAACGCGGTGACCACCAATCACCCCGAAGTCGCCGTCATCGTCCTGCTCATCGACGAACGTCCCGAGGAGGTCACTGACTTCCAGCGCTCCGTCAAGGCCGAGGTCGTCGCCTCGTCCAACGACCAGGACCTTGAAACCCACGTGCGCCTCTCGCGCTTCATGATCGAGCGCTGCCGGCGCATGGTCGAGTGCGGCAAGGACGTCTTCGTGCTGCTCGATTCCATCACCCGCGTCGCCCGCGCTTACAACAGCGTGCACGGTGGCAGCGGTCGCACCATGACCGGCGGTGTGGACGCCCGCGCCCTGGAAATTCCGCGCAAGATGTTCGCCGCCGCGCGCAACATCGAAGGCGGCGGCTCGCTGACCATCATCGCCACGGCGCTGGTGGACACCGGCTCCCGCATGGATGAACTCATCTTCCAGGAGTTCAAGGGCACCGGCAACATGGAGTTGATCCTCGATCGCAAGCTCTCGGATCGCCGCCTGTTCCCGGCCATCGACATCCCCAAGAGCGGCACGCGCAAAGAGGAAAAACTGTTCGCGCAAAAGAACATCGAAGCCATCCGCAAGCTCCGCCGCATGATGGTGGACTTGAACCCGGTGGACGCGATGGAAACGCTCCTCCAGGCGCTCAAGAAGCACAAGACCAACGACGAGTTGCTGGCGAAGCTTACTTAAACAACGCTGCCGTCCGGCTGGCGCAAGGTGGGCAAACGAGCAAAGATAACCGGGGTTTCGCGTCCGCCGCTCGAGCGGATGGTCCGCATTCATCAGGCCATCCAGGCCGGCCAGTACCCCAACGCTTCCAGCATCGCGTTGGAAATCGAGGTCTCCTCCAAGACTATCCAGCGCGACCTCGAATTCATGCGGGACCGGCTCAATCTGCCGCTCGCATACGACCCGCAGCGCAACGGCTACTACTACACCGAAAGGGTCGAGGCCTTCCCCACGCTTCAGATCACCGAGGGCGAGCTGTTTGCCCTGCTCGTCGCGGAAAAGGCCCTCCAGCAATACCGTGGCACCAGCTTCGAGAAACCGCTGTTGAGCGCCCTGCGCAAGATGTCGCAATCCTTGCCTGACACCATCTCCTTCAATCTTTCCGAATGGGACCAGGCCATTTCCTTCCGCACCAGCGCCGAGCAAGTGCTGGACCTCAAGGTGTTTGACCAGCTCACGCAGGCCACCGCCAGACATGCGCAACTGGAAATTGTCTATCGCAAGCCGGGCCGCAAGGATACCGAGACGCGCGTCGTGGATCCGTATCACCTCGCGAACATCAACGGCGAATGGTTCCTCTTCGCTTACGACCATCTCCGGAAGGATGTCCGCACCTTCGTCCCGGGCCGCATCCATTCCGCCCGGCCAACCGGCAAAACCTTTCCGGCGCCCAAAAAATTCTCCCTCCAAAAGCGCCTGCGCGACAGCTTCGGTGTCCATTCAGCCGAAGGCGAATTCGAGGTCATCATCCGGTTCGACCCGGACGCCGCCGATTACATCCGCGAAAAGCGCTGGCATGCTTCCCAGGTGTTGCGCGAACTGAAGGGTGGGGGAGTGGAATTGCAACTCAAGCTCTCCAGCCTCAACGAAATCAAACGCTGGATCCTCACTTGGGAAGGCAAAGCCACTGTTGTGCAACCCGCCGAACTCGCCGATGCCGTCAAAGCCGCCGCCCGCAAAATTGCCGGCGCTTGAAGGCGGGGACGGCCTCGCCCCCAGTCATTCTCCCACCGACGAGCCGCCTTCCGCCCCCGCACGTTTCAACGATTCAACTTTTTCAACGTTTTAACGAATTTTAGTTTGCACAGTTTGCAGTTTTTGCAGCTTTGTTAGACACCCGTCCGCCTCCGTGCCACCCTGCCACCGACATGAAACTTTTCGCCACCGAATACTCCCTGCCATGTAACCGACTCCCCGGTCCCCGCGTCTCAATCACCAAGGAGGGCCGACCGGATTCCCCGCTCGCCCGCCGTCAAAACCCGCTTGCCCGGGAATGAACTTGAACCGCCATCCCATCCGGACCGCGGCTGTGGCCCGCCCAGCCGCAGCGCCGCGCTTGCAACGGCCGCA
>JBFMBT010000207.1:0-12095 GCA_040754875.1 Verrucomicrobiota bacterium | reverse complement strand
GAAGACGGCGCGGAATTCTTTGGTGTCACCGAGTCACCGAACCATGTCCCCAACGAGTGCCGCATCGCCTTCCGCGCTTCCAGCATCGCCGAGGTGGACCGCCTGGCTCAAGTGGTCACCCGCGCCGGCGCGCGTCACATCGAAGGCCCGGCCCGCGAAGCTCCGGGTTACTACGCCATCTTCTTTGAAGATCCTTCCGGTAACCGCCTCGAAATTTGCCATCGGGTTTAGCGAAGCCGCATCAGCCGGCTCGTTCACTGCCTCGCCACCTTCGCCTTGGTCTCGCCGATGCAATACAAGTTTTTATCGGCCCGGATGAAAATCTGGCCGTCGCTGATGGCGGGCGACGCGAACACACCTTCGCCCAGTTCGTTGCGCGCAATCGCCTGGAATTCCGGCCCGGGCTTCACCACTGTCGTCACACCGTTGTCGGCCACGAAATACACCAGCCCGTTGGCTGACACCAGCGATGCATGGTGCGAACCAAGTTTTTCCTGCCACAGTAATTCGCCCGTCTTCGCGTTCAGGCAGTTCGCGTAACCCGGGTCCGAGACAACGAGGAAGTAATTGCCTTCGGAAATGGGCGATGGCACGTACGACACCATGGACGCCTTGGTATGATGCCACGCAATCTGGGCGTCGCCGATGGTTCCCCGGCCATCGTGTTTCAAACCGAGCAAGTGATGCTCCGGAAATCCCCCCGTCATGAAGAGCAGGTCCGCCTTGGGGTTATACACCAGCGACGCGACGTATTGCTCGGTCGGCCCGCTGAGATACCAATGCGGTTTGCCGGTGTCCGGGTCGTAACTGGCCACCGATTTGTCGCCGGAAAGAATCATCTGGGTGCGCCCGCTGAGCTGGCGGATGATGGGCACGCAATAGCTGCGCGTCTTGTTCTCTCGGGGAGTCTTCCAGAGCGTTTTGCCCGTGGCGCGATCGAGTGCGACAAGATACGAATCGCCGTCGTGGTCGCCGTTCACAATCACCTTGTCCTTGTGCAACACCGGCGAACTGCAAAAGCCGTGCACGCTTTTGAATTCACCCGGGCGCACCAGCCACTTCTGATTTCCCTCAAAGTCATACGCGGCCACCACCATGTTGCGCACCTCGAGGAATGCCACATACACGAGGCGCCCATCGGTCGCCGGCGTGCTCGACGCGTGGCTGTTCAGGCGGTGCTTCCGCTCCAGCGGCGACTTCACCACGGTTTTCTGCCAAAGGATTTTGCCGCTCCGCCGGTCAAGACAGATCAAGTCGCGCGCCTCGGTTTCCGGCACGCAGGTGACGGTGAACACGCGATCATTCCAGACAATGGGCGATGCGTGGCCCAGTCCCGAAATCTCCGTTTTCCAAACGACGTTGCTGGTCCCGCTCCAGGAGATGGGCACGCCCTTCTCGCTGCTCGAGCCGTCTCCCCGCGGACCGCGCCAGCCGGGCCAGTTCTCCGATTGGGCGGCGACCGGCAGCATCAAACCGAGCGCGAACAGAACAAGACGTTGCGGATACATGGACGCAAGCCTACGCAGGAACGGTTTGAAATCAATAATGCATCGCACGAACAAGCGGCCTGGCGGGGTCACTTCTGTTTGGCCTTCGCCTTGGGCTGCACGGCGGCCAGCTTGGGACGCGCTTCCAATTCCTTGCGATTGCCGGCCCAATCCGGGTTCGACAGCGCCTCCCAGACCTGCACGTCCTTGAACTGCACGGATTCGCCCGCAACGGTAAAACCAAAATTCGCCTTGTCCACGTCAATGGCCTCATGCGCGCCGTAACCGATGCGTCCGCCCAATTGCGCCAACATTTCCTTTCCACGAATCTCGACGAGCACCGTGTGCCATTTGCCTTCGTCCAGCGCGGCTTCCTGGCGGTCCAGCAACGCCGCCTTGTCCGGCCCGGCGTGGTCGTGGTCGTCCTTCTGCACGGTGAAGCCGGCCTTGTTGATCAACACGCGGCAGACATGTTCCTTCGCGTCGTTGATACTGAGCGTCGTCGCGCGCGCGCCCTGCAATTTGAACGAGTATTGGATGATGACGTCGTGGAACGGCATGGTGTGCCGCGCGACTGCACCATGCATGTCGGCCTTCAACTCCGCGGCCTGCATCGCGCCACCCGCGCCTTCCCACTTGCCTTTGGCCGCGCGCCATTCCTTGCTCAAGGCCGCGTCACTCAAGTCATCGCTGAAGAGCAGTTTGCCCGGCTTGGTCATCAACGGTTTGAGGGCCGGATCGGCGGCCAGGAGGTTCAGGGTAAGGAGGGGAACAGCGGCGAATGCCAGGAGGCGGATGGATTTCATAGATTGCCACATCAGACGGGATTGGCGCGCGGTTGGTTACAATTCGCGACCTTGGCAAGCGAGCCATCTCCCCGTAAACTACTTGGTAATCCACGCTATGCGAACACTCCTTCTTGCTGCCCTTTCGCTCTGGCTTGCCGGCCTCTCGTTGCATGCCGCCGCGCGCCCGCCGAACATTGTCTTCATCTTCGCCGATGACCTTGGGTACGGCGCGCTCGGCTGTTACGGCCAGACGAAAATCAAAACGCCCAACATCGACCGCCTCGCCGCCGAGGGGATGAAGTTTACGCAATGTTACGCGGGGTCGCATGTGTGCGCGCCGTCGCGCAGCGTGTTGATGACCGGCCTCCACACCGGCCACACACCCGTGCGCGCGAATGGAAAGAAGCGCCATCTTTACGACATCGACATCACCGTCGCCGAGGTGCTCAAGAAAAAGGGTTATGCTACCGGCGGTTTCGGCAAATGGGGCTTGGGCGACATCGACACGCCCGGCGTCGCCATCAAGCAGGGCTTCGACGAATGGTTCGGCCAGTATCACCAGGTCCACGCGCATTTTTTCTATCCCTACTGGGTCTGGCACAACGACCGCAAATACATGCTCCCTGGAAACGAGAACGGCCAACGCAAGCAATATGTCTTCGACGAAACGCACGCCAAGGCGCTCGACTTCATCCGCCGCCAAAAGGATCGTCCGTTCTTCGCCTACCTGCCGTACATCATCCCGCACGTCGAACTCGTCGTGCCCGAGGATTCCGAGAAACTCTATCGCGGCCAGTTCCCGAAGAAGAGCATCCCTGATCCCCGCAAAGGTTATCTTGGTTCGGAAGACGCTTATGCCACTTACGCCGGCATGGTCAGCCGGCTCGATCGCGCCGTCGGCGAAATCATGGCGTTGCTCAAGGATCTCAAGCTCGATGACAACACCGCTGTGTTCTTCTCCTCCGACAACGGCGCGCAAGGCGCCACGTGGCGGCCGTTGATTGACTTCTTCGACGGCACCGGCGGCTTGCGCGGTGAGAAGGGCAACTTCTACGAAGGCGGCATTCGCGACCCGCTCATCGTCCGCTGGCCGGGTAAAGTCAAACCGGGCACCACGAGTGACCATGTCTGCGCTTTCTGGGACATAATGCCCACGCTCGCCGAAATCGCCGGCGCCGAGCCGCCGTCCAACATCGACGGCATTTCCTTCGTGCCCACGCTGCTCGGCAAGCGGCAGCGGAAGCACGAATATCTGTATTGGGAGTACCCCGCAGCGAAAGGTTTCTACCAATGCATCCGCATGGGCGATTGGAAGGCCCTGCAACCGCGCATGGGCGCGCCGTTCGAACTCTACAACTTGAAGGACGACCCCAAGGAAACCACCAACCTTGCCGCCGAAAAGCCCGACATCCTTGCGAAGCTCAAGGAACTCATGGCCCAGGCCCACACCCCCGAACGCGATTACGCCGAGGATCCCGCGCGACCGACTTACACCGATTACGTGCGCGTTGGTCCAACCGGTGCGCAATTGGAGCCCAGCACCCTTCCGCGGACGCAGGCCGAAGCCAGTGCCATTGGCGTTCGCGCAAGACCAGCCGGCGGCATTGTCGTTTCCATCGCGGCGAATGAATCAACTGGCGGCACGCACGACATGATGGCGGTGGCCGCCGTCCGTGAGCGCTGGAATCTCCTGCGCGGCACGCGGCCCGACCCGCAACCGTTCGGCCGCGCCACCGTTGCCTTCCGCCTCCACGCCGATGGCCGCGTCTCCAACGTGCGCATGGAGGAGAACTCCCTCGGCGACCAATACCGCTCCCTCTGCGAGGACGCCGTCTCCACCGCCTCCTTCCGAAGCTGGCCCGCCGACCTGCGCCGCCGGCTGGACAAAGACCACCGCGACCTCCGCATCACCTTCACGTGGACGGAAACAGCGACGGGCCCGAGGTTTTAGGCAAGATTTGAAACCAGCGGAGATGGAGAGGCGTCATTAGGGGTATGAAGCCCACGTATTGGATTCTCACCCTGGCGTCGTGTGTGTTGCTGTTCACGTCCGGCATTTCGGCGCAAGAAGCGACGAAGAAAGGCAAAGGGAAGGCCAAGGCGGATCCAGAGGGGCAGCCGTTGCGGCGCGCGGTGCCGGAGTCGGTGAAGGTGGAGCGGGACATTGTCTATGCGAAGTACGGCGAGCGCGAGGTGAAGCTGGATTTGTATCTGCCAAAGAAACCGGCGGGCGACAAGATTCCCTGCATCATGGTGATTCATGGCGGCGGGTGGCGCAGCGGAGACAAAAACCGGTTCGCGCCCATCGCCATCAAGCTGGCGGAGGAAGGCTTCGCGGCGGCGTGCATCGGGTATCGGTTGCTGCCGGAGGTGCAGTTCCCCGCGCCGGTGGTTGATTGCAAGGCGGCGGTGCGCTGGGTGCGCGCAAACGCGGCGAAGCATGGCATCAATCCAGACCAAATCGGGGCCATCGGCGGGTCGGCGGGTGGCCACCTGGTGGCGATGCTGGGGACGAGTTACAAGGAAAAGAAGCTGGAAGGCGATGGCGGCAACGCGGGCGTGTCCAGCCGCGTGCAGGCGGTCGTGGCCATGGCCACACCGGCGGACATGACACGCTTCGCCGAACGCGCGAATCTGGAGAAGGACCTGGCCACGCTCATTTCGCCCATCACGCATGTGGGCAAGGATTCCGCGCCGATTCTGCTGTTGCACAGCGAGGCGGACAACCTCGTGCCCATGGCGCAATCGGAGTTGCTGTTGAAGAAATACCAGGACGCGAAGGTCCCCGCCGAACTCGTGAAGATGGGCGCGAACCACGCGTTTTGGAATGACCCGAAGTATTTTGATGAAGTGACGACGAAGTCGGTGAAGTTCTTCCGCGCGCAGTTGGAGAAGGGGAAGTGAAGCGCAAAGGGCTTGCGGTTCTGGCGCCAATCCACAAGCTTTGGCCATCACATATGAAGAACATCTTCTTTTTTGCAGCTTTGCTTTGCTCATTGAACGTCCCCGCCCAGGACCTCGGCGGTGATCTCGCGCTCAAGCGGTTGCTGGTTCCGGGGCAGGGTTGGGAACTGGTGGCCGAGGGACTCGCGTTTGCCGATGCGCCGATGTCGGATCACAACGGGAATTTCTATTACTGCGACATGCGCGGCGACAGCGCGGGCATTTATCGCGTCGCGCCGGGTGGGAACAGGACGAAGGTGTCGGACGAATCGGTCAGCGGGATGAAGTTTGGCGCGGATGGAAAGCTCTACGCCTGCCAGGGCGCGAAGAACCGGCTCATCGCGATTGATTTGAAGTCGAAGGAAGTGAAAACCATCACCGAGGATGTGAAGCCGAACGACCTGGTGGTGACGCACAAGGGTTACATTTATTTCACGGAGACGGGCAAGAAACAGGTGACGTTTGTGAATGCGAAGACGGGCCAGAAGAAAGTGGCGGACACGGGCATCACCGCGCCCAATGGCATCGCGCTCTCGCCGGATCAAAGCACGCTGGCGGTGTCCGATGTGCGCGGCGTCAACGTGTGGACCTTTCGCATCGAATCGGACGGCCGGCTCACGGCGAAGGCGCCGTACATGACGATGCGCACGGAGGTGGACCCCACGCAGAAGGGCGACGGGCGGCTGCCGGTTTACAAGACGGTCTCCGGTGGCGACGGCATGAGCACGGATGTGCAGGGACGTTATTATGTGGCCACGGCACTGGGCGTGCAGGTGTTTGATCCGACGGGGCGCGAATGCGGTTTGCTGCCCAAGCCGCACACCAAAGGCATGACCAGCGTGAATGTGGGCGGGCCCAACGGCGAATATCTTTATGCGACGCTCGGCGACAAAATCTACCGCCGCAAAATCCAGGCGAACGCATTTTACCCGTACCAAGGCCCGGTGGAACCACAGGCGGCGAAGTGAACCCGGAGAGGTTAAATGAGTTACATGGTTAAATGGGTAAAATCGAAAACCGTTGCGCCGGGCGGTTGGGGCCGGTTAACTCGAATCACACAAATCATTGTTTATGCGCAACTATCTTTTGACCCTGATGTTGTTTGGCACGCTTTCGCTCGATGCCGCGGAGAAGGCGCCGTCGCCGGACGATCAATACCGCAAGCTGACGCCGGATTCGGAGGACCAGCCGGGAGTGCCGCGCGGGACCGTCACGAAGTATTCGTGGAATGACAGCAAGATTTATCCCGGCACCGTGCGCGATTACTGGGTCTATGTGCCCGCGCAATACGATGCTAAGAAACCCGCGTGCGTCTTCGTCTGCCAGGACGGGCTTTCCTATCGCGCGACGAATGTCTTCAACAATCTCATCCACAAGAAGGAAATGCCGGTGACCATCGGCATCTTCATCATGCCCGGCGACAAACCGCGAAAGCCCGATGAACCGCCGCGCAAACGTCCCGATGGCCGTCCCGCGCCCAAGGCGAATCGCAGCGTGGAATATGATACGCTCAGTGACACCTACGCGCGCTTTCTCCTCGAGGAGATCCTGCCCGAGGTCAGCAAGAAGTATAACCTCACGAAAGATCCCGAGGGCCGTTGCATCGCGGGCAGCAGCAGCGGCGGCATCTGCGCGTTCACCGTGTGTTGGGAGCGGCCGAACGAATTCCGCAAATGCTTCACCACGGTGGGCAGCTTCACCAACATCCGCGGGGGCAACAAGTATCCGGAGCTCGTGCGCAACTCGCCGATGAAGCCGATTCGCATCTTCCAGCAGGACGGCGCGAATGACATCGTGAACCAGTTCGGCTCGTGGCCCGAGGCGAACAAGGCAATGGCGGCGGCGCTGAAGGAGAAGGGCTACGATCACAAGTTCGTCTTCGGCGAAGGCGTGCACAGTTCGGTCCACGGGACGCAACTGTTTCCCGAGGCGATGCGCTGGATCTGGCGCGATTATCCGAAGTGAGCCGGTTAAGAGGCGGGGCCTGCTCTTGTTTGGAGTTCAAGCTTCAGCTTGTGGAGAGACGCCTCGCTCACGCGCTGAGCGTGAACTCCATACCGGGCGGGTACATGTTGACCTGGAAGCTCAACGCCCTTGCACCAGCACTGGCTCTGTGAATTTCACACCCGCGAGGGTGGCTTCCTTCACCCCATCTTTGCGCAACGCGATAAGAGTGGTCTGGCCATCACGCTGAAAGCGCACGCCGATTGCGGTGTCGCTTTCAACGCGCTCAGCGGCCCACTTCGGCGCGTTGCCCGCGCGATGCGGCACCATCACCGTAAGCATGGCCAGGTCCTTGTGCTTGTCGGTCGTGCCCGCTTCGACATGCCATTGCTTGGGGAAATCACGGAACTCGGGCTCGGGCTGGTAGCCATCCCATTGACGGAGTTTCACGGGCGCGGGTGAAAGATAGCGCGCGGTCAGACCGGCCTTGGGCAGGGCGAGCGAAAGCGATTGCGAGCGTTCATCCAGGGTGAAGGCCTTGGGTGCATGCAACAAAAACTGGAACGTGGCCGGTTCCTTCGCCGCGAGGTCGTCGCAGATGACAATGAGTTCCGGCTTGGCGAACACGATGTGCCGGCGATAGCGCGTGAGCCGGCCGCCGTAGGCATCGGTCGCTTCGCCAACGACATAATCCCACTGCGGCGTGAACTTTGATTCCACGATGCGCCCGTGCGGCGCGGGCGTGTGTTTGATCTGCCCTTCGCCGTTGACGAGCACGCCGTTCTGCGCGCGCGTGCTGTGAGCCCATTCATAATGGAATTTGCTCCCGTGCAAATCGCGATACACGCACGCGGGCAGCAAGGCTTCGCCATAAGCATTCAATTGAAATGTGTTGTGCGCGTTGTGTCCGTGGCTTTGCGTGCCGAAGGGGCTGGACTTGAACAACAGATGCACGTCGTCATTGGCATCGAGCAACGTGTGGTGCAGGCTCGCCACGCCGATGCCCTGAAAGACCTTCGACGGCGGCAGGTCGGTGGGCGCTTTGGGAGCGGGCAGGGGAGGGAGATTGGCGTGGTAGAGGAAACCAAGCACGCCGTCTTCGCCCGGCATCTGATGCTGCTGCGTCCACCAGCGCCAGTAGCCGGCGTTCCTGCCTTCGGGGCGGTTGCCTTGGGCGCGGATGAAATACTCCATGAACCGCCAGCCCGACGGCGTGCGATAGGCGTTGTCGCCGAAACCGGCGTTCGGCGAATGCGGCGGCGCGACATACAACGGATAATCGCCCACGTGCGCGAAGAACGGCTTTTGAAAGCCGTCGATGTTCAGCGCGGATTTCGCCACCTGCAACCACCACACCGCCTTGTCCATGTAACCGCCGAGATAACTTACGCCTTCGTGCCAGCCGCCGTCGTCATCCGCCCATACCGGGTAACAGGCGTGGAACTTGTTCACCGCATAATCCA
Organism: Verrucomicrobiota bacterium; assembly: GCA_040754875.1. Lineage (GTDB taxonomy): Bacteria > Verrucomicrobiota > Verrucomicrobiia > Limisphaerales > JBFMBT01 > JBFMBT01. The sequence continues at coordinate 3,470 of JBFMBT010000207.1, read as the reverse complement.
GCCACGTCTCCGCTTCGGGGACATCGCCCAGCAACGCGATGGCGCATTCGCCCAGTTTGTGCCACGTGCGGTTGGCATGGCTGCCGTAGGGACTGGTGAAATGGCCGACCGCCTGCTGCACTTCCCAGCTTTCCCAGGCGTCCTGCGCGCGGCGGCGCATGGCCTTTTGGAAAACGGCGCGGTCCGCCGGCGTGAGGGCGTCGTAGGCCCAATCATACGCGCGCGCCGGGCGATAGAGCATCGGCTTGGCGGCCTCGCAATTGAGGCGGAAATTCGTGGGGCCATCCGGATTCCACGAAGCGAGGTGAAGAATCCATTGGCGCGCGGCCTCGCCATATTTTTTCTCCTGCGTGATGAGATAAACGAAGGCGATGGTTTCGGCTTCCTGGCAGGCGCGCATGGCTTGCTCGCGGTTGGGCCACCAGTATTTGATCAGCTCCTTGTTGGTCTTGTCACGCGCGGACCCAAGCTTGTCGGGTTCGGGCGTGGGGCCTTTGGCGATGTGGCGGTCGGCCTCGCGGCGCAATTCCTCGAAGCGCTGCTTCTCGGCGCCCCTGGCCAGTTCGCGCAGGCGCGGCAGGTCCTCGGGGCGCAGGAAAAGGCGCGGGTGACCTTGGGGAACGCGGGCGCGTTGCCCGGCGCGGTGCGGCATGGGGAAGGCGGCGGCGGCCCGGGGAACAATCACCTTGCGGGTGGCGCTCCAGCCCGAGTCACCGCCGTCTTTGGTCGTGAAACGATAACGCCAATGATACGTGCCGGGCGCGAACACCTGGTCATGCGTGTAAGTGTTGAAGGGGAGTTTCGCCGCCGTTTGCGCGTCGCTGAAATCCGCCTTGCGCGCCCATTGAACGGTGTAGGTGTGCGCGTTGGTGTCGTGCAGCCAGATGAAGGACGGCGGATTGAGCCGCGCGGTTTCACCCTCGAGCGGCCGATAGCCGAGTTCACCGGGACGCGGGGCGCGGTTGGAAACCTCCAGGCTGGCCGCTTGTGCTGGATGTGCGAGCAACAGCAACGCAAGCAGGCGTAACCCAATCGTAACCGTATGGTTCATTTTTCGATCCATCATCAGGCGGCGGGAACGATTTCGTATTGACGGATATCAAACAAGAGACATTCAGCGCGAGTTGTCAATCGTGTCGAATCAGCCGGCGCGCGGCTCCCGTCCCATGAACCATCAACACGGCAAACCCGGACGCATCGCCATTCACCCAACGCGGCAACAACTTCTCCCTCTCCCCAAGGAGAGGGTCGGGGTGAGGGGGAAGGAAACACTATTCAACCCGCGACTATCGGGGATCCGAAAGAACATGGGGCTTTGCGGGAAGGTCCGCATGGTCTGGGGAATCCTTGGGGTCGGGTGGGTGACCCTCGTCCGCGCAGGTGGGCTTACTGCTCGCGCGGCTGCGGTTTGACCTGACCATCGCGCGCGCCGGGCTTGACCGCCTGGCCATCGCGCAAGACCGGCTTGACGCCTTCCCCATCGCGCGGCCCCACTTTAACGCCTTCACCATCACGCGGGCCAGGTTTGACGCCTTGCCCGTCACGAGGACCGGGCTTGACGCCTTCACCATCACGCGGCCCCACTTTGACGCGCTGGCCATCACGGGCCACGGGCTTCACGCCTTGGCCATCGCGGGCGCCGGGTTTCACCTGGCCGGGCACTTCACGTGCTCCCGGTTTGACCTGGCCGGGGACTTCGCGTGGGCCGACTTTGACCTGGCCTGGCACCTCTCTCGCACCCGGCTTCACCTGGCCCGGAACCTCGCGGACGCCTGGCTTGACCTGTCCCGGCGTTTCGCGTTGGGCGGGCTTTTGGTTGGGCGAATCCTTGGGCAGCTTCAGCACGCCTGGGCCTTCCTGGGCGGAGAGCGCGAAAGCGGACAAGGCAAGCGCGAGGGACACAGTGCAGAAGGGAAGGGCAACAGCGGGGGATTTCATGGTGAATAAGGAAGCACTGGTTGCCCGGTTCGTCAAGCAGCCCATTCTCCAGCCCCCTTTGGCGACCGGCTATTGACCATTCCTTGGGAGTTTCTTTGGAGTTTGGCGTTTGGAACCCGAAGTTCCCTCCCATTCGCTTGCCTGCCTCAATCGGTGGCCATTTCTGCATCTGTGGGTGGCACTTGACACATCTATCACTCCATGGCACACTACTCCCATGCGCCAGGGAGCGCCACCGTCCAAAACGGACCGGCTCGCCGCCATCCGTCTGCGCACGCTCGCGCCCGCGTGCCGCTCACCCCTCTGGCGGCGCCAACGCTTATCGGGCGTTCGGGATGTGCCCGGCTCATCCTCTGCCCACTTATGAGAAAAAAATAAAAAAATCAAACCACGAACCCTGAACCCACGACGGTCCACCCAACTCCACATACATCCCCATCAGCCCCCCATCAAAATATTTGTAGCCGCCGAGGTAACGAGGCTCAAACAGATGAACCATCAACGACGGGTATTTCAGCGCATCGCCGAATGGCCAACGCGCTCGATTCCGGCTCCCCTCTCCCGGAGGGAGAGGGCCACAGCTTGCGAAGCCTGATATTTGGGCAACCCACCTCTTCAAAGTTCAAGATTGCACGGATGGAACGCCGACGGCTTAAATCAGCGACCTTATGATATTGACGCGCATGTTCGTGCTTTTGGCGATGGCAGTCGGTCTGTCGGCCTTTGGTCAGCCGTTTGAACTCAAGGATGGCGATCGGGTGGCGTTCCTGGGCGACACGCTCATGGAACGCGAGCAAACCTACGGCCGCATCGAGACGGCCCTGACGCTCCGGTTCGCCGACCGCCACGTGACCTTCCGCAACCTGGGCTGGAGCGGCGACACGCCCCGCGGCATTTCGCGGCAAAGCCTGAGCCTCTTGCAGGCCGGGCGCGAGCCGGACGACGAGGGGTTCAAATTGCTCAAGGGCCAGCTCGAACTGGTGAAGCCGACCGTCGTGTTCCTCGGTTACGGCATGGCCAATTCGTTCGAGGGCGAAGCGGGGTTGTCCACCTTCATCAAGGATTTGCAGACGTTGATCGATACGATTCAGGAAATCGTGGGCAAGGACCAGGTGCGGTTCGTGGTCGTCAGCCCCATCAAGCACGAGAAGCTGCCTGCCCCGTTGCCCGATCCGGCGAAGCATAACGAGCAACTGTCCCTCTACACCAAGGCGCTGCGCGAACTGGCGCAGGAACGGGGCTTTCCGTTTGTATCGCTTTACGAGCAACTCGTTGGCGGCACGGCGAAGCAGCCGCTCACCGACAATGGGATTCACCTGAACGATTTCGGTTATCAACGCGCGACGGCAGTCATCGAGAAATCGCTCGGTTGGTCGCCGCTGAAGCTGGGCCGCGCGCAACAGGAGCAGGCGGGGACATTGCGCGAAGTGATTCTCAAGAAGAACGAATGGTTCTTTCACCGTTCGCGCCCGGCGAACATGGCGTACATCTTTGGTTTCCGGAAACGCGAGCAAGGTCAGAACGCGGTGGAG
>JBFMBT010000206.1:0-12167 GCA_040754875.1 Verrucomicrobiota bacterium | reverse complement strand
GGTGATGGAATTACGTCGCCTTCCCCCTCACCCCGGCCCTCTCCCTTGGGGAGAGGGAGAACTTGTTCCCGCGGTGTGAGAAAGAGATACGCAAGGCTCATCGTAAAGCCACGCCTCCCAACGGTGGCTGCCCTACTGCTCCATCATTCGAGCGGCCAGGTCCATCGCGGTGCGCGCCGCCCGCGGGTAATCGTTCAACTCGACCTCGGTCTGCAATTGCAGCCAGGCGATGCGGAGTTCGCCGGGAAACCGGCGGGCCAGGTCGCGCAGGGTGGCGAGGTCGCGTTTGGGGGCGGGCGATTCGTAGATGCTCTCGGCCAGTTCGCGCGCCAGTTTCACATCTTCCGGTGTCATGGCCAGACGTCGCTTCAAGGTCACCGGCGTCTCGGTCACGGGAACGGGCTTGAGCATCGACTCGCTGGCGGGACGGCCGCGCCACACCGACTCGGCGGCGTCGAGCGCCTTCACGGGATTGCCCGCTTGCAGCCATGCGCGGGCCAGGGCCAGGCGGTCCGCGTCGCTGGCGGGCGGCTGGGGAACGGCCTGCACCGCCAGCTCAGGACGCTTGATTTGCAGGAAGCGGTCCGCCATTTGCGCCGGCGGCAAGGCGCCTGCGGCGCGGCGATAGGCCTCCGCGGCCAGGCCGGTGAGTCTCTTCGATTGCGCGAATTCGCCGAAGGTCAGCATGGCCCCGGGCGTGTCCGGCACGAGCGACCAGAGGGCGGAGGCATCGCCGCGAATGGTCCACGCCAGCTCGAGCACTTCGCGCAGGCGCGGGCCGGAGGTCAGCACCGGCTGGCTGATGAATTCCCACGCCGCATTCGGGTCACGCACCGCAAAGTGGCGGGCAAAGCGCAAGGGAATGAGGGGTTGCCGCGGGTTCAAACGGCATACTTCGCGCGCCTCGGCCAGCCCCAGCGCGCGGTCGCTGGAAAACGCCAGGTCGAGCCACGCGCGTTCCAGGCGCAATTCCCAGTTCAAGGGGTCCCAGGCGATGGATCGGTTCAGTTGCGCGCGCGCAGCGGCGGCTTGTTCGCGCTGCGTTTCGGGCGGGGCGTCGCGCAGGAGCCGCACTTCCATGCGGGTCAAGGCGGCCTGGCGCTCCACCAGCCACGGCGCCAGTTGCAATGAGTGGCGAACTTCTTCAACTTGCGCCCGAGAAACAGAGGAAGCATCTCCCCTGCCCTGCGTCCAATGCCAGAAGGCCGCGGCCTGCAAGCCGGCGACGACGATCAGCGCCACGCCAAAGAGGCGGTTGCCGATGACGCGCCAGTTGCCCGGCGGAGCGGGCACAGCGGCGCGCTTGATGTGGTCACGACAGCCGATGACAAACCCGAGCAACGCCGCCGCCAGCAGCGCCGTGGAGGTGATCTGCCCCACGAACTCAAACACCGCGTGCGCGGCAAACCCCGTCAGCGCCGCCACCGCCCCAAGCACCAGTTCCGGCTCGGCATGGCGATGCGCGCGGTCCCACGCCGTCAGCCAGCCGGCGCGGCCCAGGAGGAACAGCAGCCCACCAAAGGCAATGACGCCGACGGTGCCGGTTTCCATCAACAATTGGACGTAGTCGTTCTCGGCGTGCCAGAACGTCGCCTCGCCGCCGGCTTGTTTGAAATGGCCGTACGTCGCGACGAACGTTCCGAGGCCGCAACCGAAGACCGGGAACTTGAGGAATATCGCGAGACTTTGCTTCCAGATATCCGCCTTGGGGTAGGTGGTGGTGAAATCCATTTCCGCCTCGGCCAGCCGCCGTATCAACGCTTCACCAGTGAACAACACCACACCGCCGGCCACCAAAACCACGACGCCCATGGTCAACCAGCGCGAACGGCTGCGGGAGCGGCGCACCAGCAAGACCAGCCACACAAATCCGCCCACGAGCAGCACGGCGATGCCGCCGCGCGAACCGCTGGCCACGGTCATCAGCAGCCCGAAGAGAAACGTGGCCACCAGAAACAGCACATCAACGCGGCTGCGGCATTCCGGAGGCAACGATGCTCCCCGGGCCGCATGCAGCGGACGGTAATTGCGCAGGAGCCAGCCGAAGGCGAAGAGCGTGGCCACGTTCATCCAGTTGGCGAAGTGGTTGCGGTTCGCGAAGGTGCCGGCGCCTTTGCCCCAGGACGGCTGCCAGATTCCCAGGATGACGCGTTGTCCATCCAAGCGGTACCACACATCGCTCGCCGCGAGCAGGAAGACCGTGGCGCCGATGGCCATGGCGAACAACCGAGCGAAGCCCGGCAATGCCGCCGCGTGGCGCGCCAGCCCAAAGCAGGCGATCAGCAGCAACACCTCCCACAATCGCTCGGCGGTTCCCGCCGGCGACACGCTCAAGCAAAGCCACGACGGCGCCCTCCCCTGCTCCACCGGAAATTCGCGGACCAGTTCCAGCGCCTTGGGATTGAGCAACCCCACGACCGGCGAGGGCAACGGAACCAGCGGCAGCACCAACAAAACCGCGCAAAGCCAGGCCCATCGTTTGGGCACGACCGGCGCCGCCACCTCCATGTCCAACGCGAGCAGCAGCAGACTCACGCCGAGCAACAAGCCTACGACTGCTTTGCCTTCCGCAGTGACCGAGCCATAGAGGATGGGCGCGAGACAAAGTCCAAGGAGCCATGGGTACTGGCGCCAGAGGCTGGGGCGGTCAGGCATCGATTGACTCTTGGATTTCAATTCGGCGCGGAAAGTTTACCGGGAAACGAAGCCGGAAGAAAGCTTCCCTCGCTTGAAACGGAAAACCAAACCCGCTTCTCAAGAAACCGATCCCGGTTGTTTCGGCGGCACCGGCTCGGTCGATTCCGTCCGCACATCGGTTGCCTCATTGGCCGGTTCGTCCGGTTTCGCCACGCGACTGGTGTCGCCAGACTTCTGGGCACGGCGCGCTTTGAAGAGTTCGGCCTTCTTTTGTTCTTCCGCGGCGATGATGCTCGACGACGCCGGCTGGCCGGCGCGCGCGTGGGCCTCCTGGTCGATGGACGGCACCCGGCGCTTGCGCGGCGCCATCTTGACGGCGGGCGCCTTGGATTGCGTCGGCTCCCCGGCGGCATTCAGCTCCTTGTTGTAGTAGGCGTGGTAGTAATAGTTGTAGTAGTAGCTCGGGTGGTCGGTCGTGATGCCGTTCAACACGATGCCGATGACTTCCGCGCCGCGCTGCTGGACGTTGGCCAGCGCGTTCTTCGCAAAACGCATCGAGGTCTGCCCAGCCTTGACGATGAACAACAGGCCGTCCGACAGATTGACCAGACAGAATGTGTCATCGATCGCGGTCAACGGCGGGCAATCGAAAAGGATGTGGTCGTATTCCTCGCGCGCTTCCTTGATGAACTCCGCCGTCACCGGGCCAATCAACAATTCGCCCGGATTGGACGGCAGACGCCCGGTGCTGACCACATCCAGGTTCTTGATCTCCGTCGGGTGCACGGCGTCCGACCAATTGAGTTCGCCCGCCAGCACCTCGGAAAGGCCGTTGTCACGTTCCTGGCCGAAAAAGTGATGAATGTTGCCACGGCGCAGGTCGGCATCGACAAGCAACACGCGATTGCCCGCGCCGGCAAGTGTGGCGGCGAAGTTGGCCGTGAACGTGGTCTTGCCGTCACCAGGAACCGCGCTGGTCACGAGGATGACCTGCTTGTGGCCGCCGTGCTTGCCGAACATCACCGCGGAACGCACGCCGCGGATGGACTCGGCGAACATGTTGTGCTGGTCCATATGCGTGATGAGCAAGCGTCCATCCTTGAGGTCCGTCGCGTCGATCTGCGGCACCTGCCCCAGCACGGGCTCTTCCAACTCTTCTTCGATGTCTTCCGCCAGCTCAAGGCGGTCATCCAAACGATGCAGCAGGAAGACAATGGCGAGGCCAAGGCCCAAGCCGTAGAGAAGTCCCTGGGTGATCATCTTCGAGCGATTGGGGAAGACCGGCCCAGGGTTCCCGACGCCGCTTTGCATGATGGTAATGATGTCCTCATCGGGCCGCTCCGCGCTGTAGAGCATCCGGGCTTGGGTCCAGCGGTCCAATTCTTTCTTTTCCAAGTCCGCCCGTTCCACAAGCGTCTGGTATCGATACTCAATTTCGCGCGCCTGTCCCAGCAATGCACGCTGCTCCTCCACGGCCTTGGCGAGCGCTTCCTCGCGTTTGCGCCGCAATTCCACCTCTTGCCGGCGCTCCAAATCCAGGCGGGCGATCCGGTTCGAAACGGCTTGTAGTTTCAATTCGGCGATCTTCCGATTGTTCTCATCCATTAACTTTTGCGTGAGGCGGATATCACGATCAAATCCGGCCAGTTCCTCCCGGAGGCGGGCCATGTGCGGGTGCTTTTCCTTCAGCGTCGCCTGCGCTTTTGCCAATTCTTCCTCGACCTGGAGTTTGCGAAAGCGCAACTGGTCGAGGGTGTAGCTCGAAACCGCCGGAATATCGTCCGGGCTGGTTTCCACACGCGGCGAGGGCGGGCGTTGTTCCGGCTTGTCGCCCTTGGGCGCGGGGGTCTGGCGGTTCTCGAGATCCTTGCCAAATTCTTCGGCCGACATGCGTTCAACCAGTTCGCGCTCGGTTTTCAGCGTGGTGTACTCGGCGAACAACTTGTCCAGCAACGCCTGCTGCGCCTCGCGGCTCTCCTTGACGTCGCCGATTTCGTGCTTTTTCAGGAAGTCATTTTTTTCTTCGAGCGTCCGCTCATACATGGTGCGGTATTTCTGCTCCTCCGCGCGGGCTTCCTTGAGTCCGACGCTCAACGCGTCGCCGCGCAGGCTGTCCTTGAACTTCAAAAACTCGCTGGCCCAACGCTCGGCGAAAAGGCGGGCATATTCGAAATCGTCGCTGCGCACCGTCAGCGTGAAACTCGATCCGCCGCCTTTGTTGGGCGTGGCGCTGATCAGTTTCGGTTTCGCTTTCGTGGCCGTGCGGTAATTGGACAGTTGCTCGCCGACCTTGCCCACCAGGCCGCGCATGTAATTCAACTGGTCCTCGACGAAAGGGGTCTCCTGGACGGCCGATTGCGTGACGCGCACGACCCGCGTGGTCACACCCAGAACCGAATACGCCTCAAACTCATCCGGCGTGTTCTTGGCCTTGTAATACGAATAGCCCCCCGCCCCGATCACGCACAGGAGGATGATCCAGAAACGGCGCGTGAAAAGTTTGACGTACTTGCGCAGATGAATCGACAGATTCATCCGGTCCACCAACGATGTTCCCGTTGGTGTGGCCGGATAGGGGGCTTTCGATGGTGCGCCGCTCATCTGCCAAACAGGTTGAAAATCTTGTCTTTGGTCCGGATCAAGTCGCCATCGCGCAATTCGACATCCTTTTCGCGCCGGTTGTTCTTCAGGATGTCCTCGACATCGACGATCTTCTTTTCGTTCTGGCCCGTCGTGGGATCGATGCGATTCAGTTCCACGCTGCGCAGATTGACGAATTCACTGGGGTTAAGCGACATCAGGGCCTCCATCAAAGTCGTTTTCTGGCCCGGCAGAATCGGCACAAAACCCCGCACCGAGCCGTTGAAAATAGCGCGCCCGGGTCTTTGTCCTTGTTCCACCCAGCGCAGATGAAGGGTTGCCTTATGGTAATAATCCGCTTCGAGTTTTTCTTTCACCTCTTTCTCAATCTCCGCCAATGTGCGATTGATGGCTCGGATGGTGATTTGCTCATCGTAGTCCAGGCTGACCGGGAAGCGAATATCCCCCAGCGCCGTCACTTGGAGTGTGCGCGTGTTGGCTTGCTTGGACGGATCCTCCTCGATACGAAACTCGACCTTATCCCCAAAAGTCAGGCGATAATCGGCCGAACTGCCGGTCAGTTTGGCCGGGGCGTTGGTCTGCGCAAACGATAACGCGCCCGTCGCCCATAGCGCCAAGGCAGCCAGAATGGCCATGTTAGGGACGCGCATAAGTATTAAAATCGACGTGTAAGGTCCAGTGTCAAGCGGTTTTGCAAATAATCGCGGCCGGCTTGGTTCGAGTCTTTCCACGCCAGCGCATAGGCGAAACCAGCACTCCAGTAGCGGGTGACCTGAAAACCGGTCCCGATGCTGAACAAGTAGCGGTCGGCCGTCTCACCCAACGCGCCCGAAGACGTGAGTGTCTCGTAGGCAAGGGTTGTCCCCACCGAAATCGAGCTGGTGATCATCACGTTGAGGCCGTGTTGGAACGAGAGCACATCCGTGAAATTGCTCCCAATCCCAAGGTCCACGTTCTTGGACACGCGAAAATACTGGGACATGTTCCGGTTGATCTTGTGCTCGAGGCCGAATTGATACGTGAGGCCGCGCGATTCGTCCGTGTCGCCAATGGTCCCCGTGTTGTCGAATTCGGATACGGAATACGCCATCGAGCCGTCCAGCGTCAGAAACGGGCTGAGCTTCCAGGACATGCGCGGGCCGATCGACCAACTCGTGCCATCGTTCTGCACCTGCTGAATGTAATCCGTGATCGTGTAAGCCGCGCCCACGCCAGCCGTGATGCGCGACGAAGCCTGCCAGTTCATGCCCGCGCTCATCGTGTGTTCGTCGCGGTCCAGGTTGGTGAACTGGCTCGAGAGCGAGCGGTCGATGCTGTAATCGTAGCCGCCGTAGAAACTCAGGTTGCGCCGCGCCCGCCAGTCCGCAGTGAGCCCGGCCGTGTTGCGGAAGCGTCGGAAGTTGACGAGGTTGGCCGCGCCGCCGCTGACGGCGCCGAAACTCACCGGATCGACCTGCGTGGAAAAATTGTCGTGCACGTTGATTCTCACGTCTCCGAGCAGCAGGTGGTAGTCCACGTGCGATTTTTGCGAAGGCGCAATGCTCACCGTGCTGATGGCCGGGCTGTTCATATACCAACGGTAGCCCACGCCAAGATCCAGTTGTAGGACATTCACGTCATCGATCGGCCACAAGAAGCCCAGGCCCAATTCCGGGCCGATGGAAAAATCCTCGTGCGGGCTGGTTTCCGACAGGTTTACGTTATCGTTGTACTCGAATTGTACCGACGCGGACAGCCGGCCAGTCAGCTTGCCCCACTTCAGGTTGTAGCGCACGGACTCGGGCGTGCGGTAGGGCGGAAACGGCGTCGTGCGGCTCAAGAACTCGGCCTCCACCTGGGCTTGTGCGTTTGGCACGAATGAGTTCATAAGGCAGCCGCCCAATAACCAGGCAATAACAGGCGGTGGCATCCGCCGGATTGCGCGGCGCCACCATCGGGACATATTGCTGCTGTCGTTTGCACTGTACACCGCAAACACGTTTTGCTGTTCGTTGTCAGTCGCTTAAACGCCCATCCGACCTCAACAGTTCACTCTGTTTTTGCTACTTCACGATGCTCACGGGCGGTTGCGGTATCCGCGAGACATCAAACTCGCTCACGACGCCAAACAACGGCGGCGGAAGCCGGCCCAGCGGCGCGGGAAAATTCACCGGGGCCGTTGCAAACCCCGATGCTCCCGAACCAGCGGATTCAAAGAAAATGATGTTCCCTTCCGACCGGGAAAAGAGCGGCGCCTCGCGGCTGATGACGAACGTCAGCGTGGCACCGGGATCCATCGCGGGCAGGAAGCCCGTTTCCGAAATGACATTGACCTGTGAACTGTTTTCCTGGCCGGTCTTCGCCACAAACACGCCTGTGCGGCGGTCAAGGGTGAAACTCACTCCATCGCCTTCCGTGACATCGAATGTCCATGAACTCAGCGCCTTGGGCTGCACCGAATAATCGCCCACCAGCGACCGGAAAAGCACCGTTCCCTGGTTGTCATACACCACATCGATCTTTCCACCGGTCTTGCTGAACGTGATTTGCTTCCGTGAATCCGGAGTCACCAGCGACACACCTTCCTGCGAACGAACCTCCAGCGGCGTGTTGATCTCCCAGTTCAAAACCAGTTTGGGGTTGCGGCTGGACACCGCGCCCGTGACCGGCACGCCGGACTTCATCAATACGTTGCCCTGCGCCAGCGAGGTCATCTGTTGCAAATCACTGTTGTAAAGCCGCACGTCGCCAATGCCGGAGCCGGCGAAGGTCTGGCAGGGCTCAATCTGGTGGTATTGGAACGTGGACCGCGGTGCGACAATGGCGCTGAGATTGCGCCCCAGCATCGTGAGCAGGTGGGTCACCACCGGCGTCGTGGTGGGAGTGCGGTTCGAGATATCGATGGTCGGCGTCGCGCCCCATTGCATGTCCGCCGCCTGGTCGGTCAACCCGTAGCCATCCCAGCAAGGCAGCCCCGCATTGTGAAACCGGAAGAGCCCCTTGGTTACCGACCAGTCAAAAGTCGTATTCGACGCATTGTTCTTTAGCACAATCTCCTGGCCCGCCGACGCCTTGAGTGTTCTGGTTTGTCCGGAAGTCAGTTGCATCACTTCAGCGGACGCGTGGTCGAGGACAATTTCGCCCGGCAAGTCACCGGAGAACGTGATCGTGATCAAAGGGGTCAATCGCTTCATGCGCGACTTGCCGTCCGGGTCGGTTTCGCGAACCAGTGGACCACCAGTCATGGGTAGCACAAACGGAGAAAGTTTTCGCTCCACCCCGTCGGCGCTCACGGTATCCACTTCGCCCATGCCGGCCAGGTAATACGACTGGTCGCGCATGAGATCGAAACGGCATTGGGCACCCGGCCCCAGCGCCGCTTTTGCGCCATCGGCAAAACGCATCAACACGGGCTCCGTGTTGGAGGCCCCTACGCGGACATCAAGCAACACCTTCTTCCAATCCGGCGCGATGCTCGCTTCGTGTTTCAGCGGAACCCGCGCCGCCCATCCTTCGAAGCCGGCCGCTTCAAGAATCACTTCTTTTTCCTTTGAGTTGATGGAAATGGTGCGCGCGCTGGGGGAAAGAATCAGTTCAGCTCCATCGATGGCCAGCGATCCGCCTTTGTCCATCAATTCACGCGGAACCTCAACAGATGCGCCGTTGACTTGAATCCGGAGCCGGCCTTGTTCGTCCGCACTCAATACGAGCGAAGTGCGCGGCAGCGCGGCGACTCCTTCCGGTTCCCCAAACAAAGCGGCAAGTTGGGCGAACGCCCCCTGTGTACAGAGGACACCTACCCACAACACCGTTAGCAATAACTGGCGCAACTTCGTCACACGCGTGTTTCTAAGTTCAGACTAAGCCCAAATGGCCGCGTAAGCAAGCTTAATTTCAAGCAGTTACAAAAGGCCCTAGGTTTGCGATCAAAGGCGGCTTTTCTCGACGCATCTATCTCGATACAAACGCTTTCTGTTCATTCAACGCTTCCCACAGTGTTTTGGTTCACATACTGACGAGCCATGCCGATATGTCCATTAGGCCCCTGCTTGATGGCGGGATTGAACCTGCTAAAGCAGCTTTCCCGATTCCGACTACCATTCGGGATAACCGCCGTTGGCAGCGAAAGTACAACAAAACACCGGGGTTTCCGGTCATTGATAGAGACGTAGCTTTGTAGGAGTGGTTACGTCAGGAAATTCCCGACACATTCACTGGTTGCTTGGTGTTACGAGCGGACGCAGTGAGAGCTCGGACGTTTTGAAGTCCGCGCGCCCTTCGGTGATCGTGAGCTGACAATCCACCGGCAGTCCTTTCAATTCTTGCACCACGCCACTCGGCCAGCACACGGTCAGGCGGTCGATTCTGGTAACGGCGCCCACGCCAATCAACATTTCAACCGGGCCGAGGCCCATGCAACCGTTCATCGGGAAATTATCCCGCACAATTTTCTGTCCGCCGGCTTCGGCAGTGACGCGCGCGCCGACGCCGCGCAAGTTGCTGCGCGTGCCGACCAGTTCAAGCCGCACGCGTTTCATGTCGCGCGGAAACTGATTCCGAAACATGCGCAAGGGACCGCCACCGACGTTGGCCACCAGAATGTCCGGTTCACCGTCGCGGTCAAAGTCCGCCGCCACCACGGAACGGGAATCGGAATCAATGTCTGCTTGCGAAGCGTAGGAAACGTCGATGAAACTTTTCCCGCGATAATTGATGAAGATGCAATTACGTTCGTACGCGCTGAGATTGTCCCCGTTGCGCGGCATGTCGAACGGGTTCTCCGACCAGAACTCGCCGGCGTCGGTGTTCACTTTTCCCAGCGCGGGCAACTTGCACGTGCGATCCAGGGGCTGTGACACGACAGCCCGCCAGAGGCACGTTCACCCATCGGGCTTGGAGCGGTCGAAACTCAAGAAGCCTGTCGCTGCGTAGATATCGAGTAATCCATCGCCATCCAGGTCCACCATCGCAGGCGCATACGCCCAGCCAACCTGGTTGATGCCCATGTCTTCACTAAACTCTTTGTAAGCTGTTTCGCCGGACTTGCGGCTGTACATCCGGTTGCCCGCGCAGGAGCCAAGGATTTGCTCGTAGATTCCCGGCGGATAATCCTTCTCCCCCACATGCGCAATGATGCGCCGGCCCATTTTGGAAAACATGTTGGCCACGTAGATTTCCGGATTGCCGTCGTTGTCGATGTCGCCGGTCGCGAGGCCCATGCTCGTGGAGTAATCCCCGCTTTTGGTGCGCTTGGTGATGTCTTCAAACGTGCCGTCCCCCCGGTTTCGCAACAGAACATTTTCACCAAAATCATTCGCCACATAGAGATCGGGAAAACGGTCTTCGTCGAAGAACAGCCAGGAGGCCGCGAAGCTTCGCCGCCGGCCGCCGCCCGCATGCGCTGCCTGCGTCACGTTCATGAACCGGCCGTTGCCAAGGTTGCGCCATAAATGGTTTTCGGCGCCGCTCTGCGAATCCCCGACCCAGGGCAGCACTTCGCCGGGTTTGCGTTTGGTCTCGGGGTTTTGATACAGAATGTAGAGATCCACCCAGCCATCGCAGTCGTAATCCGCCACCACGCAGCCCATTGGCTCGATCCCGAATGACAGGCCGGTGCTTTCGGTTACGTCCACGAAGTTTGTGCCGCCGCGGTTCTCATAGAAGTAATGGCCCATGATCAAATCGGGGAAGCCGTCGTTGTTGTAATCAATCCACCCTGTGAAATACGAGGGATTGCGCACGCCGCGGTTGGTCCAGGGTTTCAAGCCAACTTTCGGCGTGATCTCCTCAAAACGCTCTCCCTTGACCGATTGCAGCAACAACGGATTCCCATTGTCCAGCGCGACCGCGATGTCCGGGAACCCGTCACGATTGAAATCTTCGACCCCGATTTGGAATCGATATTGAAAAGCAAACTTTGGCTCGACCTTCCAGTTGTCGGTGATCGGAAGATCGTGCAACCCCACGCTCTCGGTGACTTCCTCCAGGAGCGCCTTCTCACTGACGCGGAGTTCCTCGTTCTGAATCGACCAACGGGCAACCACATGGCCCTGGTTGGTGATTTCATCCGCTGATTGGAACCGGAACTCGGTGAGATGCTCGGAAACATGTTCCAGATGGCGGCCTTGCCCATCGCGCCCGGCCGCAGTCAGCAGCAACTTCGTTTCCCAGCGGTTGGTGTCACTCTCGGCATTGTGAATCTTGAGGACGCGGATCTTGGAACGTTCGACCACCTGGAAGCGCGCCACAGTGTCCAGCAGGTGCGCGACCATTTGCGAGCCGTCCACAGAGCGGCGCTGCGCGGTCGAGGCCGCGAACCGTTCGGAAGAAATCAAGCCGACGCGCCGAACTTCAGTTTGTTTTGGCACGATGATTTCGCCGGCGAAATCGTCGCGCAAGAACTTGCCCAATTTCGCCGCATCCTTGGCCGCGAGCGCCTTGGCGAAGGGTTTGCCGAACTGGGTTTCGAGTTCGAAGGTGGTTTGCTCCGCGTCCCAAATCATCTTCTGTTTCGCCGGATTCAACTCGGCCGCGCGGATCAAGTCCTGGGCCGCAAAAGTGGGCCGCGGGCCGAGCTCTTGTTCAATCGGGACAGTGGAGGTTGGGAAGGAGTTGAGGTGGCGCCAGACTCCGACACCGACTGACGCGACCACGAGCAAACCCAGTCCGCACAGCAGCTTGAGCCGGAATGCGCGGGATTGGGCGTTCATATGCGATGCTTTTAGCTTAGCGGGAATTGGCGCCGCAAGCAAATGTCAACCGAATCGCAGCCCGCGAGTTTGAAGTCTTCAGGCGGCGGGGCGCGGTAGCAAGGGCGCGCATGAAATACTCGATGTCTCCTGCGAGCCGACACCTGGCTGGCTGAAGCCGGGACTCCAAATCTACGCAACGCCTTGCCGCGACAGAATAATAAAAAAGCCGGAGCGCTGCTCCGGCTTTTTTAAGGAAAG
>JBFMBT010000205.1:0-12180 GCA_040754875.1 Verrucomicrobiota bacterium | reverse complement strand
GGCGAGATTCTCGGACGAGGCGCCGTTCAGATATTCCTGGACGATACGGCGTTTGTAGTCGAGGTCGTACTGCTGTCTGTCTTTCTTATACCGGCTTCTCCTGTCGCAAAACATCATAGGGAAAAAAACCGGTTCGGGCTCTACGAGATAAGCTCAGGGCCTCCAGTTAACCGCCCGCAGTCCAAGCGCAGCGGAATTGCCGTCCGGTGCAGCGCCTTGTTGGGCAGCATGCTGCTACTTGGCGGTGGTCTCGACCGGTATGGCGTCTAGTGGAGACTCAAAAGCGATAAAAAGCACGCAGTCAATTTTGCTTGCACAGTAGCCACTGTGTGTTTTTTTGGCTGGGCCGTATGCATAGGTTCCTGGTTTGAGAACAGCCTTCTTCTGTCCGTCGTAGGTGACGTGCAGTTGGCCTGCAACCAGCACCATCCGCTCTGGCGAGGTGTGCCAATGGAGTGGAATGGTTGATTTGGCGGGCACCTTGAAGAAGACATCAACATTGTCTTTTGCAGGATCGCCGTGGAGGACCGCGATGCCGCAACCCTTGGGCAGAAAAGGCGGGCATGGCCCCCATTTGAGTTGCGCATCATTGGCCGTAATGGCCAGTGCCGGTTCAGACGCAGGCCCCTCGGCCAATGTGAATGGACTGATAACAAGCAGTAAAGCTGAAAAGACGAATTGCAGTAATTTCCTCATGTGACTCCTCCTGTATGAATGGATGACACGTCTTACCTGCTGCCCAACGTTCAAGCTCAGGGGCGCGCCGCTTTTGGCGCGTCCCTCTCAAACGTAATGTTAGGCTTTCTGTTTAGGACTGCCCCAGACCTATGGCTCGTAGCGCAGTTTCGTCGGGTCCACGCTCCGCGCAGCAGCCAGCAACCTGGCCGTTAATTGCTACGGCTGGAACAGAACGGATGCCGAGCTGTTTCGCGCGCAGTGCGACATCGTTCTTTTTCATGTCCAACACGGTGACTTCGCAGGAAGTACAGGCAAGGCGTGTGACCAGATCAATGGTCTCTTGGCACATAGGACAACCCGCGCTGAAAACTTCAACTTTGCGTTTTGCGTTCATAAAAATCTCCTTACAGATTAGTAACAGTGGAAACACATGCCGGACAATTACCAGCCGCTTCTCGCTGAGCGCGCGGCCAAGCGTTCCACAACGAAGCGGCGACCAATACCGCCATTCCAGCGTACATGGCGATGTCGGAGTCAAACGCGAATTTCCCTACCAAGAGCACAGCCGACGCCGCGAGACCCAACCACAGGGGGCCGTAGCCTCGGCGTCGCGGTGCCCGCCAACCCAGCGCAATCAAAGACACAAGCAGAAACGTCGCGGTTAACGGGAATAAATACGGTGTATAGTTGATGAAGCTCACGCCCATAGAACTCAGCAGTCCAGAGTACGCAGGCCAACATGCCGGGCAGGTTAGCTTGGGCAGCGCTGCGGCGCCGATGGCAGGTAGCGCGGCAAAAGAACTGCGCCAGCCCGCGCGTGCCGGAGCGGTTGCATGGGGGTTTGCGCAGCACTGCTGCGTTAGCCCACAGTCTCGTATGGCGGGGCATCTTCTCTCGCGACCACGGTGTCGTACAGCCCGTAGTGCGCCAGCCCAGGATGGCTTTCGATGCCCGTGTAGCGGAGCGAGGCGTCTTCGTACCGCCGGAACGCGAAGACGGCCTGGTTCATCTGCTCGGTGTTGAACACCTTGAGCCGCACGAGCAGGTGGAAATCCTGCACCGTCAGGCCGGTGACCGCGAGGAACAAATCCGGCTCCAGTTTGGTGATCACATCCTGCAAGGTATTCTCGCGGAAATCCGTGAGGTACATGAACGCCGGAATGCGTGTAGCAAACTTGATGAGTTTTTCCTGGACTAGCTTGCGCTTGGATTTGTATTCCTTTTCCTCCTCGCTGAGCTGCTTCTTCTGCTTTTCCGTCAGCTCCTTGTCCTTGGCCTTGTTCTTGAGTTCCTTGACCTTCTCGCTCTTGTTGATGATGGTCTCGATGATGTTGTCGCCAAGCGCACGCCAGCCCTCGATGCGCTCCACCGCCGCCATCGCCTCGGGGTTGTCCAGAATGCGGCGCAGCGTGTCGTTGTCCACGTTCACCAGCAGCGCGGACTCCCACTTGCGCGCCAAGAGCGTGGCCGAGGTGCCCGCCATGGCGATGTCGAGGATGCCGCCCGCGTCGATCTGCGTCATGTTCGCGCCGTCGTAGGCCAGCACCGGCAGGAACGACACGAGATCCTTGACCGCGTTCTCCGGGTTCTGTTCGTTGGGTGCGAGGCCAATGCCGTATTCCGAGAGTTGCCGCAGCGCACGGGTAGGCGCGAAGTCGAACACGAAACAGACGGGCTTGAGGATTTCCTCCGCGTTCGGGTCGTCGCCGTTGGGATTCTTGATCGACCACGGCGACTGCACGCGGAACGCGGCCTGAAAGTAGGTTTCGGGCGACTTGAGATTGCACAGCATCAGGATGGATGACCACTGCGGCACAGTGACGCCGGTCGTGAGCTTGCCGCAGGAGAGCGTGATCGTCTTGGTGTCGAAACCGCTGCCAATCGCCTTGCGCACCGGCGGCAGCGCATCCAGCCCGATGCCCGCCTGCGCCCCCGCCGCCACGACCACCGTGTAGTCGTGCCAGAAGGTGTTATGACGCTCGGCGAGCAGGTTCGCCATCGCATGACAGGCCGCGACGTTGGGCAGAAACCAGAACGAATGTTGCAGATAGGGCAGCAGGCGCACGTCCGAGTACGGGAACGGCGGCCGCGTGCCGGTCTTCAGATGCTCGTGCGACTTGGGCGCATACTGGCCGCGGAGGATGTCCAGCCACTTCTGCACATCGTCCTTGTGCCTGAACTGCGCATTCTGGCCCGTGCCAGTGGCGGCGAAAAACTCATTGAGGTCAAATTCGTCGAACTCACCGCCGCTGGCGATCGCCAAGAGCTCGTCCGGCATCTGGTAGGTCATGAGGCGCATCTGCGGCAGCGCGCCATAGGGGTTCCACTGCCCCGGATGTTGCGCCGCGAACGCTTCCTTGGCGCGTTGCTCGTCGGTGTAGGCCCAGTTGAAGATTTGCTCCTCGATGAACTCGCCCGTGGCCAATGCCCGGAACGGCGTGCCGGAAAGATACAGGTAGGCGCGGGTCGTGATGGGCAGGAACTCGGCCTCCTTTTCCGAAAGGACGGCAAGGTCTTCGTTCATCTCCTCCAGCCCCTCGGCATATTCGAGCTTGGCTTCCTTTCTGGCGACGGCCTCCTCCTCGCCCTCGAACAGTTCCTTCGCCGTCTCGCGCCAGGCGCCGAAGTGGTATTCGTCGAACACCACGAGGTCCCACTTCACCTTGTGAATCCATTCGTTCTTCGGCTTGATGTTCCCCGTCGCATCGCGGCCGAGCAGGTCCTGGAACGAGCCGAAATACACTACTGGTTTACGCGGGCTGATCTTCCTCGGATCACCGTCGGAATTGCGGGAGAGGTACTGCCAGCCGTCGAAGTCCACGTGCGATTCCAGGTCGGTCTGCCAGGCATCCTCGACCGCGGGCTTGAAGGTGACGACCAGCACGCGCTTCGCCCCGAGTTTCCGGGCAAGCTGATAGGCGGTGAAAGTCTTGCCGAAGCGCATCTTCGCGTTCCACAGGAAGCGCGGGACGGCGTGCATGCTTTCCTTCCAGATGGAGTGGAAGTAGGCGTGGGTCTTTTCCACGGCGGCGCGCTGTTCAGCGCGCATGGGAAAATTCTGATCGCGCGCGCCCGCGATTTGCTGCCCCGTGCGGAGCGCGATGAGCACGGCTTTTACGTCCTTGACGGAACAGCGCACCCACTCGCCGGTAACGATCTCGAACTTCTTTCTGGCCAGCGCCGCGCGTACCTCGTGATCGCTGAAAATCGTCCCGTCGTCCCGCTCGGCGGGCTCATCGAGTTCGATCGTGTAGTTCTTGATCGCCGCCGTCTTGAGCTGCTCGGCCACCCGCTGCCGCACGTCGCGCGTGGTCTGGCCGATCTTGAGCAACCCCGCGTGCGCCGCATCACTGATGGAATAGGCGTAGATGCGTGGCCGGGCTTGCGGCTTGGGGGCGAGGATTTCGCCGATAGTGGGCTTACTCAACCGCATCATCGTCGAGATTCATCGCCCTGACTTGGGATTCGATATATGCCTGTTCTTCTCTGGTGATGCCGTATTTCTCGTATAGCGCGTCATCCGTCCAGGTGTGGTTCCACTTTTGGATCGGAACCCAGGTATAAGTTGAGTGTGTTGCGTGCTGCGTGATCTTGCGTAGCGAAACCAGAAAACGGAAGAATCGGGTGGCGTAATACGACTGCAGGCTCTTAGCCGCCTTCTCGGAGTCAACGAAAAAGAACAGAAACGACTGCGTACAGACAGATGGCGATGGAGCGATCAGCGGCTTACCTAAAATCTGATGTGGCAACGCATCACCACCATTGAATGCCTGTGGGACAAGAACCTTCCATGTATCAATGAGATGCGTACTCTTCGTTACTTCCTTGCGCCCGATATAACCCACACCGCGTTTCATCGTGCGGATGTAGTAGAGCGGCAAGTCCCCGGTACGCTCCTTCTCATGGAACCCGTCGAAGTTCGATGTCCAGCCAAACTCCTTGTCGCGGGCGAGTATCGTGTTGATGGACGGCTCCGCGTGCTTCTGCACTTTCCGCAGAATTGACATGGCGCGCCCATCGCGCACGAACACGTCGTACTCGCCCAGATTGCGCGCAAACGGGCCAACCTTTTCCCCTCCTCGGATGGTCGTTACGTTGCAATCGCCGTCATACGCAGCATCCCATAGGAAATAGCAAACACCCGCCTTGACCTCGACCCCCGGAAACACATCGTTTGCCGCCGGATAATCGACAAGCTCACGTATCCGCCGATCTCCGAGCATCGTCTGCCGGAACTCGCTAAGCCCAAGACCTGACGCCATCCACCGCGAAGGAATAATCATCGATAGATAGCGCGGTTCAAGCTTTTTCGCCTGCTCGACGAAATGCTGGTAGATCGGAACGTCGCGCGTGCCGCCGTCAGAACCAAGTTGGTACGGAGGATTCCCAATAATCACATCGAATTGCATGTCGCCTCCAAACAGGTCGACCAGCCGAGCCTTGATGTTATCTGTGTGAATGAACGCATAGGCATGAGTTTCCAACCCATCTCCTCGATCATAGGTCGCTTGGCCTGCACCACAAAATATGCATTTACCATTGGTCCACGTGTGCTCCACCCGCTCGAACCAAATGTTGCCGTCGTCGCTCGTGAAGGATCGGGCAATGGAGTGCGGCCCCTTGGCGTGCTTGCTGCAATACACACTGCGCCGCGCGAGCATCGCCGTGAGCCGCGTGATGCCGATGCCGAACACCTGCTTCGTCAGGATGTGATCGACGCGTTGCTGCAGGTCGGGAAACTCAGCTTTCAGTCCCTCCACCAGCCGCTTGGTGATCTCGCGCAGGAACACGCCCGACTTGGTGCAGGGGTCGAGAAACTTCACCGTCTTGTCCGCCCAGAGATTTGCCCCGTTGTGGCTGGCCGCCCACGCTTCGGCCAGTGTGTCGAGCATGCGGTTGGCGAATTCCGGCGGCGTGAACACCTCGTCGTTGGAGAGGTTGGCGATGCAGGTCAGTACGTCGGGGTTGCGACCCCGGAGCGTGAAGGGCGCCTGGTCAGTCAAGGCTCCCACCTTCTCGTTCATGGCTGTTTTCCTTCTAGTCGCCATGCACCCGCGTCCGCCAACAGCAGCTTCATTTGCTGGATGGCGGTCTGATTCAGCAGTTTCAGCCGTTCGGCCTGCGGCAGCCCCTGATGGATGAAATGGGCGTTCAGTGTTTCCAGATTGGCCAGGCACACCAATTGCGAAGCGTTGGCCTCGTCGCGGATATTGCCCTTGTTGCCGGGGTTTTCATCGCGCCACTGTTTCGCGGTTTTGCCGAACAGCGCCATGTTCAGCAAGTCCGCCTCGTTGGCATAGATGAGGTTGATCTGCTGCGGCGTCAGTTGCGGCGGAATTAAATTGGCCTTGATGGCATCGGTGTGGATACGGTAGTTGATCTTGGCCAGGTTACGGCGGATGTCCCAGCCAAGTTGCCGGTATTCCGTTTCCTTCAGGCGTTGGAATTCCTTGATAAGGTAGAGCTTGAATTCCACCGATACCCAGGAGGCGAACTCGAAGGCAATGTCCTTGTGGGCGTAAGTGCCGCCATAGCGCCCGGCCTTGGCATTGATGCCGATGGCGCCCGTGGCCTCGATCCAGCGCTTGGCGGTCAGCACGAAGCTGTTCAGGCCGGCCTGGTTTCTAATCCCATCGAATTCGATGGGATTGAAATCGGGGTTGTTGAGTTGCTCCCAGATGCCGAGGAATTCGATGGTGTTCCGATTCCTGAGCCAGTTCTGGATGATGTAGTCGGTGCGTTCGCTATCCTTGTAGCGGGCAATATCCGTGAGGGAAATGTAATCGTCAACGCCGCCGGAGATGACGGTGACGGATGTTCCCTTTACGTCGATCTTGGCCATGTTCAATTTCCCTCCAGAGCGGCCAGCTCGCGCACCGTCATCGGCGAGTAGGTTTTCGTCGGCATGAAAATCTCGTGCTTGCCGAGGTGGGCGAAGAGCGAACCCTCCGCGCTGAACGCAGACGAACCGGTGAGAACGTCCAGCCGAAAGTCCCGCCGCTGGAACTTGCCGCGGCCGAGGTAGCCCCACTCGGCAAAGGTGATCGGTTGGTCATCGCTGGTGCGCATCTTCAGGGCATCGCCGTGGACGAGGTTCTGCGACAGCACGTAGGAAGCCGCGCGATAGAGCTCGTCCGACTCGTCGATCTTCAGGTAGTCAGCGAGCACCTCCAGCATGTTCGCCCGGCACTCGGCGATGTTGTCCGGCAGGAGCTCGATCCCGTAGCAGCACATTAGCGCAAACAGGGCGCAGTGCCGTTTGTCAAAATCGGTCTTGCCGTACTTGAGTTCGACGGCAGCGAGCTTACGCTGCAAAATCCTCACGAGAAAGTTCCCACTCCCGCACGCCGGCTCCAGAAAGCGTGAGTCAATGCGCTCGGTCTCGCCCTTGACGAGATCGAGCATCGCCTCGACCAGCCATGCGGGAGTGAAGACCTCCCCGTGGTCGGCGACGCGTTGTTTGGACTTAATCTGCATCATGGGCTGATCCACTTCCGGCGATGTGTGCTCTCGGTCACTGCGGACTAACGGCCAAGCTCAGGCGCGGGCGGAGCGTCAGCGTAGCCCGTCGCCTGGAGCGGAGGGTTAGGTTTATGGGAGCTATTTATGGACATTAGCGCACATCTCCGCTTGGTGGTGTTGGCGGTTCATCGCGCAGCTTACGAAGCAGGGATTGAATGTTTGAAAGATCAGCATTCGTGCCCCGGAGAAAAAAGCCAGCAACCGCTTCGACAACGTGCTTGGTCTGAGGTGTGCGGAGATCACTACCGAGGGCGTCTAAGTGCTGAAAAAGAGCGTTTGCAATCTGAGCCTTGTCTACGAGGCCACGATCGTGAAGATGCTCAATAATGGCAATATGGACAAGAGTATAACCGGCAATGGTGTCCGCCAGAAGTTCAGTATATTTATCCATTTTTATGATAGACCTGTGGGGCAGGATTAAACCTAACGTAAAATAGCCATCCTATTTGACGCAAAATATTGCGTCAAATAGGATGGATAATGTTTTTATGCTTATATATAACAATCGTATAGTCAATAATTTACATTTTTTTAGTGCATCCTAAAGACGGCTGGTAAGCCGTCGCCTCGCAGAAGCGGTTATCGCTGTTAAATTCAAGCAAGCTCAGTCCATAACCTCCGCCGCCAATTCCACCCAGTGCCGCACCGGGACGTTGGCGCGCGTTTGCAGGTGTGTGAGGCAGCCGATGTTGGCGGTGGCGATGAGGTGCGGCGTTCCGGATTGCAGGGCGGTGAGTTTTTTATCCAGCAGTTGTCCGGCGATTTCATCTTGTAGAATGGAATACGCGCCTGCCGAGCCGCAGCATAGGTGCGCGTCCGGCACGGCGGTTAAGGTAAAGCCGAGTTTTTCCAGTAGGCGTTCCGTCACGCCGTTTAATTTTTGGCCGTGTTGCAGTGTGCATGGGGAGTGGAAGGCGATGCTGACGCGCGCCGTTGCGGGTTTTAGTTTTTCCACGTCCATGTCGGTCAGCACTTCGCTGATGTCTTTGGTGATGCGCGCGACGTGCGCGGCTTTTTGCGCGTAGTTTTCATCGTGGCGCAGCAGATGGCCG
Organism: Verrucomicrobiota bacterium; assembly: GCA_040754875.1. GTDB lineage: Bacteria > Verrucomicrobiota > Verrucomicrobiia > Limisphaerales > JBFMBT01 > JBFMBT01. The sequence continues at coordinate 3,928 of JBFMBT010000205.1, read as the reverse complement.
TAGTCTTTCACGAATACGCCACAACCGCTTGCCGTCATCACCAGCGCCTCGGCGCCGGCTTCGATGTGCGGCCACCAGGCGTCGATGTTGCGCCGCGCGAACGCCTGCGCGTCCAGCGGCGCGTCCAGATGCCGGCTCAGCGCGCCGCAGCAGCCCGCGCCGGGGGCGTATTTCAGCGTGACGCCGAGTTTGTCCAGCAATCGCGCGGCGGCGGCGTTGATGTTGGGCGCGATGGCCGATTGCGCGCAGCCTTCCAGCGCCAGCATGGTGCGCGGGTGCGTGGCGGCGGGCCACGCCGGCGGCGTAGTGCGTGGCGGAATGCGCCGCCGCCATGCCGGCGGCAACACCGGGCGCAGCAGTTGCCCGATGCGCAGCAGCAGCGCGAAGCGCCGCGCATGCGGTATAAACGCGCGTAACGCCTTACGGCGGATGCGTTCGGCGAATGGCCGTACATTTTGCGACTCGACCATGTCGCGCCCGATGTCGAGCAGTTGCGCGTAACGCACACCGGAGGGGCACGCGCTTTCGCAGGCGCGGCAGGTGAGGCAACGATCCAGGTGCGACTGCGTTTTGGCGCCGACGGGTTGTCCTTCCAGGGCTTGTTTGATGAGGTAGATGCGGCCGCGCGGGCCGTCCAGTTCATCGCCGAGTAGTTGATAGGTGGGGCAAACGGCGTTGCAGAATCCGCAGTGCACGCAAGCGCGCAGAATGGCGTCGGCTTCTTGGCCCTGCGGGGTGGATTTGATGGGGTCGGCGAGCGAGGTTTGCATGATTAGAAACAGAGAAAAGAGAGAAGATACAAGAGAAAAGTAAAAAAGCAAGAAAAACGTCACAAGAAGTCACGCACATCGAGTCTAAATCTTGTTTTCTTTGCTCTTTTCTCTTGTCTCTTTTCTCTGTGGCTAACAAAAAAACGGGGGGCATTGCGCCCCCCTAGTGATATGAAAGCGCGAGAGACTAAGCTTTACATGATCTTGAAGCCGAAGGTGTACTCGCCTCCGGCGGCCGGGCCGGCCGCCAGCGGATTGCCCGCGGCGTCGCGGATGGTCGAACCGTTGCGGCTCGGCGCGATGTGCATGATGTTGATGCTCGCCGCCAGGAAGGTTTTGTCCACCGTGGTGTAGGGGAACAAGGCCCAGGTAGTGTCATCGATCTGATCCAGCAGGGCCGGCACCGAGTTGCCGCGCCTATCCGTCAGATAGAAGGTGTTGGCGTCCACACCCGTCACCGGCTCGCTGAAGGTGATCTTGACGATGCGCGCCGGGTCGACGTTCTGTTCGCCCACGCCTTCCACCGCGTAGTTACCGGTGGCGCCGCCGTAGGGCGACGGTGACCAGTGACGGTTGGCCGGGATCGGCGCCGTGGTGTTGGGGTTCGCTATCGAGTTATTGATGATTACCTGCGGGGCCACGTTGTCCGTGGTGCCGTTCACCTGAATCACCTTGGTGACTACCTCGGCGGGTACCGGCGGCGCACCCTCCACCGCCACCGGATCGAACTTCAGGGCCTCGCGCAGCTGCACTTCGCCCGTGGCGCCGGCCTTGCCGATGCGGTCACAGGCGGACTTCAGCACGCAGGGTTCCAGCGTCGGGCTGCCGCCGGGAAGGCCTTCGTTGGCGTCCACGTCGTCGGTGTTGGCAAGGTTGCCCAAGAACTTCTTGGCCACCACCGCTTCGAAGGACTGGTAGTACACCGCCGTGGTGACCGCGATCGGACCGACCACGGTGGAGGGGATCACCACCGAATAACGGCCGTTCAGGTTGACCACATTGACTTCCTTGACGGTGCCGGCAACACCGGCGCGCGGCGGACCGAGGCGGGTATCCACCAGGAAGGAATTGTCGAAGAAGTCGCCATCGTTATCCGTGTCGGTATAACGCGGAATGCCGGTGGGGTTGTTACGGTCGATGACCACGCCGTTGGCGTCGGTCGGCATACCCTGCGCGTTCACCACCAGGTTCACCGGCGTCGCGTACGGCAGATCCAAGGTCGGGCAGAGCCCGTCCAAGGTCGCCACGGCGCGGAAGGTCACCGCGTACGGATCGATGGAGCCTGCCGGGATGACCCAGTTACAGCTTGCCGGGTAAGTCGGATCCAGCATCTCCGTCGCGGTCAGATAACCCACGCCTTTGGAAACGCGGTTCAACACGTTGTCGCGAATATCCAGTTCCACGTCATCCGTCACGGAGGCCGTGTTCTTGGTATCGAACGCACGCACCGCGACCCACGCCGCACGTCCTTCCGGGAAGCCGGTCGGGAAGTTATGGCCGGAGCCGTCGTTGCTGACGACGATGTTGAGCGTGGCGTTGGTGCCCGCCGCCACGGAGGCCGGCGCGCTCAAAGTCATGCTCAAGGCGTTGCGCAGGCGATCCCAGGCGAAGCGCTCATGCTGGGTCTGCACCGGACCGGAACGGCCGACACTGGTGTCGTAACGCGCGTAGTTGAAGCGGCTATCCTTATTCGTGGAGGTGAAGCTGGTCTCCAGCAGTTCCGGATAGGGCTGCACAGAACCGCCATCGGCATCCGCGCCAATCATCTTGGTAATGTAGGCATTGCCGCCCACGAAGTGGTGCGAGTAACCCGGCGTGCGGGAAATACGGTCACAGGAAGGTTCGGTGAGCGGGGCGTCCGGAATCACATTGGAGCCGTTCACGGTGTACAGCGTCAACGCCGTGCCCGGCTCGCCGAAGCTCTGCTGCATGTGGCAGGTCTGGCAGTCACGTTTGTAGTTCGGGTCGTAGTAGGTGTTACCCGGACGATCCGCATAACGGCTGTTCAGGAACTCCGTATAGGTGCGCTCGATGGGGAAACCGCCCACCCATTTGCCGGCTTGGTTCTTGATAGTAGCCGGGTTAGTCACGTCGTGACACGCGGCGCAGAACTCGGCGCGCTCGAATTTCACCTGGTAGAAGGTGTCGTGCTTGCCGGGTGGGCGCGCCTGGCTGAAGAAGTACGTGCGCGTCACACCACCGCCGGAGAACACGTCACTGATGTAGGTGTCCACGGTGGTGGTGAAGTTATTCCAGCTCAACGGCCCGAAACGCTCCGGTTGCGCCAAGGCGTGCGGCGACAAGCGGAATGCACCGGCCGCAATGCCGTACCCCAGGTTCTTGGAGTTGGCGTCAGGCGCGGTGATCATATCTTGCTGCGTCGGGGTAAGGCCGTTGACGGGATCCCAGCGCGGAGCCGCTTTGGTGGCCGGGAAGTAATCGGTGCCGGATTTGGTGTAGTAGTGATACGGCGTGTAACGGCTTGCCACATTGGTGTGGCACACTTCGCACACGATACCGAGCTTGCCGGAGACCGAATTCACCGGGCGGTTGCCGTCCAGGCGCTCGGCAAACGATTCACGCGTCAGCGCCCCGGTGAACGGATCGGTGGTGGTGATCGGAGCCGCCGGATTGACGGCGGTCGGGTCGAAGGTCGGGCTGATCGCGCCGTGTTCCATGCCGGAAGGCGTATCCAGCGTCACGCCGGTTGTCGCGTCCACGTAGTTGGTCGGCATGTGGCAGCGCGAGCAGAAGTCGTCCATCAACGAGCCGGAACCGCTGTAGGTGGCGTTGGCCGCGCCCATGTTGAATTGAACGTGGAGGTGTCGTTGGCGTTGGCGAACGGATTGATGCGGTACACCTTGCCGGTGACCGGATCGGTGGAGCAATCGTACGCCTGCGTGCCGTCCGGAGCCTTGCCGTTGACCAGGGCGTCCTTGACGTCCTTACAGCCGTCGGTGGAGGTGAGACGCGCCACCAGCAGGAAGGCGCCACGCCAACCCGGATCGCGCCAGGCGTTGGCCATCATCGAACCATTCCATTGATCATACATGCCCGTGTGACAGCCGCTGCAACTGCCGGTCTCATTGAGACCGTTCCAAAGGTTTTCAAACGGTGGGTTTTGAATTTGACCGCCGCCCGCCAGCGTCTCGGAGTGC